>NZ_FNFK01000001.1 GCF_900101165.1 Alkalibacterium thalassium | reverse complement strand
CACTAATTTCTTCAGGTGCTTTTGAAGAAAGGATAGCCTGGTTTCCAGATTTTGAGGTGAAGACTAGAGTAAACAAGAACTGAAAGAGTACCACAGGACTAACACCGCGAGTTTTTTTTACATTCGCTCGGTTCAAGAGTGTTCCAATTTTGAATTCTTTAAAAAAGTGGGAAACGGTCGATTCAACCTCGTGATTTTCTGATTTTTCTGGTAAAATATTAGTCATAAGACATCTCTCCTTTGAATGTTGTTGTGGTGACTACATTTTACCAAAGAGAGGTGTCTTTTTGTGTGTTTTTTGATAATTATTTATAAGAAGTTTCAATAACCGCAAGGGTTAAACTTGGATATTCAACTGCAAAACTTGAGTTAAGTAATTGATTCCAATCAGAATCCTGATGATATAAATCTTCAATACTATCTTTCAAATCATCTATTGCAGTATTAGTTACTAATTTAGCGTTTACTAAATTTCCAGAACTTGACCTTGCAAATCGACCAATAAATTGTAATGTAATCGGCAGTGATTTATATTTGTCATGAATTGCTGCTATTTTTAATGAAGGAATATCTATTCCTTCACCAAACATGTCAACACATACCACAATTTTAGACTTGCCATTTTTAATTTTATTTAAAGATTCTCTGTTTTCATTTTTCTTACGCCCAGAATGAATAATAACTGGGTTCAGTTTATAATGCTTAGAATAAATATCATTAAATAAGTTTTCTGCTCGCAGACGATTTTTTGCCCTAGCTAAAAGAACATGATCTAAACCTTTTTTTATATCTTCAGACAATAGTTCTATTACCATTTTTGCAATTTTTCATCTGATTTTTTAGCTTCAAATTCTTGTATTGGATAAAAATCAATAGGTTTAAAATACCCACTTTATTGAGCTAAACTTAAACTGTAATTGTAAATAATCTTTCCTTCAAGTTTTTTCCATCATTTCTATATGGTGTCGCAGTATATTGTAAAAGTTTTTTATCTAAAAACTTTTCTCTTACAAATTTCCAGTCGGGCGCTGCTAGATGGTGGGCTTCATCAAAAACAACAAGTTCCACATTATTAATTAAATGTTCAAATAATTTATTTGGCATATTCTTAATTAAGGTAGGTGTTGAAACAATAATATTTGTATTGTCGAGGTCTTTTAGAAACAGTTCTACTTTATCTTCTTTAAACTTTGATTTATATAATATGCAGTTAGGAAAAACTATTTCATTCGATAACATATCTAACTTAGGTAGTATTCCGAAATGAGTAGCTCCCTCAAAAACTTGTCTCCTTTTCACTGTACGAGTTTTTCCAACTATCTACAATAGTATTTTTATCAAAAGACTCTCCATCAGAATTCAAACTATATACAACTTTATTTCCGTTACCAATAGTTTTTTTAAATTGTTTACTCATATTTGTCACCTATCCTTTTGCCCTTATTAAAGCATCTATTTATTTGTAAGAACTAAAAACAATGAGTACTTTCTATTATCTATAAAAAGTTAGATAATTTCGACAAAATAATTGGATCTCTTAAAGGTAGATATTCGCAAAGTTGTTAACGTTTGCATTTATTAGTAGACAAGCACATGGGGTAAATATAATAATGTGCTTGTGGACAATTACTTCCTCTGCAACGGCAATATGTCGTTCTGCATTACTTCCTTGAGATCTGACCGAACTGTTTTCCAATAGCGCAGTTTGGGTACAGGGTTCTCTACTTTTTCTCTGTAGGCCTCATAATTTGCTGACTGCTTGAGTTCGTTTTCGCCGTTCTGCTTGTCTCTCTTAGGATTGTAATTAGCGACAACATACGTCAGTTCGTCTTCGTTAACATGCCATTTTTCCGAAAAGTCATGGATGAATTCCTGCTCCTCACTTTGGATCATATCTTCCAGAACATTAGACACGTTTTTATCTCTAAAGTCTTCTGGATTCTGTTTGATGCCGTCCCACAGTTTTTGCATGACAAGTGACAATTTAGGATTGCTTTTACCCAATTCAGCGATATACTTATCCACTTCTGCATTGGACACTTCATCTTCACGAGCAAGTAACTCATATTCATCGTCTCCACTTGGTACGAATGCCTGGATAAGCATAACGATATACTCATAGTTGATGTCCTCTGTTTTGACGGATTCCAGTTCGTATTCAATGTCGATCTCTACTGGATCATCTTCGTCTGGTTCATTTCTCAATTCGTCTAAGGCATTGACATACTTGCCGTTGAACTCTTCTATTTCCCTGAGCTGAATCGGAAAGTCCGTTCCCATCTGTTCCATTTCAAAATCGCTGTAGACTTGCACTGCCGCAAAACTTCTATCTAGTGCCTGATAGGCTTTTACGAACTTCTTCAGCTGTGCCGTATTTAAAGCTTCCACGTCTTCCGGTTTCTGTACAAGATCTCTTAGTTCTTTAATGGCTTCGATAAATGTGGCCTGAGCTTCTTCCCAAGTTGGAGCCAGCACTTCATTTTCTCCGCCATTCGAATACAGCACCAATGCTTCTTTGACTTTCTGCTCAAATATTTTAGGTGTCTGGAAGGTCACGATCTGTCCATACTTTTTAGGTTTTTCAAATAAACGGTTTGTTCGTGAAAAGGCCTGTATCAAATCATGTGGCTGCAAAGGTGACCGGTCGATAAATAACGTAGATAGACAAGGAGCATCAAATCCAGTAAGTAAGCGGTCCACTACGATCACTAAATCAAGCTGCTCACTACGGAGTTTGAACAGATCCTTTTTACGGGCTATACGCTCGTTCACGTTTCCGTTGTATGCACGAATCGTCTCTATCGTAAAATTGGTTCCGAACTCATGATTATAATCTCTTAATGACTCTTTCATTTTATCCTGATTTGTGATTGACGCTTCCTCGTTTTCGCTGATTGAATAGGTGATGGCCACTTTTGGAAAGTCAGGCAATACTTTCTTCGTTTCTTCATCAATTGTTACAGCGGCCTCACCTGCTTTAACACGTTTGATTAAATCATAATACTGTTGTGCCTGTGCTATTGAAGAGGTTGTCAAAATTGCATTAAATGTGGGTTCAGGAGCGTTCTGAAAACCCAATTTTTTTCTCGATTTGTTGACTATGGAATTAATAACCTCTAGCATATGTGCTTCTTTTTCGTAAACATCTTTTGGTAAGCGAGCTTCTTTATCGACCCATTCCATCGTATCTAAATCAATCTCACTATTACCTAATGCAGCTAGTACTGCTTTGTCCAACTGCTCTTCAGAAAATGTAGACTTGTATTCAACCTGAAAGCCTAATACAGCTTTATCATGTATTGCTTCCTTGACTGTGTACTCGTGTAGACAATCGCCATACTGCTGGGTAGTTGTCCGAGGCAAGTCTCCCACGACTTTTTTCGCGTTTTCTAAAAATATCGGTGTCCCTGTAAAGCCATACCATAACGAGTAAACGAAGAATTCTTCAATTTCACGTTTTTTGGCTGGACTGATAGCTCGGTGACATTCATCTACAACGAATGCCAATTTTAACTGCGTCATCTTTTCAAAACGCTTCGAGTTCTCACTATTTCTGAATCGTTTCATTACGATATCCAGTTTCTGTATCGTAGTCACGATCACATTCCGATCATCTGAGAGCAGTTTTTTGATGAGCATTTTAACGTTATCTGTTTTATCGATATCGATAACATCATTTTCAGCGTAGGATGTAAATGATGACGTCGTCTGCTGGTCCAGATCTACCCGGTCTACAATAAAAATAGTCTTTTGTAATGAAGGGATTTGAAGCAGATTCCGAGCCACTTTGTAGGAGGTCAGCGTCTTACCTGATCCTGTCGTATGCCACACGTATCCTGACTGTTGTCTGGTTGACGCACGTTTGACGGCTTCGATCGCATGTATCTGATAAGGGCGAAGTAATATCAGTGCTTTCTTCTCGTGATCGATCACTGTATACTGAGTAACCATCTTGTGAGCCATCGGTATAGATAGCACAGACTCCGCAAACTCAATATAATCCGTTACTGGCTGATTGTGTTCATCGACCCATTTAGTTAGAAACTGTTCGTTCAGCTTTGTATCCTGAGCTGAGGCTATATAGCGGGTATCTGTTCCATTTGTGACAACAAACATCTGCAAAGTGGAATAAATACCGGTAAACTTACCTTCTTTTAAGTACTTTTTGATTTGTCGAAAAGCATCCATATAAGGATGTGCTCTGTTTTTCAGTTCGATATGAATCATAGGAAGTCCGTTGATGAGCAAGGTAACATCAAAGCGACGATTTAAGTCTTCGATGGATCGTTTTTCAGATTTGAACTGGTTGATCACTTCATAAGACGAAATGCCACCAGCAACGTCCTGACGGTTTATTACGCGTAATCTTATCGTTCCAAGTGACGCATCTTCTCGCTGAACTTGAACTTTAGCAATGCCGTTTTCCCCTGCCAGCCATTTAGCAGCGGCGTAAAAACTGGGAAAGTTCAACTCGTTTTTGATCTGACGAAATTCCTGTTCAGTCAGCGGTACCCCGTCTAAAATATCTTTATTATTGGATTCAAGTTTCTGCCTGAAATTTTCCCACAGGTCGTCCTCAGTCCGCAAGTCTTCTCTATATGTCCACTGAGACTCACCAGTTACGAGTTTTTTTATAAGATTATCTTCCAGTACCTGTTCTGCCGTAAAGACAGCCATATCTTTCACCTCTATTCCTGATTGATTGAATTAAACAAACATCTTCTGCAAGAACGCCTGTTTCATTTCTTTGTATGCTTCCGCTTTTTGCTTGTGCTGTTCGATCGTGTCGTCTAAAGTCTTGAAGAACTGTCCGATGTGTTGTTGTTCTTCGAGTGACGGTAATTGAATTTTTAAACCAGCTAATGATGATCGAGTCAGTTGTGGTTGTCCACTTCCCGCAATATACGGATCAAAATTGAAAGCTGTCATTAGCTGGAGCATATAATTGAAATCCAAATCAGTATTCTCATAAGTGTTTACAACCATTGCATTACTTGTAATCCATGACATTTCAGGAATCAAATTGACAGTTCCGCAAGTGTTACCCCTACATGCAACAGCTATTTGTGGTTCTACATGATTATATTCAGAATAATAACCAATGAGACCATTAGCACCATAAACGGGGTATCCCGTTTCTGTAAAATCAGATTGTGGTAAATTTGAAGGTTGATACACACCCACACAATCAAGAAGATTCACTTCTTCCCAATCATCACTAAAGCCATTAAACCGCAATTCAGGAACACTCTCCTCTTTATTCGGAAACATCTTTTGAAGGAAAGCTTTTTTTCTTTGTTTTAGAAGGGTAAGTTCATGCTGATGAAGAGCGATAGTATCGTCAAGTTGTTTGAAGAAAGTGCCGATTTTTCTTTGCTCATCAATATTCGAAGGCGCTAGGTAATTATATTGATTTAACTCATCCCTATTAATCTTCGGCATTCCTGTTCTCATAGAAACAGATACTGAATACTTGTAAAAATCTTTTGTCTGTAATATTACGAATAAAAAATATTGATCGATTCCGTTATGTGAATTTAAAACATATGTGTCGGCACTAGTTAATCCTTCAAAGTTTACGTAAGCATATTTTGCTAATTGTGGATTGATTTTACCATATATAATATCTCCAGAATTAAAATGGAATTTACCACTAATTAAATTATCCTCTCTAACAGTTTTAACGTTATTAAGTATTCGTCCTGTAAAAGATTCAATGTTTCCTGGACCGATATGAGGAAGATCATCATACTTCCCCTCCTTGGGATCGACCATGTCGGTGGATATATTTACGGTATCATACCACTTACGCTGTTCCCAAGCATCAGTGAAATTCTTAAATCTAATTTCGGGTTTTACGTTATTCTTACTCATGACGTTCACCACCATCATTACTTTTGTAACCCAACAACTCCATGAATGCATCTAATTCCTTTTGTGACTCCTCGGTAGAAGCAGTCAACTCTTGAGCCATTTCAGCTAGTGCTTTATCAGACTCCTCTATTTTAGCTCTTGTTTCTTTTAATTCTTTAGCAACTTCCGCAAGTGAAATAGGTTCTTCTTCTTCAAAGGTATCAACGTATCGAGGAATATTTAAGTTATAGTCATTTTCTATAATGTCATCGTAGCTTGCAACTTGAGCATATTTATCGACATTTTCTCTTTTGGCGTAAGTTTCCAGAATTTTTTCGATGTGTTTCTCTTCTAATATGTTCTGATTTTTCGCTTTTTTGAAATCGTTTGAGGCATCAATAAATAAGACGTCTTTTGACTCACGATTTTTCTTCAAAATGATAACTGTGGTCGGAATACTTGTATTAAAGAAAATATTAGCTGGCAAGCCAATAACAGTATCAATTGCCCCATTTTCAAGTAAGGCTTTACGTATTTTCCCTTCTGCTCCTCCTCGGAACAGGACGCCATGAGGCAACACGATAGCCATTACTCCAGAATCCTTTAAATGGTAATAGCCGTGCAGCAGAAATGCAAAGTCAGCTTTCGACTTGGGTGGCAATACGCCGTACATAGAAAAACGAGGATCGTCTAAGAAACCTTTTTCTCCTGACCATTTTGCACTGTAGGGTGGGTTCATTAATACACCATCGAAGTTGGTCGGTTCTTCTGTCGGCCAGTCTGCATCCAAAGTATCTGCATTGTGCAAGTGCTGATTGGACACATCGACTTTATGCAGGAACATATTCATTCGTGCCAGATTGTATGTAGATGTATTCAGTTCCTGACCAAAGTAGTTAACAGTCCCTGGTTCGTTGGTGTATTTTTGGACATTTAATAATAGGGATCCCGATCCCATTGTTGGATCTATGTTCATGCATATTTTGATACAAAAATAAAAAGCCCTCTCTGGGGCTTAACCCCAGAAAAGGCTTGAAATCAGTGCGTTTAGGGCATCCCTCGGACTTGCTAAACGCATTAGATTGCTAACATATTGAGTTATTCGCTTGGTACGTTACCGAATAAATCTAACTTGAATACCCTTAGATTCATTAAGTCAGAATAATTAAAAAGTATAGGTAAAATTAAAAGGTTCAGTGTAGATATGTTTCCTCTAACACCATGCCTTGAGAGTACAATAAAGATGTCACTTAAGCCTGGTACACCCTTGGCGGTATGGGATTATACTTTTTTTACACCACTTTACCTTTTAGTTTTGGTAGAAACCAAAGTTATTATATTAGTATTCGCCATTCCACTCTGCATAAAACGCTTATAAAAAACTTCATATCTTTAGATCTTCTAAAACAGTTCATCCAAAAGAGTATAGTAACGAATTTTGTCCCAATCAGGGACAATATCCAATTTTTCGAATAATATATCTGCTCTAAATCCCTGATACTTCTTGTCACAATATTTTCCCTCAAAATTATGCAAGAGACTTCGATAACACAAAGCAATATCCTGCCATCTATCTGCGATTCCAGCCTTCCCCAAATCGATATATCCAGAAATTTTTTCATCTGACAAAAAGATATTTGGAAGACAAAAGTCTCCATGGGAAAATACAAACTCCTCTTCCGGTCTATTTGTTATAAGCCACTTTAGTAGATGTTCCGAACTCTCAAATCCATTTTCGCCAAATGTTTCAGGTTCAACATCATCCATATCTACCACATTGTTTTGCACATTATGTTTTGCCATCTGTAATTTTTCATCAAGTCCATGCATATACGTACAATTACTAATGTCAACTTTCCAAAGCATCTTAAGACCTTCTGCCAAAAGATTTACTAGTTGCTCTGGATTTCTCATATATTGATCAGCACATGACATCTTACCAGACACTTTGGTCATTAAGAGATAATTCTTATCCTCAGCCTTTTCATAAGCCAATACCCTTGGCACAGGTAATTTATCTTGCAGCCATTCCATAACCTGATATTCGTGTTCCGATTCTTCACTTATTGATTGAATTTTAAGTACTTTATCAGTAAAAATAATAACTGTTGAATCTGACATACCAACATCATCATACGAAAAGTTTTCATTTCCAATTAGATTTTTAATTTTGTCTGGTAAATCTAACATACATTATCTCATCCCTTCAAAAAACTTATTACCACTGTATTGATTTTTTTAAGACGTCATTTTTTGATTATACTACACAACTGTAGTAATTCTGCTTGGCAACAATAATCAACAACACCTTATTACTTAAAATAGACTAAATATCTCTGTTAATTTAATAACTGCAAAAAACGCCTTTCGGAAGTTCCCTATTATTTCTGTTAATCCATACAGCATAATATCTGCCCTATCAATATTAGAGACTATTGGGACAATAGCACTACCGTCTCAACGTGTTTTGAGAGGAATTCATAGCTGTCAAAGGACAATTTCCATTTTCCTTTTTTACTTAATTCTCTTTGAGGGAACATATCCATTGTGGACTTGCGTATGTGGGAAGATATCCAGGATTGAACCTTGTATGCAGGAACATATCCAGATAGTATTGTACTTATGAGAATAGTTTGCCAAGTAACTGAACTTAGTTTCATAGTGCTATCTTTTTCCATTTTCTTATCTTGGTTCTAAAAGTCCCAAAAGGAGCAACAGTATTAACGTGAATAAATTTATATACTTCCCATACTGCTGTTTTTGTAGCTTCATCAGCCCACTTTCTCATATGAGGTAAAAATAATTCTTCATCACTTAGTACATCAATCATTTTATTGATTGAAATAACATTTCTGTTTAGCCTATCCTTTAACTCCTCTAAGGATAAATTTGCATAGGTATCTGAAAACCACTGATATAATTCACCAAGCTGATTCCACCTAAACATATCTGATGGTGTCTTTACTGTTAAGCCGTTTTTCTCATCGGCTTCCCATTGCAGGAGCAATGTTGTCCAGCCAACTTGATAAGCAAGGTTTTCAGATGGTGTTCTGTCAACTTCGTCAACGCTTTTGTCTTTCAGTGATTCTGGGATATTATTAAATTCAGAAATATACTTTTCAAAACTTTTATTTATCTCAAATTTTAGCTCTTCTTTATCTTTATATGTTCTCATAATACCTCCTGTTATTAATACAAGGTCTAATTGATAATAATCTTTCTAGAAAAATAGAATAATTACGATGGTAAACCTCTTGAACCTCTATGGCTCAAATTTGTAACATAAATGAAATCGGGGAATTAATCCACTGTGGACTTGCGTATACGGGAAGATATCAGTTCCTTTATCCGATTAAAAAAAATACCTCCGACAAGTTGGAATCATGTTTGTTCCAAAAAAATTGTCTACTCAGTTTCTATTCCAGCAAAGAATGTATCACTTTAACAATGGTCAAGCCGTAATCAACAAAGAAGCTTTTTTGTTCTTCCGAATAGTTTTTTCTTTCCGATATTGCATCATCTGTGGCATGCCTAAAACAATGCATTTTCTTTCTATAGCTTGTTACTACATCGTTAGAAATATAATCAAAACAAATCGTAGAGTAATCTGGTGTAAGGAACTTACCGTTCTTCTTTAATAAACTTTCTATTAAATTTGCTATCTCTGCAAGTTTTTCATCTGTGCTCATATTATTGAACGATGCTTGTCGGTTTGATACCTCAATAAACTTTTGATTGATTGAATCATCTATATCAACATAGGTTGATTTCTGTTCAAATGTCAACCTTGCGACAAATGTTCTTCTAACAGCATATCGAACAGTCCCGTTATCATCATCTCCCTTTGCAATAATTCTGTTCCTAATTTCTCCATAAGTAAAGTCACTAGGTGCAACAGGTGGTCGTGCCAACAATCTAGGAAATTCTTTTATAACATATCCTATTTTGTATAAATAATACGATATAAGATAAAACCAACATTTATTTTCATTACCAGAAAAATCTACATCCGGTTGGCATAATTCCCTAAACTTTGTTATTGCTTCCTCCGCATCATACACCTCAAATTCATAATCCTCTACTTCCGTATAACCACTAAATATATTGTACCCGCAAACGACAGTCAATATTATGTTATATCAACGTTTACAGACACTTTCCAATTATGGAAGGTGTCTTTTTTTATGAAATGGCTAACTTTTGGCTAATTTTTTGTCGAGTATAAAAAAGAGCAATCATCCTTAAAATAACTAAGTGGATGATTGCATTCTAAATGTTTAAGATTTAAAAATTAGCTTTTCCACCTTTTACAGTTAAATTAGGGTAATCTTGCATTCCGTTTATAATAGGTTGTGCCTTAGTAATAATTTTACGAAAAACGTCTAGTTCCAAAGAAGCTTTGTGAGAAGCTTCATCTTTCCAAACTTCAAAAATATGGACAGCATTTTGATTGTCAGGGACAGTTGCAACTATATAACAAAAGCAATTATCAATTGATTCCATTTCTGAACTAGCCTCTAATAAATACTCTAACAACTCATCACGTTTTCCTTCTTTTGCTTCTAAATAACCATTCACTCCAAAAAAATCCATTGTCAAAATTCCTCCTTATTATTTCCTAAATTCCACGTGCATTTTTTATTAGCTTAAAAGAACACTATTTCACGAAGAATTTAAACTGATACTCCCACATTGTAACATTATTTACCACCACCTTTCGATCTTTCATGTCTATTACTTGGAAGACGTTGTGAAATGCCCGCATCTTCTAACCGCTTATTCCACTGCAAAAGATTTTCATCTGTATGCCAAACCAAGAGCCATCTATACAAAATATGCTCTGGTGTCTTTTTCCATTGATGTCCTGCTTTTTCAATTAAATCTTCAGCGTAAAATTGGTGTAAGTTTAACCCTATACACAGCGCCATGACTGTCGGCAATTCTTTTGTAAGTGATTCATTATTCCTGTAATCACTAATTATTCTTGCACTTAATCCGGACCGCTCTGCCAGAATCTCATTCGTTAATTCCCTTCTTTTTATGTGGTATTCCAATGTTTTCGAGAAACTACCAGGCATGTTCATAAGCTCTTCTGACATTTCTATAGAATATGCACTAATTATCGAAGTCTCTTTCACACGGTCCTGTATCTTTTGATTATCCTCATACTCAGGATTATACTTTGCCTCAATAAAAGGAGCTGCATCAACATCTCTACACAGAAAACACCTTCTATAAAACGAATCATCATAAAGCTTACTGATTCTATTAGCTCTATCAAAAACCAAGCAACATTCATCAACATGTTCCAAGGCATACTCTGTCAATTCAAGTGAATTGTCATCATGTCGTATTACATATTTAGGATCATTCATGCAGAACATGGAGTTAACATAAACGACTTTACCTGAGTATACTATCTCAGAAAGTTCTTCTGACATACTCGCTTCATACAATGCGTTCATCTCATCAATAACAAATGTTTGATTTTTATCTAAAGTACCATCATTAAATGAGTATGGAGGGTAATACTTTCCACCTACATATACAAAAGTTCCAGCCGCCTGTTGAAAACCTATATCAATCGCTCGTAGTTTTGCGGCTAACTTTGACACATTGAAAAAGTTAGCAAGTTCTTGAATAGCTAGTTGCATAACCTCAGCTTTGCGAAGTAGGGGATGTTGATTATGCAAAAGATTCAAAATCTCATTTAATTTCTGAGTTGTTGTTTTTAATGGCATCATAATTCGTGGCGCCAGTACATTTGCTTGCCATTCCATCCAATGTAACGCTTTGTCGATACCGTCTGTATTATCTCCGTATTCTTCAACAGTTTCACATCTTATTGCATTCAAACCAGAATTCAACAACTTTTGAAGTTCAAAGAAATTTGAATGCATATCATGATGGATACACTCATGAACTATTGTGTTGTTTATAGAACCAATATTCCTCATAAAATACACATCTGGATTTACCAAAATAGTCCCAACATCAATTGTTTCTGTTCGAGTATCTATCATGTTCTCCTCGAATACTTCTGCTTCGGTCTCGCTAAAAACTGACATCCCAAAAATATTAGAAGGCAAAGGTGCATAATGCATTGTAAGACACATATTATCCAACAACTCGACCATATCTATTGGCATCGGATTTTCAAGTGCATCAGGATAATTTCTTTGCAAGAACTTTTCAGCTTCTTTATCAAGATCCTCTGAATAAATATATGGAACCAGATACTTTGATAAAGCATTTTCTTTGCAAAATCTTTCCCTGCTATACTCTCTAACATCAATTATCATTACTTTTCGCAATCCTGATATTAGATGCCCGTAAAAAGACACAATAAACCATTTTGACTTCATATCAGCCTCATAATCTTGTTTACCCATGCCTTTTAAAACAATATCAGCATTGATAGTTGCATTAAAAAAAATTTGACGATGCTCGATACCATAAAAAGAAATACTTGTAACACGGAAATCATCCAGTTCAATATATGATGGGTCCAAGACAGTATATGAGTTAAAATCAAATGCTCTCCCTTTATTATGGATGAATTCCTTTATTGCTTCACTTATTTCGTTATAATATACATCTCCGAGATACTCTTCGAATGATTTGTAGGCCTTCTGCACCTTCTCTCACCCCCCTGCCAAACTTAAAGCGTCTTGTAGTATTGGTTAATCCTCGACTTTTTCAACAACAACGATACCGCTGATCATAACAGCATGGTCTGTTTCTCCACAATATGGACAGTCCACATTTTCTCTATCTTTACCGCCTGGATAGCCTCCCATAGACTCTCTCCAAGTAAATTTGCCATTGAATTTTTACAAATAATCACATCTGACATAAGTCACCCATTCACTTTGATTATTGATTAATAGTACTGCTCGATGTACTTATAGGCTCTGTCAAAGACTTCTTTATCCTTGATTTTATACTTTATCCAGACAACACTTCTAAGAGCTTTCTTCACTTCCTGCTTCCCAGCTGTGGTTCCCTGCCAACCTTCGAAACGAACAATCTTGACGATATCATCTATGTCTGCAACAATTCGCTCAACAATAATTGGCGTCTTGGAATTCCTTACCCCATCAAAAAGCTCAGTCAATGCTGCCTTTCCTTTGTCTAGCTCTTCCTCAGGCACAACATCTTTTTCAGCTTCTGCAGCCTCCCGCGCAAGTTCCAATAACAGTTTTAAAAACTCAATACTGGTTATTAAACCCTGTTCGTGTTTCTCACGGAGATTCTCAAGCTTTTCACCTAATTTAACGAATTTGATGTCATTACTGTGCTTCCGAATCTTCGCGACTAAATCAATTTCAACTTTAATAGTTGTCTTCCTCAAGTCTTTTTGTTTCTCAATGAATTCATCAATTAGATCTGCATCCATTTTGAGAATTTCCATATCATCATGAACTTGTCCTACTTGTAAGTTTTCATGAACAAGCTCCAATGTTTTAGCACCAAGTGAAGCCCATATTAATGCACCTCGACCATCTGTAGGTTTTATAGACTCAAATACTCTAGTAAGCCATTGAAAATCATATTTCATTGGATTTAAAAACGGATCCGGTGACACTGCGTCCCAGGCTTTGTTAAGTACTCTATAATCAGCTCCAAATTCGTCTTTGATCTTATTGTTAGGTAGGCATTCTTGAGCAGCTATTAAGCCTTCCCAACCTTCTACGGTTCGATCTACTCCCATGAAGTAGCTTAAGCATTTTCGCATTAGGGCTGGAACTTGTTTCTTAACTTCTTCAATATTTGTAATAACTTTCTTCATACTTGATTCATCAAAATCTAAAGCTGTCGCTACATTGTCAAATATACCAATATAGTCAACGATCAAGCCATGAGTTTTACCTTCATCATAGGTTCTGTTCGTACGACAAATTGCTTGCAACAAATTATGATCCTTCATTGGCTTATCAAGATACATTGCCTGTAAAATTGGTGCATCAAAACCTGTTAGAAGCTTTGAAGTTACAATTACTAATTTCAATGGATCATTAGGTTCTCTGAATCTGTCCAAAACTTTTCCTTCAGCATCTCTGTCACGTCTAAACTCTTTGTACTTATCCTCTTTGTCATTGTTTGTGTCCATGACGATTGTAGTAGCATCAGAACCCAGTAATTTATCAAGTTCTTCTTTATACATAAGACAGCAAGCTCTGTCATAACAAACTACCTGTCCTTTATATCCGTTCGGTTCAATTTTTTCCTGGTAATGTTTGGCTATGTGCTCACAAACTTTTCTGATTCGTTTGCGGTCATACATAATCGCTTTCATATTGACTCTTTTAGATAACTCCGCTTTATCTTCTTTAGATAGGTTTTCTGTTAAAGCTTCAAATTCTGCATCTATCTTTTCTCTATCAACATGAAGATCTACCGGCACTGGTTCGAAATTCAATGGAAGTGTCGCATTGTCACGAATAGAATCTGAGAAAGAATACTTGCTCATGTATCCACTCTTATCTTCAACCGCACCAAAAGTGTTAAAAGTATTTCTATCAACACGGTTTATTGGAGTACCTGTAAGGCCAAAGAAAAAAGCATTAGGTAGTGCTAAACGCATTTTGCTACCCAAATCACCTTCCTGAGTTCTGTGAGCTTCGTCAACCATCAGAATAATGTTGTCTCTACGATTTAACTCTTTTTCAACATCACCAAACTTGAAGATTGTTGTGATCGCTATTTTTCTTTGATCACCTAAGAAAAAAGTTTCCAAGTCTTCTTTTGACGATAGACTTATAAGATTAGGAATATCTGATGCATTAAACGTAGCTGTAATCTGCGTCTCAAGGTCTATTCTGTCGTCAACAATAACAACCGTTGGATTGTTTAATTCAGGGATCATTCTTAACTTCTGTGCTGCAAAAACCATTAGTAGTGACTTACCCGATCCTTGAAAATGCCATATAAGCCCTTGCTTTGGGTACCCTGCTTTAACACGATCAACAATTAAATTTGCACCTTCATACTGCTGGTAACGACAAATCACTTTATACTTACGATATTTTTTATCAGTTGCAAAGACCGTAAAAAACTGAAATATATCCATTATTTTTTCAGGTGTAATCATATCAGCAATACTTATTTTCACATCAGCGAGGCTTCCTTCACTTTTATGATCTGGCGTATGCCAAGGCCCCCACATTCCAATGGGCATAGATACTGATCCATATCTGAAACATTTACCTTCTGTAGCAAAATTAAATATATTCGTCACAAACATTCCTGGTATGCTTTTTTCATATGCAGCTATATCACCTGCAGCATCGAGCCATGTTATAGCATTACGTACAGGTGTTTTAAACTCACCGATAACAACGGGGAATCCATTAATAAGTAGAACAACATCTAATCTCTTACCATTCTCTTTTTGAGGGTAAACCCATTGGTTTGTTACAATATATTCGTTCAGTGCTAAATCGTCTTTGGTCATTGTTCCAAAGAATCGTATAGGTATCATACGTCCATCTTTTCCAAATGGATAAGAATTCTCCTCGAAAACCATTCTTTTAAACAGTTCATTCTGTGTCACCAGATTGTGTGGTTGTACGGTCAAAATTATCGTACGCAACTTATAAATTACTTCATCAGCTCGCGTCGGTTCTTCTGCGATCTCTGGATTAAGACGTATTAGCGCCTCTTTTACCATGGATTCAACCATCACATCTGAATAATCGCGCGGAAGTTCTTCTGCAGGTATATATTTCCACCCATTACTTTGAAGTGTTCTAATCGCCATTTGCTCAATTGTGTTATCTTCATTAAACATCAAGCTTTCCCCCCTATCCTTATAATAATTCTAAATTCACTTAGCCAAAGTTTTTAAACATCAAAGCTTTTGTAGTTATTTCAAGGTTATCAAGATTCTGTTTCAATTTAATTTTCGATTTGTTGGTTTGTTCCATAAAACCTGCATATTCTTCTTGTAATGCTTTGGGTGGAAGTGGTACCAATACCTTATTAAGCATTGATTTTGTAATTTGATTAACTGTGGATGTCTTTGCTTCAGTTAATTGTCTGCGAAATCCATCTTGTTGAAAAAAAGAAAATAAATAATCGTGATAGTCAGACCTGATGATTGTCATAAACGCACCAAAAGTCATCTTCTCATTAAGATCTGGTATTTTGGCTACTTTACCTACCAAATCTGCACTACCGTTTCTACTACACATTAGGATGTCGTTCACTTTCACTATCAATCGATCCTTAACGTCAACATCTACTCTTACATTATCCTCAAATACCAATGTGGAATTTTGAATATTTCCAGATCTTAATACTATCATCCCGTCAGAAGTAACATTAGCAGGTTTATATGTTAATCCAATAAAGTAGTCAGCAATTTCTCCTAGGGTCTTTACTTCCCAACCTTTGGGATTTAAAAATGGATCTCCAAACATCTCTATAAATTGTGATTTGGCAAGTTCGTCAGAAAGGAAAAGAAGTCTTTTATATGATTCTTTTGTATCATTAGCTGCCCACAATATATCAGCAAGTTTTTCTTGTTCGTCCATATTAGGAAGGGTAAATTCTAATTTTTTAAGTGCACTCCAATTTATTGTTGGTGATAATGACCCCACTGAAATTCTTATTGCGGCGTCGAAAAAATAGTCAGAACAAATAAAAAAGGGAAATAACTTTGGCAAAATCACATTCTCATTTGGGCGTAGAACCATGCCATGCGCAGAGAATAGTCCATCGTGAGGGGCTATAGACGCTCTTCTTAAGTACGCATTCCTTTTTCCAAAAAGAACGTCTCCTTTTTGCATTATTAGTTTGTCTCCTTTTATTGGCACTTTACTACCCCATCTTTGAATTGAAAGGCTACCACTATCTAAATGCTCGAGTCCGATATATGTTTCCATATCCTCTATCGTAGGTTTTCTCTTTTGAGTTATATTTAATGCAATATCTTCAAACTTATATTTAGGCATAATTATCATCACCACCATTCTCTAAAATCATAAATTTCAAACTCTCGTAGGATTCTCTAAAACTATCACTACTTCCAAGCCACTCATCAAGCGACTCTTCAACAGTATATAATATTTCTTCGTCTTCATCTCCATTAGATCCACTTACATAAAGCGGAATGCTCAACTTACTATCATTACTGATAATTTCTTCTATAGTAGCAATTGATGAGAAGCCATCATATTCTTCGAATTCAGTGTAAGTTTGAGCTATCTTTTGTATATGCTCTTCTTCTAAAAAGCTTTCAGCGTTTTTTCTTGTCACTTCATTTTTGGCATTAACAAATAATACACGACCTTTTCGTTTATGTTCTTTTTTCATTCTGCATATTATAATACATGCCTCCATTGGCGAGTTAAAAAATAAGTTTTTTCCAATTCCGATAACGCATTCAACCAAATCACTTTTTATTAATTTTTCACGCATTTCCTTTTCTTCGTCTCTAAACAGAACACCATGTGGAAATAAAATGGCGCATCTTCCTGTTTTGGGATCCAGACTCTTCAAAATGTGTTGAAAAAATGCATAATCCGCTCTTCCTTGGGGTGGCGTACCTAGAAAATTTCGACCATACTTGTCAGCTGAAAACGCGTCTCTATCCCATTGCTTTATGGAATATGGTGGATTTGCTAAGACCAGATCAAACTGCATTAACTCACCGCGCTTTACAAATGCAGGTTTTTTTAAAGTATCGTCATTAACTATATAAAAGTCTTTTACACCATGCAAAAACAAATTCATTCTTCCAATAGCAGATGTAAGTGCATTAATCTCTTGTCCGTATGCTTTGACATTTCTCCACTCAAGTCCTTGGTTTTTTAAATACGCTATTGCTGAAATAATCATTCCTGCACTGCCACAAGTAGGATCATAAATACTCTCACCCGATTGAGGTTTAAGCATCTCTGTCATTAAGTGAACAACCGTACGATTTGTATAAAATTCTTGAGCAGTATGCCCACTATCATCCGCAAATTTCTTAATTAAATATTCATAGCCTTGTCCTAGCTCATCTTCAGGACAATTTTTTAGGCTAAGTGTCTTTGAGGAAAAATGTTCAATAAGATCCTTTAGTAATTTATCTGGCAATCTATTTTTATTAGTCCAAGCACCATCTCCAAATACACCTTGTAATTTCTCAGGATTCGCTTTTTCTATAGCTCTAAAAGCCTTTACAATGGCAACACCAATATTTTCTGATGTATTTCGGACATCACTCCAATGATATCCTTTTGGGATTTTGAATCTATGATTTTCTTCCCATTCAAGCGCTTCCTCATCCCCATCATATTTTTCCAATATTTCTTCACACTCTTCATCATAAACATCGCAAATTCTTTTGAAAAACATAAGAGGAAAAATATATTGCTTATACGAACCAGCATCAATATGCGTTCGCAAAAATACTGCTGAATTCCATAAATATGATTTTAACTCGTCTAACGTAATTCTATTACTCACTAATGTATCCCCCTTCTGTTAGTAATGATTTTAAGTTCTCTTCCGCAGCAATTGTCTCTTCAAGAGCAGCAAAAAATTTCTTTTTTACTTCCTTAGGGTTAACAGTTTCCATGGGTGCTCTCTCAATATAACCGTTCACAGAAAGTGTGTAGTCATTTTGTTTTATATCTTCAATAGACACTAACTTAGCTTTTTCAACAACTGATCCGTAATTTTTAAATAGGTTGTAAACTTCTTCAACATCCTCATCAGTCATAATATTCTGTGCTCTTTGCGCAGTATAAATTTTAGACGCATCAATCAAACAAACTTTACCTTTATGTTCTGGTAATTTATTATTGTTCAACACTAAAATACATGCAGATACTCCCGTACTGTAAAACAATCCGCTAACTAACGTAATAACGCATTCTAGCTTGTCAGATTCTATTAGTTGTTTTCGAATTTCTCCTCCTCTACCTCCTTGAAAGAGGACCCCTTGTGGGAGAACTACTGCACACCTTCCATTCTTTTTATCCATAGACTTAACCATATGCTGAAGCCAAGCAAAATCAGCGCTAGAGTCGGTAGGACTTCCCCAAAAATTTCGACCATAAATGTCTGATGAAAATTGATCTGCACCCCATGCCTTTAATGAGAAAGGAGGGTTTGCAATTACGCAGTCAAATGTTTGCAATTCTCCTCGATGTAGGAAAAGGGGAGACTTCAAAGTATCACCTTGCTTAACTTTAAAATCTCTAGCTCCATGTAGGAATAGGTTCATTCGTGCAATAGCCGATGTCGCTAAATTCTTTTCTTGTCCATATATTTTCCCATAAGTGCTTTTGTCATCACGCATATTTCGTATCGCTTCAATTAGCATGCCTCCAGTCCCGCAAGCTGGATCATACACACTATCTCCTGGCTTCGGATCAAGCATTTTGACCATTAACTTTACAACTGAGCGCGGCGTATAGAATTCTCCTGCATTCTTCTTAGATAGGTCCGCAAATTTCTTGATTAGGAATTCATAACTATCTCCCATTACATCAGATGAGTAGTTTTCGTTACCTACTCTAATTTTTGACATGTGTTCAATAAGATCTTTTAATCGCTCATCAGATAGTTTGTTTTTATCTGTCCAATTTGCATCATCAAAACTAGAAAAAACACCGTAGAGTGTATCAGGATTGGCGCGTTCAATACCGTTCATAGAGTTAGCTATTGCGACTCCAACATTCTCACTCACTGCACGAACATCATCCCAATGACACCCATCTGGAATTACAAAACGATGATTCTCAGGGAAACTTGCGAATTCTTCATCGCCACCTGATAATTCTAATGCGGCTTGCGTTTCCTCATCGTAAACATCCGATAAACGCTTAAAGAAAAGGATCGGTGTTACATAACTCTTGTACTCGTCCTGATTGATTGGACCGCGTAAAATATTACAAGCTTCAAAAAGATGAGAAAACAGTTTCTGGCTTGATGTCTCTTCTGGCTGTGAAGAACTTTTCTTAAGCGCTTCATCAGCTGCATCCATTGCAGATTGCATCATTACTCCTCTACCCCCAATTCTTTTTTCTGTTTTAACAGCTTCTTCTTTAAAGCTTACGCTTCCTGAAGACTGTATCTTTTCCAATTTTGAAGGATATCTATTTTCAAATTCTAATAATATATTAAGAAGTCGTTCATCAAGATATGTCAGTGCATGCTTCCTAATATGAGTTGGGATTCCGTAGTAGGCTTCTGCGATACCACCAGTAATTGCAGCCAGCGTGTCACTATCTCCTCCAATCGAGATTGCATTACGAATTGCATCTTCGAAACTTGTTGATTCAAAAAATGCCACAAGAGCTTGTGGTACAGTTTCCTGACAAGTCTCATTGAATTTATAAGTGTCTCGAATTTCATCAAGAGTGAAATTTATTGGATAGTAGTGCTTATCTATGTAGTCACGAATCTCCAAGATATTTCTGCCGCTACGAGCCAAAAACACTGCAACTGCTGTGGCTTCTGCACCTTTTATACCTTCTGGATGATTGTGTGTGACCGCTGTTACTTCATGAGAAAGCATTTTAACTTCATCAATGGAGTTCCCAGCAAAACCACAGCCACTAACCCTCATTGCGGCCCCGTTCCCATAACTGTTATATGGTTCAGGTGAATCGCTATACATCCATTTATTAAACATTCCTCCATAACCACAATTCGGATAAGGACGTCCGACTGTCTGCATACACCTAACAGCTTGTTCACTTAAATCGCTGTAATCAGTCTTGCAGGCCATTAGTGCATCACAAATAGCTAAGGACATCACAGTATCGTCTGTGAAAAAACATTTATAAGTTAATAAATCAAAATCTTTTGAGCGATGATTATCCCATTCAAATCTAGAACCGACAATATCGCCTATAATAGCTCCAATCATGTTATCTCCTCCAAGTTGCAAGACTTTTGCCTTTCGGACGTGTAGCCATCGCAAATAATTTAATGTTCATACCTTCGCAGTTCCTTATAAAAGGACTCTCTATTGTTAAACTTTGAAAATACTATTTTGTAGACGTTCTTCAACTTCACGCCATCTATCTTCAGCAAGACGAACAGTTTCAGCGTATTTTGTATACTCTAATTTATATTCATCAGCTATTACCTTTTGCTCATCAATTCTAAGTAGGGGAACTTCTAATGTCTTCAAGTCTTTATAGCTGGTGTTAATGACGACTGTCCCTTGTTGCTTTCCGGCTAAGACTTTGTTTCCCATTGGACTATCCAAGAACACTTTCAAATATATCCCTAGAAGTAGTTTGTCATTTGGTCTAATCACAATAATATTGGAAGATGCTATACACGGGTAATTTTGTTCTTCGAAAACTGCTATTCTTATAGCCGTCCCTCGGGCAGGTAATAGGAGGTCCCCATCTTTGAGTATATAATTTGCAACTTTTCTCTCTTCCTCCTCAATAAAATCTAGGCCCTCATAATCAATTTCAAAATCCTTTAGATTTGATATATTAACGACTCCAATGCTTCCGTTGGGGTCTTTTTTGTTGACCGCTTTTCCTCTAAAAACTTCAGCAATGTTGCCCAGCTCTTCCTTTTTAATGCTTGAGTCTTGATAACGCTGCCAATCTGCGTCTACCATGGCAAAGAAATGATCAACATTCCAATATCCCATTTCCATTAACTCATCTAACATCACAAAGGTATCTTCAGTAAGAACCAGTTCATTGATTCCGTCTCGTTTGGTATTTTTTCTAGCAGAATCATATCTTTTAATCATTACATCTTCGGTTCTTCCAGTTGTTATTGTAAACATATAGGTCTTGATGGCAGTAGCCGTAAATATTCCTGCTGGTAACTCAGCAATTTCTTCTAACTTATACATGCCTTGGATAAACTCTCTTAAGTCTTTTACAGTTCCAGATGCAAAAGTTATCCTTGCAGGGAGTACTATTACAAGTTCACCTGAACTGTTTAAGTGTAGTAGCAAGTTTTCAACAGCAATCATTTCATACTCTCTGCAGATAAACTCTCCATCGTCTTCAGCACGTTCCCTAGCTCCAAAAATTGGTACAGCTAAGATTAGATCGAATTTCCTTGATGTAAATTCATAATCATATATGCTTGTCTGCTCCACAACTACATTGGAATATCCTTTAAACATTTCATCAAGAAGCGCTTTACTAACGTTGTTCATCGTCGTTATTACAAATTCGCAATCAGAATGATTATTCACCAACTCGGAAAGGTTGGGTGTGAATTTTTCAGCTTCAGGAATCAGCACCAATTTAGTGGTTGGCTTGAAATGTTTTTCAAACTCATCAATC
Source organism: Alkalibacterium thalassium (assembly GCF_900101165.1). Lineage (GTDB taxonomy): Bacteria > Bacillota > Bacilli > Lactobacillales > Carnobacteriaceae_A > Alkalibacterium > Alkalibacterium indicireducens. The sequence goes on along the minus strand of NZ_FNFK01000001.1, from coordinate 134,882 downwards.
AAAACGCTCGGTATATAAAACATCTCTTTTGGATCAGCAGATGCAAGAGCTTCTTCCCAATCCATATCTTCATCATCCATAGCCAAAAAGGCACTATAAAAAGCCTTTGAATCTTGAAAAGGGTTCTTCATATCATGGCTATCTGCTATTGAAAGCATGATTTCATAAGCTTTTAGTTCACTATGCTTTTTAGAGGTAGTCACAAACTCCTCTTTTGTCTTCTTTAAAAGGAAGAGCGCAACAGGTAGCTCAGATAGAACTGTATATCCTCTTAATGCATTATAGCGAGTCCAAATTTGGTTCATTCGCTTGTCGTTACGCATATTAATGACCTCCTCAGATAAATCTCCAAATACTACTCTAAATAAAATATAGCACCCCCAACGAACCGTGTCAATCATTATTTTATTTTGGTATTCAAATACCAAACTTATTTATTCAAATTATAAAGGAACAAAAATAATTTAAAAATAATTTTGAAAAAAGTGAAGTCCCACTTCCTGTTACTTTTTCAGCCTTATCAATACCGTTACATCTTTGTTGGTGTAACGGTTGATTATTTTGCCCCGATTTCAGGAAGTCCCACTTCGTTTAAAAACATATTTCACTCAATTATGATTAGTACATAGTTACAACAAAACATCATTTAACAGCCATGTACAGGCATCTTCCAAGTGTTAAGTGATGAAAAACTAAATACGCATGCTCCAGCCACTTGGAAGTGCTGGTGCCAGTTTGAGATGGAGATAACTCCTGACTACGGTACCAGTCTGCCTTGAGGCTTATTAGCTATGGCATATGAGCTCTCCATCTCGGTTTAAAGCCGAAGGAGGGCTATTTATATGTCAATCAACGAAAACCAAAGTCAACCAAAAAACAAGGATTTTTATGATGGTGCTTGGCACCTAACAATTGAAGATCAAGTTATTGAAGTCACCGAAGAAGTGTATCGCGCCTATAAGCAACCATTGTGGGCAGAGAAAAAACGTCAAGAACGCGAGAAGCGCTGCATCATCAGTGACGGCAAAGGCGGCACAAAGAGATGTACTCGAAACTGCCGCGAATGCGATCTGGAACGTGCTGAAAAAGGTTTACCACTAATTGATCGGACAGGCAGTGTCCTCTCATTAGACAAGTTTAGTGATGATGGTTTCGACGTACCAGATTCAATTAACATTGATGAACTCGTGGAGGACAAGTTGCTTCTTGAGGAACTCTTCGCTGCCCTGGATGAACTAGACCCAGAGAATCGCCGTATTGCTGAGCTCTTTAGCATAGGAAAAACCGAACGAGAAATTGCTGAGTGCATTGGTTGCGCTCAAAAGACAGTCAACAATCGTAAACTTAAACTTTTCTCCCAACTAAGAGAAGTCCTAAAAGACTGGATGTAATTCATTACTCAAAACGCCCTCTGGTGTCCTGTGGATATCAGAGGGCATCATAAAAACTATTTTTCAAAGTCATTACTCAAACTTCTCACTTTTGTCCTGTGAGGGTTGAGGGGAACAAAACAGCCCTCGGAACGGAGGTAAACAATGCAGAATCAAGCAAACCAAACTGACACTCAGGGCCGGGATCCTGAAATGGATGAAGAACTAGCCGATGTCCTTACCACCATCAGCGTAGTGTCAAAGCGCCTTGCTAAGAAGCTTACAACGCTATCGCAGCAAGAGAAAGAAAAAGGAGGAAAACCAGATGGGCAAAATGAGTGAACTCTCTCTACTAGTTAAGGAGCTGAACCAATGTGGTGAAACGCTGATAGGCATATCTCAGTCTCTTTCCAGCATGTTCAGTAGTAGCGATGAACCAACACCAGCTAAATCAGCACCGGAAGAAAAGGCCATAACGCTGGAAGAAGTTAGAGCGGTTCTGGCTGAAAAAAGTCGAGATGGTCATACATCAAAAATTCGAGAGCTACTTCAAAAGTATGGTGCTGATAAGCTGTCAGAAATTAATGCTTCAGATTATCCAGCACTCCTAGCAGAAGCTGAGGTACTTGGAAATGGGTAAGCATGCACTTCTTTCAGCCTCTTCATCTCATAGGTGGTTAAACTGTCCTCCTTCTGTCAGGCTCAGTGAGTCTTATGAAGATAAAGGAAGTAGCTACGCCGCAGAAGGCACCGACGCTCATACCCTATGTGAGTACAAATTAAAAGTTGCTCTTGGGCTCCGAGCCAAAGACCCAACAGAGAATCTCACCTACTTTAGTGAAGAGATGGAAGAATGTGCGAACGGCTATGCAGCTTACATTCTTGAGCAGGTAGAAACTGCAAAAGAAAAATGTTCGGACCCGGTTGTTCTTATAGAGCAAAGGCTGGACTTCTCTAAGTACGTTGAAGGCGGCTTCGGGACCGGAGATTGCTTGATCATAGCTGATTCGGAGATCCACGTATGCGACTACAAGCATGGACAGGGGATTTTAGTTGAAGCTGAAGATAATCCGCAGATGAAGCTCTATACACTAGGTGCCCTAGAAATCTTCGATGGAATCTATGACATCGATACTGTTTCCATGACTATCTATCAGCCTCGTAGAAACAACATATCCACCCACACAGTATCTAAAGAATCCTTGTACCAGTGGGCTAATGAAGTTCTTAAACCAACTGCAGAGCTAGCCTTTGCCGGTGAAGGAGACTTCAAGTGCGGTGAGTGGTGTGGGTTTTGCAAAGCGAAACATGAATGCCGCACCAGAGCTGAGTACAACATGGAGCTGGCCAAATACGACTTCAAGATACCCCCTCTACTCGATGATTACGAGGTTGAAGACATCCTAATTAAAATAGATGGTCTAATCTCTTGGGCATCAGATATCAAAGATTACGCACTGCAATCAGCAGTCAGCGGAAAGCAGTGGAACGGATGGAAGCTGGTCGAAGGACGCTCCAATCGAAGATACACTGATGAAACTGCGGTTGCTAAAGCCGTCAGCGCAGAAGGCTTTGATCCATATGAACAAAAGCTTCTTGGCATTACTGCCATGACCTCTCTTATCGGTAAGAAGCGATTTGAGGAAGTTCTAGGAAGCTACATTGAAAAGCCTCAAGGGAAACCAACACTGGTTCCTGAGAGCGACAAACGTCCGCCAATTAATACAGCACAACACGATTTTAATGAAATTTAAGGAGGAAAATCATATGTCCAATAATGCAAACAAATCAAACAGCAACCCCATGAAGGTTATCACAGGTCCTGACACTCGCTGGTCTTACGCCAATGTCTGGGAAGCAAAGTCCATCAACGGTGGCACTCCAAAGTTCTCGGTATCCCTCATCATTCCTAAATCAGATACTGCAACTGTAGCAAAAGTCAAAGTTGCCATTGAGGCTGCTTACCATGAAGGTGAAGCAAAGCTTAAAGGTAACGGAAAGTCTATCCCACCTCTTACAAGTATCAAAACGCCTCTCAGAGACGGAGATTTGGAAAGACCAGACGATCCAGCCTATGCCAATGCCTATTTCATCAATGCAAACTCCGCTACTGCTCCAGGCATTGTAGATGCAGACAGAAATGTTATCCTTACTCGCTCCGAGGTTTACAGTGGAGTATATGGTAGGGCAAGCATCAACTTCTACGCCTTTAACAGCAACGGAAACAGAGGAATCGCCTGCGGTCTTAACAACCTCCAGAAAATAAGAGACGGCGAGCCTCTTGGTGGAAAGTCCAGGGCTGAGGACGATTTCGCCACTGACCTTGATGAGGATTTCCTGTCTTGAAAACATTAAGCATCGATATCGAAAGCTATAGTAGTGTAGACCTCGCCAAAAGCGGGGTCTACCGCTATATAGAATCACCTGACTTTGAGATCCTACTTTTTGGATACTCCATCGATGGTGGCGATATCGAGGTGATCGACCTTGCCAGTGGTAAAAAACTTCCTGAAGAAATACAATCAGCCCTCACTGATCCATCCATTACTAAGTGGGCTTTTAATGCCCAGTTCGAAAGAATCTGTTTGTCTAAATGGCTAGGTTTTCCTAATGGTCAATACCTCAGCCCAAAATCCTGGCGATGCACAATGGTCTGGTCTGCATATATGGGTCTACCTCTATCCCTAGAAGGTAGTGGCGCTGTCCTTGGACTGAAAAAGCAAAAACTCTCTGAAGGAAAAGACCTGATCAGATACTTTTGTAAGCCCTGTAACCCAACCGCTACAAATGGTGGCCGGTCTCGTAATCTTCCAGTCCATGCTCCTGATAAATGGTCTGAATTTAAGTCCTACAACCTTCGCGATGTTGAAGCTGAAATAGCCATCCAGGAAAAACTTTCAAAATTTCCCGTGCCTGAAGAAGTGTGGAATGAATACCACCTTGACCAGGAGATCAATGATCGTGGTGTATCCTTGGATATGCCTTTTGTAAATGAAGCAATAAAGATGGATACTCGCTCTCGTTCAGAGCTGCTCCAAAAAATGAAAAGACTAACGGATCTTGATAACCCTAACTCCGTAGCACAGATGAAGAACTGGTTATCGGACCAGGGACTTGAAACAGACTCATTAGGTAAAAAAGTGGTCTCAGAACTCCTTGAAACAGCTCCACCTGATCTTAAAGAAGTACTGGAGCTAAGACAATCACTGGCCAAGTCCTCCGTCAAAAAATACTCTGCCATGGAAAACGCAGTATGTGCAGATGGCCGTGCCCGAGGCATGTTCCAGTTTTATGGTGCTAATCGAACAGGACGATGGGCAGGAAGGATTATTCAGCTTCAGAATCTTCCTCAAAACCATCTGCCCGATTTAGAACAGGCAAGAGCTCTTGTTCGCTGTGGAAATTTTGAAGCTATAGAAATGCTTTATGATTCCATACCCGAGGTTCTCTCTGAACTTATCCGCACCTCCTTCATTCCTAACCCTGGTCGCAAATTTATCGTCGCAGACTTCTCTGCTATTGAAGCCCGGGTTATCGCTTGGCTTGCTGGTGAAAAATGGCGTCAGCAAGTTTTCGAGTCCGGTGGTGATATCTACTGTGCTTCTGCTTCTCAGATGTTTGGTGTTCCTGTTGAAAAACATGGGGTCAATGGCCACTTAAGGCAAAAAGGTAAGATCGCAGAATTGGCCCTTGGTTATGGCGGGTCCGTTGGTGCTCTTAAAGCCATGGGTGCTCTGGAGATGGGTCTTAATGAAGATGAACTACAACCTCTGGTTACTGCTTGGCGTACTACCAACCCAAATATAGTCAGGCTTTGGTGGGACGTAGATAAGGCTGCCATGAAAGCAGTTAGAGAACGGACCGTCACTGAAACACATGGCATCCGGTTTTCTTACCAAAGTGGCATGCTCTTTATCACCCTCCCTTCTGGAAGAAGACTCTCCTATGTAAAACCTCGCATTGGAACAAATATGTTTGGTTCAGACTGCATCACCTATGAAGGCGTTGGTGGCACAAAAAAATGGGAACGCATCGATAGCTATGGCCCAAAGTTTGTTGAGAACATCGTCCAGGCAACCAGTCGTGATCTTCTGTGTTATTCCATGCAATCGCTCAAGGATTTTAACATCGTCATTCATGTTCATGATGAAATTGTCATCGAAGCTGGTATGGAATCATCAATCGAGTCTATCTGTAATCAAATGAGCCACACTCCACCTTGGGCAAAGGGGCTCTTAATGAGGGCAGATGGTTATGAAACGAATTTCTACAAAAAAGATTAGTCCTTTATTACTCACAGGGCAGTTTTCTGTCCTGTGAGTATTAGAAGGCACTTAAGCCTTCAAGAAATGGAGGTAATAAATATGTTCTATGTAAAGCAAACAATCAACGACTCATTGGAAATCAAGGTAGAAATCCATGATGACAATGTATTTACCACCTGTCCAGATTGCGGTGTTGAAGTCTGTGTAGACATCTCGGAGTTATTCAGCGATGGGGAAAGCGACCTTTATGGAACTGCTCTTTTCTGTGCAGAGTGCAGCAAGTCCAGATTGGAGGAAATCCTATGAAAGAATTAATTCCAAAAGACAAATACGGCATATTTGCAGACACTAGGGACACTGCACGAGTGGACAGTCTTTACGTGGCAGAGTTTTTTGATAAGGAGCACAAAAATGTTCTTAGAGATATTGCACGAATCACTGACCCCACTTCTGGGTTAAGTGAAAAATTTGCTTGGCTCAATTTTGAGCCGTCCTCTTACATCAGTTCTCAAAATAAAAAGCAGCCCTGTTACATGATGACAAGAGATGGTTTCACGATGCTTGTTATGGGTTACACCGGACAAAAGGCCATGCGATTTAAAGAGCTTTATATTAAACGTTTCAACGAGATGGAAGATTTCATCACAACTTTGGTTACAGCTCGTAAGGATTTCCCTCTGCTGACTGAAAATATAAAGCTGCTTCACGAAAAGCCCAAGCCTTATCACTTCAGCAATGAATGCGACATGATAAACCGTATTGTAACAGGGATGTCTGCCAAGCAAATCAGACAAAAATATGGTCTTGAAAAAGGCACCAGCATCCGTCCGTACCTAACCGATGACCAAGTTAAAATGCTTGAGACACTTCAAAAAGTTGATATCGGACTACTTCTCTCTGTTCCAGACTATGAACAGCGCAAGCGATACCTGGAATGGTACAAGATGAAGATTTCCGATAAGCCAGCATAAAGGGAGGTTCTACTAATGGGAATTGACAAATTCAACGCTGAAGGTTACTACGACCCCACTGCTTATGATGCCTTAACTAAAATCGAACAAAGAGAAAAGGCTGCCAGAGCCTTCCGGCCTCTTGTGTATATCTGCTCACCCTATTCCGGTGATATTGAAAGTAACACGGATTCCGCCAGACGATATAGTAGGTTCGCGGTTGTGATGGGGTGCATTCCCATCGCTCCGCATCTACTTTTCACTCAGTTTCTTGATGACAGTGATCCTGATGAACGAGAACTTGGTTTATTCTTTGGAAATGTACTGATGTCAAAATGCTCCGAAGTTTGGGTGTTTGGAAGCCACATTTCCTCCGGCATGAGAGCAGAGATCAACTGGGCAAAACGTAAAAACTACCCCATCCGCTACTTTTCATCTCAGTGTAAGGAGGTTTTGTAAATGAAGATTTCTTACGGTAACAGTCGTATGGATAAAAAGTGGAAAAACAACGAGATCTCTTGGGAGGATTTTCGCACCAGAGTCAGCTCCACCATTCGTACTACTGAAACCATAGAAGAATATAAAAAAATGTCTAAAGATCAGCAAGCTTCCGTCAAAGATGTCGGTGGCTATGTGGCTGGTCACTTACGGGATGGTCGTCGTAAAAAGGGAAACGTACTGTGCCGCTCCATGATCCTCCTTGATATGGATTATGGCAAGCCTGGTATATGGGATGACACAATCGCCCATCTTCCATATAGATGCTGCGCATATTCTACCCATAAGCACACGCCGGAATATCCTCGAATTAGACTTGTTATTCCACTCTCTCGTGAAGTGAGTGAGGCTGAGTATCCCGCTGTGGCAAGAATGGTGGCCAAGGAAGTCGGCATTGATCTCTTTGATGACAGTACCTATGAACCCCATCGATTGATGTACTGGCCCTCCACCTCGCAAAACGGAGAATTTCTGTACAAAGAAAAAGACGGAGATCTCTTAAACCCAGACGATTATCTATCCAAATATGATGATTGGCAAGATGCATCTACTTGGCCAGTGTCCTCTCGTCAGTCAGAAGTTGAAAAACAAAGTATCACTGAACAAGCTGATCCACTTTCCAAACCAGGTATTGTGGGTGCTTTCTGTAGGACCTATAGCATCACAGATGCCATCACAACTTTTCTATCTGATGTTTATGAGCCCTCAACTATGCCGGGACGATATGACTACATCCCCGCTGACAGCGCTGCAGGTGTGGTGGTTCATGATGACAAGTTTGTCTACTCCCATCATGCCACGGATCCATTATGCGGAAAGCTCCTCAATGCATTTGATCTTGTGAGGCTTCACCATTTTAGAGACCTTGATGATAAGCATCCAGAAGAAACGCCTATCACCAAGCTTCCTTCCTACAAGGCCATGACAGAATTTGCCTCAAAAGATGAACAGGTGAAACTTCTACTGGTTCAAGAAAGACAGGCTCGCGCGGTGGATGATTTTGATGATGAGGATACAGATTGGCAGAAAAGGTTGGAATATGAACCCCGCTCAACTGTTCTAAAAAACAATCTGCACAACATCACGCTTATTCTACAGAACGACCCAAATCTACAGGCACTGGTATTTAATCAGCAGCTTGATGGTATGGAGATCAAAGGCAGCGTTCCTTGGAACCACCCATCAAAATATTGGCGGGACGCAGATGATGCCCAGCTTATCAGCTATATCGACTCCAATTACGGGACCTTCTCACAGAGAAACTATCAAATTGCTGTAGCCAAAGTCACTGACGATAGGTCCTACCATCCCATTCGAGAATACCTGGACTCTTTACCGGAATGGGACAAAGTACCAAGACTAGATACCTTGCTCATTGATTATCTCGGCGCTGATGACAATAAGTACGTCCGTGCTGTTACAAGAAAAACCCTGTGCGCTGCTATCAGTCGTGTTCAAAATCCTGGGTGTAAATTTGACTCCATGCTCGTCTTAAACGGACCACAAGGTGTCGGTAAAAGTACGTTGATCTCAAAGCTCGCTGGCGAATGGTTCTCCGACAGCTTAAACCTTGGAGATACAAAAGACAAAACCGCTGCAGAGAAATTGCAGGGCTACTGGATACTTGAAATTGGTGAACTGGCAGGTCTTAGAAAAGCTGAAGTGGAAACCCTGCGTTCTTTCCTCTCAAGGCAAAATGATATCTACCGTGCGGCTTTTGGAAAACGAGCAACCCCTCATCAGCGCCAGTGCATCTTCTTCGGCACCACCAACGCAGAGTCCGGCTATCTCAGAGATACAACAGGAAATCGTCGTTTCTGGCCTGTTAAAACTCCAGGTGGTGGAAGCAAACATTCATGGCAAATTACCGCTGAAGAGATCCAGCAGATTTGGGCTGAGGCTCTGGTATACGTCAAGGCTGGCGAAAAACTCTATCTGGACTCCTCCATGGAGCAGTTAGCCAAGGCTGAACAGCGTGATGCCATGGAATCCGATGAACGTGAAGGTTTGGTCAGAGAATACCTGGATACACTTCTCCCTGATGATTGGGAACAGATGGATCTATTCGAAAGAAGAAACTTCTTAAGTGGTGTTGAGCTTGGCGGCATTGGTCGCACTGGCACCAATAAGAGGCAAAGCGTCTGCAATATGGAAATCTGGTGTGAGTGTTTTGGTAAGGATCGGTCAAATCTTAAGCGCACCGACTCCAATGAGCTCTCTGCAATTCTCATAAAACTGGACTGGGAACGTCTACCGAAAAAAGATAGAACTACCCTTTATGGACCACAGTACATGTTTGTTCCTAAGTCTGTTCCCAGGTCTGTTCCTGGAAACAGCTAATTCTAGGAACTGTTCCTGGAACAGGTTTTGTTCCAGGAATATCAGGATAGGAACACTTTCAGGAACACCCCAAAGGGGCCGCCGCTAGGCCCCCACATAAGTTTTGTTCCTGTGTTCCTAATATCTTTATCTAATTAGAAATATAAAAAATAATACCAGTAAGACTCGAAATACGCACATTTGCGCGCGTAAGGGATTTCTGGGTTATAGGAACAGCTTAACTAAGGAGGTCAATGAAATGAAAAATAACGAAGTCAACTCTGCATATATTGCCCGGTGTCAAAGGCAACTGAAAAAATGGAACGCACCACTGGATGGTTGGTACTGTGATGATGTGGTTGATATTGAAGAAGAAAACTCTAGTGATGGCCTTTATACCTGTGAACTTTGTGGTTGCACTAGGGTCAGGTTCATTCATGTGATGCATCATGATGATTACTTTGAAGACATAAAGGTTGGCTGCATATGTGCCGGCATCATGGAAGGCGACGTCCTTGCTTCTAAAGAACGTGAGCGTCTCATGAAAAATCGAGCAAAACGAAGAAGTAACTTCCCAAACCGTAAATGGAAAGAAAACCGCTATGGTGGGTTTAGTCTTAAATACCAAGACAACTGGGTCAACATTCAGCAAAGCAGATTCAACCAGAACCACTATGGCGTCAGCTGCAATGGGAAATTCATCTGGAAACATAAAGGACGTCCCATCACTAGCTTTCTAGCTGCTACCTACGCCGCTTTTGACCTTGTGGATCCAGTAGAAAGGATATATGAGCTATGAATGAAAAATTCATTGAGCAAAAGTTAGTACTCACCGTAAAAAGCATGGGCGGCATTGCACCAAAGTTTGTCAGCCCTGGTTTTGATGGCATGCCGGATAGGTTAATCCTTCTCCCCGGAGGTAGAATTGCTTTTGTTGAAGTCAAAGCACCTGGAAAGAAACCTAGGCCCTTACAACTGGCAAGACATAAGCTCCTTCGCGATCTTGGCTTCAAGGTTTATGTTCTGGATAGCGTAGCAGGAATAAAGACAATAGTATCCGACATGGGAGGTGATGCCAAATGAAGTTCATACCACATGATTATCAGCAATACGCAAGTGCCTACATCGAAAACAATCCTATTGCTGCCATATTTCTTGATATGGGCTTGGGTTAGGAAAAACTGTGCTGACCCTTACCTCTATAAGCAATTTACTCTTTGACAGCTTTAAGGTTCATAAGGTTTTGGTGGTTGCCCCTCTTCGTGTGGCACGAGATACGTGGCCCCAAGAACTTGAGAAATGGTCACACCTAGACCATCTTATCTGGTCAGTAGCTATTGGTACTGAATCAGAAAGAAAAGCTGCACTTATGAAGAAAGCTGATATCTACATCATCAACAGAGAAAATGTCCGGTGGCTTGTGGAAGACAGCGGCATCCCTTTCAACTATGACATGGTGATCATCGACGAGCTTTCATCCTTTAAGAATCACAAATCTAAAAGATTTAAAGCCCTGATGAAAGTTCGTCCCCACATCAAAAGAGTGGTGGGTTTAACTGGTACTCCTACAGGAAACGGACTCATGGATCTATGGGCTGAGTTTAGGCTTCTGGATATGGGTAAACGCCTGGGTAGATTCATTGGCAAGTATCGAGACGACTACTTTATTCCAGATAAGCGTAATGGCCAGATTATCTTTAGTTACAAGCCTCTACCCTTTGCAGAAGATGCCATCTACCGACAGATTTCCGACATTACCATATCCATGAAATCCACTGACCATTTGAAGATGCCAGAACTCATCAGTTCAGAGTATCCAGTAAAGCTATCAGAACCAGAGCGTAAACGCTATGAGGAATTAAAGCGCGACCTGGTCCTTCAGCTTCCTGGTGGAGATATCACCGCAGCCAATGCTGCTTCTCTTTCTGGTAAACTGTCTCAAATGGCCAATGGAGCTGTCTACTCCGATACTCAAGAGATAATCAGAATCCATGACAGAAAGCTGGATGCACTAGAAGATCTAATTGAAGCCGCTAATGGAAAGCCCGTCCTGGTTGCCTATTGGTTTAGGCATGACCTTGAGCGCATCACAGAAAGGCTGAGGCACAATAAAATAAAGTTCTCTCGCCTTGATTCTTCTGAAAGCATTAGGAGCTGGAACAGTGGTGAATTACCTGTAGCTTTAATACACCCCGCTTCTGCAGGACATGGCCTGAACCTTCAACAAGGCGGCTCCACTCTCATTTGGTTTGGTCTGACCTGGAGCTTGGAACTCTACCAGCAAACCAATGCCCGTCTATGGAGACAAGGACAAACAGAAAATACCGTTGTTGTTCAACACATCATTACCAAGGACACCATCGATGCACGTATTCTTAAAGCACTAAGAGAAAAGAACAGCACCCAAGCTGCACTAATCAATGCCGTAAAGGCAGATCTGAAAATCTAAGACAACCTATGACAATCCTCGCCAATCCGAGTGAAATCTAAAATATTCGGAGGGCTGACATGAATAAACAAAACGCAAGAGAATACTTCTCAAAAGCTTATCGCATTGACCATCGGATCCGTAGCAAGTTTGAGCAATTGGAATCTTTAAATGCACTGGCAACAAGAGCCACATCGACTTTGAGCTCAATGCCAAGAAATCCGAACCGCTCAACATCCACAATGGCTGATGTGATTGCAAGAATCATCGACCTGCAGGAAGAAATCAATCAGGACATCATTAGTCTTGTAGATACTAAACGTGAAATTATGACCATCATCAAGTCCATAGAAAACTCTGAGTACCAGACGCTTCTTGAGAAGCGCTACCTTTGTTTTCTAACCTGGGAAAAGATCGCAGTGGATATGTGTTACACCATCCACCATCTCTACAAAATGCATAACGCTGCCTTGGAAGTTTGCAGTAAGATTTTAAATCAGGATACCTAAAACCATAGAATGATACCCACCGCATGTGATTATATGTAAAATGGAGGTTTATAAAAATGAGCTACCGTGAAGCTAAAGAAGACAACATCAGAATCTCAAAGGCTGGAAGGATGACCTACTACTTCCCCCACTGCCGCTTCTGTGGTGATGAAGTAAGATCCTTAAACTATCTCAGGGACAGACACTATGTCTGTAAAGAATGTAAGCCCCACAAAGAAATCCTATTAAAAACTGGTATCTTTGATTAGTTGGATACTAAATAACATAGAATGATACCTACGATGTGTGCTTATATATAAAGTGAGTCACAATGCAAACGAGCCTTCTTGGGAACACCCCACGAGGGCTTTTCTTATGCCCAAAAGGAGGTGAACTCATGCCATATAAACCTAAGCGTCCTTGTGCTTACCCAGGCTGCGGTCGGCTTGCTGACAGCGAGCAATACTGCGCTGAGCATAAGAAGGTGGTAACAAAACGATACAACCAGTACCAACGCGACCCTGCTTCCAACAAGCGCTATGGTAGGTCCTGGAAACGCATCAGGGACCGCTACATCAAAGCCCATCCTCTTTGTGAGGAGTGTGATAAGAACGGACGAATTAAAGCTGCTGAAGAAGTCCACCACATCCTCCCTCTCTCCAAAGGCGGCGGCAATGAAACAAGTAACCTGATGGCCCTTTGTAAGTCATGTCACTCAAAGATCACTGCTGAGAGTGGTGACCGCTGGGGGAGGTAAAATCCCTAGGACTTTTTAATTCGGACAGCGGGCTGGGGTGTCGTGTTAAAAAACGCAGATTCAAACGGGGGTATAGCCCCCACTTTGTAAAGGAGGTGTGATCATTGGCAAAAGACGGTACGAACAGAGGTGGCGCTCGTGTTGGTGCAGGGGCAAAAAAGAAACCTCTGGCTGACAAAATAGCCGAAGGAAATCTTGGTGGTAGGAAACTGACTGTGATGGAGTTTTCCGATACGGCAGATCTTGAGGGACAAGAAATGCCTGAACCAAATAAGATGCTTGAAGCCATTCAAAAAGATGGTAAAGCACTGGTGGCTGGTGAAATCTACAAAGCCACATGGCAGTGGCTGGATAAGCGTGGCTGCGCTGCTCTGGTTTCTCCACAGCTCCTTGAAAGGTATTCCATGAGTGTTGCCAGGTGGATTCAATGTGAAGAAGCTATTACTGAATATGGTTTTCTTGCTAAGCACCCCACCACAGGAAATGCCATTCAAAGTCCTTATGTATCCATGGGACAAAACTACATGAACCAGACCAATCGTCTATGGTTTGAGATATTCCAGATTGTAAAAGAAAACTGTACTGGTGATTACAAAGGAGCAAATCCTCAGGATGATGTGATGGAAAGACTTCTTTCTGCTCGTAGGGGCAAATAAAAAAAGGCAACCGAATTACCAGTTGCCTAAACTACTACTTTAAACTCACATATCCAAAGTGATATTGACTGTTGTTGATCACTTGTTGAAGATCAGCATCTGTGGAAGTGACTTTAAATAATCTTGCTGTGAGTGTATTTTCTTCTTGAATGTTTTTTAGCTTAATCCATATTCTTGCTGTTTCGCCGTGCCATAGACTTGGATAATCGTTTGAATCCAAAGCGGAGGGCTGTTTAAATGAAACAATTTCTAAAACATCCGCCTTATAAGCTATGTCGTTTTCACCGCCAGCTTTTTCACCAATACAGAATAGTAGTGAAATCTTTTTACCTAATTGAATGGCTTTATTGTATTCATCAACTCTCTTTTGAGACATTCCGTAATAAAGAGCTTGCGTTGAAAACCAGGTATATCCTCTGATAGCTTCATCAGAGATATAGGCCTGCATTGTTTCATGTCCATTATATTCGTTGCCCTGATTGTCATAAGAAAAACCAAGCTTCATAAACAAGAACAATTCCTCGGAAGTAATAGGTGACTCATTATCACGGTCAGAAAGCATTTGCTTAACACCTTCAACATTAAGGTATTTTCGCTTAAGTTCAAAATAAAGATCTTCGTCTTTAGCAAGCATATACATTTCAAGCATATCATTCAAAGCGACGGTCTTTGGTGTTTCTTTGATAGCTACAAATTCATCGAACATTTGTTGAACTGTTTCATGAGCATTGATTGTCATGTAATTTTTTCGTGGCATATAAACCCTCCTTAATTGTACTACCATTCCGATTGACTGGTTATTTATATTGTACTACCTTTCCGGTCGAGCGTCAATAAGAACTACAAAATAAAAACAGATGGGAGATAATGATATGAGTAAAAACTACAGAACCGCAGAAAGTGTCTGCAAAGGACATCCAGATAAGCTTTCTGATTTAATCGCTGATAGCATTTTGGATGCTTGCCTTCGCAGAGACAAAGCTTCACGTGTTGCCTGTGAGGTCATGGCTACTAAAGGGAAAATCATCGTAGCGGGCGAGATCACCTGCAGCGAAAAAATTAACATCCGCCTTATCGTGAAAAATGCACTTCGTGAAGTGGGATACAGTCCTTGGAGATTTACAGTATTTGTGTTTGTACATCATCAAAGTGTAGATATTGCTGCTGGTGTGGATACAGCACTTGAAGCAAGAAATGGAATTATTGATCCGTACGGTTCCATCGGTGCTGGTGATCAAGGCACTGTATATGGATATGCTACCAACGAAACTCGTGAACTGTTACCTCTACCTTTACTTTTATCTCATAGAATCGTAAAGCGTATTGATGAATGTCGTAAAGGAAAAATCATCAAGGGTATCCTTCCTGATGGAAAAGCACAAGTCACTGTTGAGTACGATGGGGATAAACCTATCCGTATTAAGACTGTAGTAGTTTCTGTGCAGCACCATAAGGACAAAACTCAAAAGAGATTAGAATCAGATATCTTAAACAACGTTCTCTGGCAGTGCTTCGAAGATTTCCCCTTAGATGATGAAACCGAAATTCTCATCAATCCTTCAGGCAGATTTGTTGAAGGTGGTCCTGCTGCTGATACGGGACTTACTGGAAGAAAGATCATGGTGGACACTTATGGTGGTCTAGCTTCTCACGGTGGTGGAGCTCTTTGCGGAAAGGACCCAACTAAGGTTGATAGAAGCGGCGCTTATATGGCCAGGTACATTGCTAAGAATATTGTTTGGAGCGGGCTTGCTGATAAATGCGAGGTCGCTATTTCTTATGCCATCGGAAAAGCAAATCCAGTAGCGGTTAATGTGACATCCTTTGGCACAGGGAAAATCAGTGATGAGGATTTAAGTGAACTGGTAAAAGAGATTTTTAACTTACGTCCAGCTGCTATCATTGAAAAGCTACGCCTTCGAAATGCAATCTACTCCGATACAGCAACCTACGGACATTTCAACTCCTCTCTCTTCCCGTGGGAGAACGTGGATTTCAATCTAAACTTAAGAAAGGTGGCGGAAAGATATGAAGATTGAAAAACTGAAAACGAAGCTCTTACTTCCCGCTGACTATAATCCGCGTAAGGATTTAAAACCTGGGGATGCGGAATACGATAAACTCAAACGTTCCATTGAGCAGTTTGGATATGTAGAACCAGTCATCTGGAACAAGACCACTGGCAGAGTTGTAGGCGGCCACCAGAGATTAAAAGTGCTCCTGGATTTAGGAATGACCGAAGTTGAGTGTGTGGTCATCGAGATGGATGAAGATAAAGAAAAGGCGCTCAACATTGCCCTCAATAAAATCAGCGGCGACTGGGATAAAGATAAGCTAGCTCTTCTTATTGCTGACCTGCAGGGTGCTGACTTTGATGTCTCCCTTACTGGTTTTGATCCTTCTGAGCTGGATGACCTGTTTAAAGATTCCCTGAAGGAAGGAATTCACGATGATGAATTTGATGTGGATGCAGAGCTGGAAAAACCCGCCATGACAAAACTTGGTGACGTCTGGAAGCTTGGTCCTCATAGGCTGGTTTGCGGTGATTCCACCAAAGCTGAAACCTTCACGCTTCTCATGGATGGAAAGCTGGCAAACCTAGTGGTGACAGATCCCCCTTACAATGTAAACTATGAAGGGTCTGCCGGTAAAATCAAAAACGACAACATGGGAGATTCTGCTTTCTATGAATTCCTACTGGCTGCCTTTACTAATACGGAAGCTGTCATGACCGAGGACTCCTCTATCTATGTTTTCCATGCAGATACGGAAGGACTGAACTTTAGAAGAGCCTTTTCTGAAGCCGGCTTCTACCTCTCCGGTACCTGTATCTGGAAAAAGCAATCCCTGGTCCTTGGTCGGTCTCCATACCAGTGGCAGCATGAACCTGTGCTCTTTGGATGGAAGAAAAAAGGCAAGCACAATTGGTACGCGGATCGAAAGCAAACAACCATCTGGGAATTTGAAAAGCCGAAGAAGAATGGCTCTCATCCAACAATGAAGCCGGTGGCTCTTGTGGCCCATCCTATTCTCAATTCAAGTCTTAGCAATTGCATCGTCCTCGATCCCTTTGGCGGTTCTGGTAGCACCCTCATTGCCTGCGATCAGACCCAGCGAATCTGCCACACCATTGAGCTTGATGAGAAGTTTTGTGACGTTATTGTTGAACGCTACATTTCCGGAATACAGACTTCAGATGATGTCTATCTCCTGCGTGATGGCAAAGAATACCGTTACAGTGACCTCCCTGAAAATAATTAACACAACTATCGAAAGATAGACTTGCTATTTACATCACTTAGAGTGATATATGTAGTAAGCAAAAAACAAGGAGGTCAATACCATGAAAATCAATTACAACGTAACCGGTAACGAACGTAAAAAGCTGGTAAAGCTCATCAGTGAAATCACAGAGGTTCCTTCAAAATACCTGGGTGTCCCATCCTGCGCTTACCAGGTCGGACCCTACCACGTCGGAAAAGACGGAGAATTAACCTTTGACACCGAAGTAGCTCAGGACGATATCAAGACGCTGATAAAAAAGCTACAAGTGGCAGGGTTTGAACCTGAGGTGGATGAACCAGCTCCTGCTGAAGTAGAGACCGAGGAAACTGGACTCATCATCCAGATACCAAAAGACTCCCTCTCCGATGAAGACCTGGAGAAGCTAGCCAAACTGCTAGAAGCAAAAGGCAACCTCATTAAGAAAGCTTTGAATGTAGATGCCCTTCCCATTAAAGCCGATGAGGAACGCATAAGCTTCCCTTGGTTTTCAAAACTGCCAAATCCAGATGAGATAAAAGCCTACTCCCAGTTCATTACAAAGCTGTGTGAGATGGCGAAAACCCAAAAGAGAATTACTGTAAAAGAGAAAGAAGTCGACAATGAAAAATACGCATTCCGCTGCTTCCTTCTCCGCCTTGGATTTATCGGAGAGGAATTCAAAGCCCATAGAAAGATTCTCCTTCAAAACCTTTCAGGAAGCAGTGCCTTCAAAGGAGGTGCTCCAAATGAAACCGATCAGTAAAGAAAGACTGGCCCACCTACGCAAGCAGTACCCCACTGGCGCCAGGGTTCAGCTCCTTTGGATGGATGATGTGCAAGCACCACCAGCGGGCACAAAAGGCACCGTGTGGGGCGTGGATGACACAGGCTCTATCATGGTCCAGTGGGACAACGGCAGCAGCTTGAATGTGGTTTACGGCATTGATTCCTGTAAGGTAATCGATGAAAATTCTAGGAAGGAGTCACAGCAATGAAGGCTTTATTTGGTCGAAAGTTCTACAACTTTAAGGAACTAAAAGAAGCAACTGAAGAAGCAAAGGAAGATGGCGTCATTGGCTCCGAATACACTGTGATTCGAGAAGTTGAACTCAGTGATTCAGAGTTCAAGAAGTTCACCAGTGATTTTCTAGAGGATCAGCCCTGGATCAAGAAGTCAGATGGTGGGACCAACGAAAAAGGTGAGCTTCGATGCATTAGGGTCATTAACAAAGACACCGGTGAAAAGATACTCACCAATCCTGAGGGCTACTCCTACTGCCGTTACTGTGCGATTGAAGATTAATTTGGGAGACTTAAAACCTGCTCTATTACTACAGAAATGACTTGCTATTATTCTCGTTTAGAGTGATATATGTAATACCAAAACAAAACCACACTAAATGGAGGATGAGAACATGAAAGAAATCAAAGCATTTGAAGAAGCTAAAGCAACCGGCGTAAACTTTAAGGAGTCTGGAATCAACAGCACAATGTACTGGGCCTACGAAAGAAGCAAGGAAGCAGGAAACGACACCATCGACTTTTCTGAGGTCATTTGGGATTGCGACATTGAACACATTGTTAAAGCCTGTAGAGCCTACGGAATAGACCACATCACCATTTCAAGCACCTTCTCAGGGCTGATCGCAACCCTATCCGAATTTGAAAAGCACGGCTGCAGGATGGACGGACTTACCAAGGTTAAGACAAGCTACACCGACTGGCAGACCGGCGAAAAGCAAATTCTACCAGCAATCTTGGTTAGGATTTAAGGAGGGCTTAGACCATGTGGAGAAAAGGTAAAATCGAAGTCGAGAACAGAACCATACATTACTGGATCAAATGCTTTGACTTAGGCTCCCCTTACGGCATTGATGAGGGTAGAATATCAAAACTGATGCTAAAGCGAGATGGCCAGATCATTGCAAACTTTGATAGAGGCTGGGACATCGAACCCATCGACGCCAATGCGCAAGCTGCACTTGAAATATTCATGAAGGAATACAATTAACAACAAGACAAAAACGCATGACGGAACAGGGCTGCATAGCTCTTTTCCTCGTTACAGAAGACCTTATGGTCTATTTTTTATGTCTTTTTAAAGGAGGTGTCCGCATATCCGAAAACTTAAGAAGTATAAACCAACCTCTTACATGGCGAAGGATTCCTATTACAGCAAGGAGATGGCGGACTATGCAGTAGGTTTTATTGAATGCCTCTCCCACACCAAAGGAACCTGGGCTGGGAAACCCTTTGAACTGATAGATTGGCAAGAGCAAATCATCCGGGATTTATTTGGAACCATAAAAGCAAATGGCTATCGCCAGTTTAATACAGCTTATGTAGAGATACCAAAGAAGATGGGAAAAAGTGAGCTTGCAGCGGCTGTTGCCCTGCTCTTAACCTGCGGAGATAACGAAGAACGTGCTGAGGTTTATGGCTGCGCTGCAGATCGTAACCAAGCCTCCATCGTTTTTAACGTGGCTGCTGATATGGTGCGAATGTGCCCTGCCTTATCCAAGCGGGTAAAGATTCTGGACTCACAAAAAAGACTTATCTACCAACCCACCGGAAGCATTTATCAAGTGCTTTCAGCGGATGTAGGAAACAAGCACGGCTTCAACACCCATGGCGTTGTCTTCGATGAGCTCCACACTCAACCAAACCGAAAGCTCTATGATGTTATGACCAAAGGTAGTGGTGATGCCAGGATGCAGCCCTTGTACTTTTTAATCACCACTGCTGGAGATAATCAAAACAGTATCTGCTGGGAGGTTCATCAAAAAGCACTGGATATCATGGCAGGAAGAAAGAACGATCCTACCTTCTACCCCGTCATTTATGGCGCAGATCTTGAAGATGACTGGTCTGATCCAAAGGTCTGGAAGAAAGCAAATCCATCCCTCGGCATCACTGTCAGCATGGATAAAGTAAAAATGGCTTATGAGTCAGCAAGACAAAACCCTGCTGAAGAAAACAGCTTCAGGCAACTACGACTCAATCAATGGGTTAAGCAGGCTATTCGCTGGATGCCCATGGACAAATGGGATGCCTGTGCTTTCCCCGTTAATCCAGAAAGCCTCAAAGGTCGCGTCTGCTATGGTGGTTTGGATCTTTCTTCTTCCACTGACATAACAGCCTTCGTACTTGTCTTCCCACCACAGGATGAAGACGACAAATATGTGATACTCCCTTACTTCTGGATACCGGAAGACAGCATAGACCTTAGGGTTAGACGGGATCATGTGAATTATGATGTTTGGGAAAAACAAGGCTTCCTTCTAACTACCGAAGGCAATGTTGTTCACTATGGATTCATTGAGACATTCATTGAGGAGCTTGGGATGAAATATAACATCCGTGAGATTGCCTTTGACCGCTGGGGAGCAGTTCAGATGACACAGAACCTAGAAAATTTAGGGTTCACCGTTGTCCCTTTTGGTCAGGGATTTAAAGACATGTCTCCGCCTACAAAAGAATTAATGAAGCTGACTTTGGAAGAAAAAATCGCTCACGGTGGTCATCCTGTTCTCCGCTGGATGATGGATAACATTTTTATTAGAACTGATCCTGCTGGGAATATCAAAGCAGACAAAGAGAAATCCACAGAAAAGATTGACGGTGCTGTTGCCACGATCATGGCTCTTGACCGAGCGATTCGCTGTGGCGGAGAAACTGGTAATTCTGTTTATGATGACAGAGGACTATTCGTATTTTAGGAAAGGAGGTTGATGTCCATGGGAATACTGCAAGGAATATTCAAGGCACGTGATAAGCCTAAAGATGCTCTTGGTGGCAGCCGATACAGCTTCTTTTTTGGAAGTACTAGTGCTGGAAAACCGGTCAATGAGCAAACCGCCATGCAGATGACCGCAGTGTACAGCTGCGTGAGAATCTTATCTGAGACGCTGGCGGGTATACCACTTCATGTCTACAAATACAACGATTCAGGTGGCAAGGAGAAAAACTTAAAACACCCGCTATATAAACTGCTTCATGATGAACCAAACCCTGAGATGACTTCTTTTGCGTTTAGAGAGACGCTAATGAGTCATCTTTTATTATGGGGAAATGCCTATGCTCAGATAATTAGAAATGCACGTGGTGAAGTGATTTCTCTCTACCCACTCATGCCAAACAAAATGACGGTCGATCGCGATTCAAGTGGTCGGCTTTTCTATTTGTACCAGCGTGGCAATGAGGATGTCCCTACTCTTGGCAAAGAGCATCAAGTGTATCTTTCACCATCAGACGTCCTTCATATCCCAGGACTTGGCTTTGACGGACTGGTAGGTTATTCACCCATTGCCATGGCAAAAAATGCTGTGGGCCTAGCCATAGCTACTGAAGAATATGGAGCTAAGTTTTTTGCTAATGGTGCTTCACCGGGTGGTGTCCTGGAACATCCTGGTACTATCAAGGACCCTGCAAGGATAAAAGAATCCTGGAATGCAGCTTATCAAGGAAGTGGTAATGCCCACCGGGTAGCTGTCCTTGAGGAAGGTATGAAGTATCAGCCTATAGGTATATCTCCTGAGCAGGCACAGTTCCTTGAAACCAGAAAGTTTCAGATCAATGAGATCGCTCGTATCTTTAGAGTGCCCCCTCATATGCTTGCTGATTTAGAGAAGTCATCCTTTAGTAACATCGAACAGCAATCACTTGAGTTCGTAAAATACACTCTCGACCCTTGGGTGGTCCGCTGGGAACAGTCCATGTGTAGGGCACTGCTTATG
This sequence comes from Alkalibacterium thalassium, assembly GCF_900101165.1. Lineage (GTDB taxonomy): Bacteria > Bacillota > Bacilli > Lactobacillales > Carnobacteriaceae_A > Alkalibacterium > Alkalibacterium indicireducens. The sequence continues at coordinate 113,151 of NZ_FNFK01000001.1, read as the reverse complement.
GAAAGCGAGAAACCTAATGTGTTTATCAAGTTTAATGTGGATGGCCTTCTGCGTGGTGACTATGTAAGTCGTATGAGTGGCTATGCTACTGCCCGGCAGAATGGCTGGATGAGCGCCAATGATATCAGAGAGCTAGAAAATCTGGATAGAATTCCAGAATCCTTTGGTGGCGACCTCTACCTCATCAACGGCGCAATGACAAAATTACAGGACGCAGGCGCGTTCGCAAATATCAAAGAAACGGAGGAACCGAAATGAAGAAGTTTTGGAACTGGGCGCGTGATGAAAACACTGGCGTCCGAACACTATATCTAGACGGCGTTATTGCCGAAGACTCATGGTTTGACGATGATGTCACCCCTAAGGCATTTAAAGCAGAGCTTACTGCCGGTGAGGGTGACATAGTTATTTGGCTCAATTCTCCAGGAGGTGATTGCATTGCTGCTAGTCAGATTTACGCCATGCTGATGGATTACAAGGGTACTGTTACCGTAAAGATTGACGGTATTGCAGCCTCAGCCGCCTCAGTCATCGCCATGGCGGGGACAACGGTGCTTATGGCACCAACTGCCCTCATGATGGTCCATAACCCCCTTACGGTGGCCATTGGAGACAGCGAGGAAATGAAAAAAGCCATCGCCATGCTTTCTGAAGTTAAAGAGAGCATCATCAATGCCTACGAAATCAAGACAGGTCGATCAAGGACAAAGCTCTCCCATCTTATGGATGCAGAAACCTGGCTCAATGCAAAGAAGGCCATCGAGCTTGGCTTTGCTGATGGCATCTTGGAGGATGAAAAGAAACGAAATCAGACTGAGGACTTTACCTATGCCTTCAGCCGCAGAGCTGTAACCAACTCTCTGCTGGATAAGGTAAAACCCAAACTAGCAAAAGAGAATACTGGCACCCCTATTGAGTCGCTAGAAAAGCGGCTTTCTTTGATTCAACACTAAATTTTAGGAGGAAAACACTATGAATAAAATTCTTGAACTGCGTGAAAAAAGAGCAAAGTCCTGGGAAGCTGCTAAAGCCTTCCTGGATACCAAAAGAGGTACAGATGGAATTGTATCTGCTGAAGACACTGCAACCTATGAAAAGATGGAAGCGGATGTGGTTGCCCTTGGTAAGGAAATCGACCGCCTTGAAAAGCAAGAAGCGCTAGACCGTGAGCTTTCAAAGCCACTTAACACACCACTTACCGGAAAACCTATCTTCCAGGGTATGGAATCCAAAGGCGGAAGAGCCTCTGCAGAATACCAGAAAGCTTTCTGGAATGCCATGAGAACCCGTGCTGGTGAAGGCCTCGATCCTATGATTAAGAACGCACTGCAGATTGGTACTGACACTGAAGGAGGGTACCTTGTACCAGATGAGTTTGAGCGTACCCTCATTGAGTCCCTTAATGAAGAGAATATCTTCAGAAAGCTGGCCAATGTCATCTCCACTGCTTCTGGCGATCGTAAGATTCCAGTGGTGGCTTCCAAAGGTACCGCTTCTTGGATTGATGAGGAAGGTGCAATTCCTGAAAGCGATGATAGCTTTGGACAGGTTTCCATAGGCGCTTATAAGCTTGGTACCATGATCAAGGTATCTGAAGAGCTTCTTAATGACAGCGTCTTTAATCTTGAGAACTATATCGCCAGGGAGTTTGCAAGACGTATTGGTAACAAGGAAGAAGATGCCTTCTTTACTGGAGATGGCTCTGGTAAGCCTACGGGTATTCTTGCTGCCACTGGTGGAGCACAGATCGGTGTAACTGCTGCAAGTGCTACAGCTATTACCATTGATGAGATTTTGGACCTCTTCTACTCTCTTAAATCGCCTTACAGAAACAAATCCGTATTCGTTATGAACGATGCCACCATTAAGGCAATTAGGAAGCTGAAAGATGGTCAGGGTCAGTATATCTGGCAGCCTTCACTTCAGGCAGGAACACCAGATACCATTCTGAATAGACCTGTTTACACTTCGTCCTACGTTCCTACCATCGCTGCATCTGCAAAGTCCATCATCTTCGGTGACTTTGGCTACTACTGGGTTGCGGATCGTCAAGGCAGAGTATTCAAGAGACTTAATGAGCTCTATGCAGCCACTGGCCAGGTAGGTTTTGTTGCCACTCAGCGTGTGGATGGAAAACTGATTCTGCCTGAAGCCATTAAAGTGCTTCAGCAGAAAGCGTAATGGAGGTGCACTATGAGCTATAACACAAAGAACTATACCGAACAGGGCGGTGAAAAAACCGTTATTGGTGGAACGCTTGAAATCAAGGATGGGGCGGTCGTTACTGGCCTCCCTGTTCTTGACAATCAAGCCGCAAGTACTGCTGCCACGGTTGAAGATTTGGTAACGGATTTTAATACCCTTCTCACCAAACTTAAGGCTGCAGGGCTTATGATTTCAGACTAATGAAAGGATGGTGGCGGTATGACACTGCTGGAAAAAGTAAAAGCAAATCTTATTCTTGATCACTCGGCTGATGATGAACTACTTGAAATGTACATCACCGCCGCCACGAGGTATGCAGAAAGTTATCAGCATCTTCCAGAGAACCACTACGTGGAAGCAGTTATGCCAGCCACCACACAGCAAGCCATCATCATGCTGTCGTCCCACTTTTATGAATCCAGGGACGGCAGCACCGGTGGTTTTTTCTCAGATAATGTTCAGGCTGGACAGCAGGTATGGAATACAGTCAATCTCCTGCTGCGACTTGATCGGGATTGGAAGGTGTAGTCATGAGCTTTGGGAAAATGAATACCTTTATTGACATCATTGAGAGCGTCACCATAAAAGATCCCGAAGGCTTTAAAACTGAAGTTGATAACATTGTAGCTTCTGTCAGAGCCTACCGTGAAGGTCGCCATGGCAATGAAAAATGGGCAAACAGAGCATCCTTTTCAGAAGCCACAGACCTTTTTCGCTTTCGCTGCATCCCTGGTACAACCATAACAACGTCTATGGTGATCATCCATAGTGATAAGAGATTTGAAATAACATCTGTTGAGGATGTGAAAGGCCGCGGGATGTACATTGAAGTGCTGGCCAAGGAGGTGGTTCCAAGTGGCTAAAGCAACCATGAAAATGCCCGATGACTTTCTGATGAAGCTCTCAAAACTTGGTGATAAGACCGATGAAATCATCTCTAATGTTTTAGAAGCTGGTGGTGAGGTTGTTCTGGATAAAGTGAAAACCAACCTTAAAGGCGTTATTGGGAACGAAACCAAAGAAAAAAGCCGTTCAACTGGCGAGCTGGTATCTTCCCTAGGCCTCTCTCCCACTAAGCTAGATCGAAATGGAAACTTCAATGTCAAGGTTGGCTTTAATGAACCTCGTGGTGATGGAGATGCCAATGCTAAGATTGCAAATATCCTTGAGTACGGTAAATCAGGTCAGCCGCCTAAACCCTTCTTGAAGCCCGCAAAGTCAGCATCGCGGAAGGCCTGCATTGAAACTATGAAATCAGAACTGGATAAGGAGATTGAAAAGCTATGAGCTTACTTGCGGATTTAAACCACATACTCGGACCCCTGAACATTCCTGTGGAAACCGGAGTGTTTTCTGATACGCCGCCTGATGAATATCTGGTTATCACTCCCATGTCTGATAGGCTTGATCTCTTTGCAGACAATGAGGCCTATATGATTCTTTCAGAAGCTCGGCTTTCTCTTTTCACGAAGAAGAACTATATGAAGCGCAAAAAGGAACTGACAAAAGCCCTGCAATCTGGCGGGATAACCATAACGGATAGACAGTATGTTGGCTACGAGAATAATACTAAATTTCATCATTACGCCATTGACGTAATGAAAGAATATGAAACGGAGGAAGAATAAATGGCAACGATAGGATTGGACTCTCTATTTTATGCAAAAATCACGGAGGATCAAAATGGCATCGAAACCTATGGCACCCCTAAAGTGCTGGCTAAAGCCATGACTGCAGAACTGAGCATCGAGCTCATTGAAGCCATTCTCTATGCAGATGATGGAGCCAGCGAGGTGGTTAAAGAATTTAAGAGTGGTGCCCTGACACTCGGCATTGATGATATCGGATCATTGGTAGCACAGGATTTGACAGGATGTAAAATCGACAGCAACAATGTGGTGGTTTCAAGAAGTGAAGATGGTGGTAGCCCTGTGGCAGTTGGGTTTCGTGCCAAGAAGGCCAATGGAAAATATCGCTACTTTTGGCTCTACAGGGTTATCTTCTCTGTTCCCGCCACAAGCCTTGCCACCAAAGGCGACTCCATTACTTTTAGCAGTCCCACCATAGAAGGAACCGTCTTTAGAAGAAACAAACTAGACGGAGAAAGCAAACATCCTTGGAAAGCGGAAGTTACTGAAGGAGATAATGGTGTAGCGGCATCAACAATTACAAGCTGGTTCACATCCGTATATGAACCAGACTTTACAGCCGTAACCCCAACCATAACCATCACAACCCAGCCGGCAAGCTTAACTGAAGTAACCGCAGGCAGTATTTCTGGAAGCCTTTCTGTTGTGGCAAATTCCAACACTTCAAATCCAGTGACCTATCAGTGGTATGAAAACACCATTGATAGCACCACTGGCGGTACTGCCATTAATGGGGAGACATCGGCCAGCTTTGATATTCCAACAGATCTCTTGGCCGATACCTATTACTACTACTGTGTCTTAAGCTCTAGTGGTGCACAAAACGTGACGACTACAGTGGCTACTGTTGTTGTTTCTTAATGGGAGGGTTGATCATGGCAGATGAAAAATTAAAAGTTGATGAGGCAGCAGAAGAAAGAAGCACTACCATTGATATTGGCGGTACAGAGTTTAAGATGATTCTCACCACCAAAGCGACAAAGGAAATTGCCAAGCGCTATGGTGCTCTTGAGAATTTAGGCGATAAGCTCATGAAAACCGAGAACTTTGAAATGGCGCTCGAGGAGGTGGTTTGGCTCATCACCCTTCTGGCAAACCAATCCATCCTGATCCACAATATTAGGAACAAGGATGATAGAAAAGAACTTCTCACAGAAGATGAAGTGGAGCTTCTTACCACTCCCTTTGACCTGGCTAATTACAAGAATGCCATTATGGCCAGTATGATGAAAGGCACGAAAAGAAATGTGGAGAGTGAACCATCAAAAAACGAAGTGGTCGGGTAAGTGATCAAGAGTTATTTACCCGACTCATTTATTATGGCACCGTCCACCTAAATAGAAACGAAGATGAAGTCTGGCTTTTACCAATTGGTTATCTGATGGATCTTTGGGAGTGCCACAAGCAGTTTACTGGCATATCAAAACCAAGAGTAGATTATACAATCGATGATGTTATACCAGAGTTTCTATAAAAATTCTACCCAACACTGTAAGAGGTGTTTTTTTTATGCCCTGAAGGAGGTGAAAGTATGTCAGACTTTGGACTGAAGATTGGCCTTGAAGGCGAAAAGGAATTTAAAAATGCACTTCGCGAAATTAATCAGGACTTTAAGATACTAGGTTCAGAAATGAATCTGGTTACCTCACAGTTTGATAAGCAAGACAAATCACTCCAAGCAGTAACCGCTAGAAATGAAGTCTTAAACAAAGAAATCGATGCTCAAAAGGAAAAAGTCACAACCCTTGAAGCTGCTCTGAAGAATGCCGCTGAATCCTTTGGGGAAAATGATAAGCGAACAAAAGCCTGGCAGGTTCAGCTTAATAATGCAAATGCAGATCTGAATAAAATGGAAAAGGAACTGGAGGATTCTACTGTTGATGCGAATAACCTCAGAGAACAGTTAGAAGAATCCGGTAAGTCCGCAGAAGGTGCTGGTGGGAAGTTTGAGAAGTTTGGAGGAGTTCTTAAGGGGATCGGAACTGCAATGGGTTCTGTGGCTCTTGCAGCAGGTGCTGCTACTATAAAACTTGGAACTGAGATTGTCCAGCAGTTTGGTGAGCTTGAACAGAATCTTGGTGGTTCCGAAGCTGTATTTGGAAAGTACGCTTCTTCTATTCAGAAAACTGGTGAGGAAGCCTACAAAAATCTAGGTGTGTCCCAGAGTCAATATTTGGCCACAGCCAATAAGATGGGAGCGCTTTTTCAAGGCTCTGGTGTTGAACAACAAAAGAGTTTAGAACTTACGGAGAAAGCCATGCAACGAGCTGCAGATATGGCCTCCGTTATGGGCATCGATATGCAGGTTGCCCTTGATTCTGTTGCTGGTGCTGCTAAGGGTAACTTCACCATGATGGATAACTTGGGAGTTGCCATGAATGCCACAAATATCGAAGCCTATGCTCTTGCCAAAGGATTAGATTTTACATGGGCATCGGCAACAAATGCAGAAAAAGCTGAAGTGGCCATGCAGATGTTCTTTGAAAATACGGAGCAGTATGCGGGGAACTTTGCCAGAGAATCCACCCAAACCGTCACAGGTTCCATAGGTCTTCTACAAGCTGCACTAGGTTCGTTTACTGCAGGTCTGGGAAATGCAGATGCGGATATGACCAACTTAACCCAAAATCTCGTAGATGCTTTTCAGTCAGTAGTTATTAATATTGTACCAATATTAGAAAATGTGGTTACTGCTCTACCTGCAGCAATGGATGCGATCCTTATGGCCATTGGAGACCTTCTGCCAGTTCTTCTTAGTACAGTAACGGATTTATTCAGCCAGGTTCTGGAAACCTTGCTGAGCCTACTTCCAGAACTGATTCCAGCAGCTGTAGATGCGGTCATGACAATTGTTGGAGCACTCATTGAGAATTTGCCGCTTTTAATAGATGCGGCTATACAGCTAATTACTGCTCTTGTAGAAGGGTTAGGATTGGCTCTGCCTGAACTGATTCCAGCAATGATTGAAGCAGTCATTTTGATTGCTACCACTTTAATCGATAATATGAGCTTAATTCTGGATGCTGCCTTTCAACTAATTAGTGGATTGGCTCAAGGACTTTTAAATGCACTCCCTACTCTAATTGAATCTTTGCCCCAGATCATCAACAGTATTGTTGGATTTATTACCAGCAATCTACCCAGACTCATTGAAATGGGTGTTCAGCTAACCATTCAACTGGGGATGGGCTTAATCAGAGCCATTCCCCAGGTCGTTTCTCAACTTCCTCAAATCATTACAGCCATAGTTTTAGGTCTCGGTAGAGCCCTCCCTTCTATTGTTGAAGTGGGTCGGAATATCGCAAGAGGTTTATGGGATGGTATCTCATCGATGATTGGTTGGCTTGGTGAGCGCGTAAAAAGTATGGTTAATGGCATAGTAGGCGGTGTCAAAAGGGTACTCGGTATCCGGTCGCCATCAAAAGTATTTGCCGGTATTGGCGCTAACATGAGTGAAGGTATTGGTGAAGGATTTACAGAAGCGATGAGTGGTGTAGAAGATGATATGCAAGGAGCCATACCTACTGATTTTGATCTCGATCTTAATTCTCAAGTATCAGGAAATCTTGGAGGTTCTGAAGGAGCTGTTTTTGATGTGACTATTCCTCTTACCATTGACGGTAATATTTTGACAAGAGTTATTGCACAGCTTCAGTGGAACCAAAATACTGTCACAGTTAGAAACCTTGGTGTGGCAGGGAGTTAATAGAAAGGAGGCGATCTCTTGATTGAAATTTACGCAGGAGCAACCCTGATTCAGTCCGTTAACAAAGTCATCAGCTCAAATATAAGAGAAACCTTAGAGGGTGAGTTCACCCTCTCATTTACTGTTATGGCGAAGTCTGCACTGGCTTTAAAAACAAAGCAAATTGCAAAACTAGATAATCAGTATTTTGAACTGGTCCAAATTAGTAAATCAATTCAAGGGAGCCTCCCTACCTGCTCCGTTCTCTGCGAGCATGTTTCCTACCTACTCAATCACGAGATGTACAACATTACTGAGTTTGACTTCACGGGTGATCCTTTTGGAGGATTATCCCAGCTCCTTGCAGGCACTCCCTTTTCAGCTGGGATTGTGGATTTTACAGAAAGCGTCACGATGAAAATCAACCAGAAGGTTTCCAGGCGAGCTGCTCTTATGCAGTTCATTGCTATTTTGGGTGGTGAAATCCAGTACGATGGCTATAGCATTAATATTCGTAGCCATAGAGGCTCCAATGATTATATCCCGGTGATGGGTTCAAAGAATGTTACAAACGTGGCTCTATCCCATGACTCCAGGGAGAATGCATCATCCTACGATATTTCCTTTTTCAAGCTGATGGATTTAGCTGTTGGCGATAATGTTCACATCTTCTTCAATCCATTAGGTATCAATGTAAAAACCAGGATCATCTCTCTTGAGTATAATCCATTTTACCGATTTAACATCCGTGTTGAGGTGGGAAAGTTTCGTCCTAGCGTTTCAAATACTTTCTATAAGATTGAATATAATCTATCAGATGTATCCAATCGGGTAGACTCATTAGAGCAAATTACAGCGAAATACACAGCAGAATTCGGAGACATTATCGGAAGTGGAACTTTTTACTTTAGAACAGCTTACAAAGATAAACCGACATATTTTATAAGTGCGAAAGGCGGTGAGGTACTTATGGAGTTTCTTATGCTAGAAGATAAATATGTTGGGGCCATGATTCAAGCAAGCGGTGAAGAAACATTAACTTCTCTTGTATTTTATTGTACTTTACCAGATGAAGAGTAGAGGTGATTTAAAATGCGTATTTTTCAGGGTGCAAAATATGATGAAGCCAGCCAAAAAGCTCTGGAGTTTATAAAGGCACAGATGGATGTATCTCAGTGGCTCTATACCGTTAATTTCGCTGAAGACTATGCTGATAGTTATGCAAATAATCTCATATGGGGAACAGTTCAAGGTCTTCCAAATGAAGATGAGAAGATCTTCCCAAAACATATTAATGTTGATAGCTACTACGGTCCAGATTATGAAGGCGTGGTATCAGGAATCTGGTTTGGTCTTCCAGATACTACTGGATACTCTGTTGAGGTATATGCCATTACAGATATACCGTACTTTGTATTATCATGCCCTTTAAGAGCTGATGGTACATGGCGATCGCAAAAATATGTAACGGTCACAGAAACGGACCCTGAAACTGGAGAAGAATACACCTATTCCTATTGGGAGGACATCCCTGTTGGAAAAGGCTTCAAAGAGTTCAGACTCGTAAAAGATGGCGTCATCATTGATTATCCATATTCTAGATTCGTAAACTTTAAAGTTCGTCTTTTTAGCTTTGTGGATGCAGAGTATTTATCAGATGAGATGGATGTTTGGGATATGGGTGGAGGCAGGCACGTCTTCTATACCCAAAAGGTTTTTAGTGGACTCAAAATTGCAAAGGTGATTCAGCAAGTTTGGCAATCAGGGAGTTTTAATTATATTGTTGTAGGAATATCTGGAGCAAGAAGTAATAGTTCTTATGGAAGGTTGCCAGCATCTTTTTATATTCCTCCAGATGATCCCCAATATGATAAAGAAGGAAACTCTGCCCTGGGAGCTTATGGTTATATGCTGAACTCTCGATGTTGGGCCTATGATGTTGGTCTAGCACTGCTGGTATTTACCGTAAGTGGAGATTATGAGCTTTGCAAGGAAATTTTAAACAGAATGGAACATGAACAAGGCACAGATGGTAGCTTTAATTTCAGCTACGACATCTACATCGGGCAATTATTTGAGGGGTATATTCGAACCGGTGCCATCGGTTGGACAGTTTGGGGGATGTGCTATTACACACTTATTACTGGAGATCGTTCCTTTATGGCAATGATCACTAAAGCTTCTGACTGGCTTTTATCAAGGCAAGTGACCAATCGAGATGATCTAAGGTACGGACTTTTAACCGGTGGCTATGGGTCCTATAACATGGATGATTACAGTTACGATCCTACGGAGATTAGATGGTGTTCCACGGAACATCAGTGTAGTGCGCTACAGGCTTTACACGGAGCATCACTCCTTACGGGGGAAGAAAAATATAAAGTAGCTGCGGATAAGATGAAGGAACAGTTGGTGCTCACGTTATATGACACTGATAATGAGCGCTTCTATCAAGGCTGCAGCGCTGAAGGAGTGGACGAGGCTTGGGCTCTAGATTGTACAACGTGGGCTGGAAAGAGTGCACTATCCATCTTGAGTCCTGCGATCATTCCACCAAAATGCAGAGAAACTACCTTGGATGAATACCTGGTTATAAATGAAAACATTTATCAAAGTAGTGAACCTGAGTACTATAATCAAACCTATTCTTTAGATGGGGTGACCGAGGGATTCAAGCCGTATAGCAGTCGAGGCGGCAGTTATGATGGAGCACCAGAACTTGTTTGGACAGAAGGCACATTGGGGTATGTAACCTTATGCATTTCTTTAGGAAAGATTGGAGAAGCTAAACGATTTTTAGATGCAACAATTGATCTTCAAAACTGCAACAACTCCCCCGGTGGCGTTATTTATACGACAAAAACTTATGCCAGCCTTCCGTGGGAGTTTCATGTCTGGCCCAGCGTGGTATCCAGCGCATGGTTGTATTTGTTAATAGAAAATCCCCATTGCTTGTTTCCCATCGTAACAAGACATCAAAGCTACGCCCATAAGATGCAAGCCTATAAAGAGAGTGATCGGAATAACAGGATTGTATTGTATGTCTACTCTGACGTCCCCTTCACTTATTATGTTCCTATCTCAGGAGGAGAGGTTTCTGGAAGACCCTTTGATTGGCGTGTGGACTGGGGAGATGGTACAAGTGGTATTTATGAAGGGGTTTCATCAATGGATTCTTCTGTAAATGCCCCAAACCATACCTACCCTGCAGGAGAGTATCAAATTACCATTAGACCAAATAGTGAGAGATTTTCTTGGGCATCTGCTTTTGGATATTCTGAGTTTACAGATGCCCCTCACGATAGCTTAGGCAACAAGTATTTATTGATTGGTGTTGATATGGATATATCCCCAAATATGACTCGGACTGTAGATCAGCTAGAGAATTTCCAGGCACCTGACAATGAATGGACCAAAACCTTTATCAACTGTCGCTTTTTAAGAAATATGCATGATACTTCTTTCGTTGGTTGGGAAGGAATCACAACTGTTGGCAACTTTTTTATGATGGGCATGTTCTCATCTTGTCAGCGCTTGCAAATGGGAGAGAAGTTTCAGTTGCCTCAATCTTTAATAACTGCAGGTAATTTTTTCTGTAGTTATTTGTTTACAGGTTGTCCCGAGGTAAGTATGAATGGTGTATTTCAAATGCCCCAGAGGCTTCGAACTTCTGGGCATTCATTATTTTCATTTGCATTTTTCCAGTGTACAAATCTTGTGGTAAATAGCATGTTTTTATTCCCTAGACTAGATGAGATTCCTGAGCTTGCCTTTAGTCAGTCATTTAACGGGATAGGGGCATCACAGCATAGAGAAGCAATGAGCATTATAAACGGGCTAGGGATTCCAGAGGATAATAGATACACGTTCAGTAGCACTTTTAGTGATTACAACAGCCTTCCTGAAGTTTGGAAAGGTGTATAGAAAAGATTTCTTAGGTGCCCGATGGCTCAGTTAGAAGTTTTTTAAAAGGAGGATAAAGATGAGAGAAATATGGAACTGGACGCAGCTTAGCTTAGCTGCACTAGGTGGATTTTTAGGGTGGTTTTTGGGAGGAGTTGATGGATTTCTGTATGCACTAGTTGCATTTGTTGCCATTGATTATGTTACGGGTATTATGTGTGCCATTGTGGACAGAGTACTTTCTAGCGAGATTGGATATAGAGGGATTTTTAAAAAGGTGCTGATATTTGCATTAGTAGGTGTAGCGCACATTATTGACCAAAATATTATCGGTGATGGCAGCATTATCAGAACAGCAGTGATTTTCTTCTACCTATCCAATGAAGGAATCAGCATCATTGAAAATGCCACAAGACTTGGACTGCCTATTCCAGAAAAGCTCCGCGATGTTTTGGAACAACTCAAAGGCGGTGGAGATAAAGATGGAACAAAGTAATAAATGATTTTGCCATTTGAACATTTTCTGCATATGTAAGTTATGGAGGTGTTCAAATGGTATTTATAAATTGTAGTTATTGCAAGGAGCCACTATGTGTCATCAATTACAAAATACTCAACAGTGACAAAATGGTAATCAGGATTTATCAAGAGGAATGTCCATGCTGCCACAAAACTCTAGACTTCTTTTGGCATGAAAACAGCGATCAGATTTTTAATGAAGGAAAACTGGATTAGCTGTATAAAATGTCATCCCCTTCGCATAATGCTTTTGGAGGGGATGAAAGTGACCAAAATCAAATGCCATTGTGGTGCGACGTTAATCTTAGTGAAGTATTTAATGCACTTAGAAGGAAGTTTAACATTTAGAGATTATTATGGCACATGCCCGGTTTGCGGGAAAGAAAATGAGACAAGAGATTTAAATGAAGACGACATAACTGATCAAGAATACCTATTCTAGTAGAAGCGTCATAGGCCAAGCCTGTGGTTTTTTTATTTATCTATAGATTGCAACAAATCGTAGGAGGGAAAATCTATGAACCTAAAAAAACTTATCTTTACAGAAAATGAATGCTATAAAGCAGGTAGAAAAATCAAGCCCAAGGGCATTATGGTCCACAGCACCGGAGCTAACAATCCATATCTACGTAGATACGTTGGTCCAGATGATGGCATCTTGGGAGAAAACCAGTACAACAATCATTGGAACCAGCATAGACCAAGTGGCAGACAAGTCTGTGTCCATGCCTTTATCGGAAAACTTAAAAATGGAACCGTCGCTACCTATCAGACCCTGCCATGGGATCATAGAGGGTGGCATGCAGGTGGTGACGCCAACAACAGTCACATCGGATTTGAAATCTGCGAAGACAACCTGTCCGACGCCTCTTATTTCAATACAGTTTATAAAGAAGCCACGGAGCTTTGTGCTTACCTTTGTAAACTCTATGACCTGACAGAGAAAGACATCATTGGCCACTACGAGGGCTATCAGAAGAAAATCGCCAGCAATCACGGAGATCCTCGTCACTGGTTTTCTAGGCATGGTAAGAGTATGGATACTTTCAGGGCTGATGTTAAAAAGCTGCTGACGGCTCCTACTCCTTCCACTCCCCCGCCTCAGAAGCTTTACAGGGTCCAGGTCGGGGCTTACAGCGTCAAGTCCAATGCTGATGCTATGCTGGCCAAAGTAAAAGCTGCAGGCTTTACAGATGCCTTTATCAAAACTGAATAATTAATTCTTTGCCGCTAGGTGCTTTTCTTGCACTTGGCGGCATTTTTTTATTTTTCAGTACTCAATATGCTCTCTTCTGTCCTGTGAATGGTGAGAGGGATTTCTACCCTCCGATTGGAGGATTAATAATGACTGGAGAACAAAAAAATCAAATAGCTGACCTTAGGGCTAAAGGGTTCGGGTATGCAACAATCGCTCAAGCCCTAGGTCTTTCAAAAAGTACTGTTACTTCCCACTGCCAAAGAAATAAGTTAGGAGGGATCAAGGCCAATCACTCAGCTACAGTTACTCCCGATAAGGAATACTGTAAACACTGCGGTAAAGAGCTTATACAGATCTCAGGAAAAAAGAAATTGAAATTCTGTAACCAAGATTGTCGTATTACATGGTGGAACTCGAATCAGGACAAGGTTAATAAGAAAGCCATCTACTCCTTCACCTGCGCTTATTGCGGTTGCTCCTTTACCGCTTATGGCAATTCAAAGAGAAAGTATTGTTCCCATGACTGCTATATAAACGACCGCTTCAAAGGCAGTGATGTACTATGACAGACGATCAATTCAGAGCTGAAAAGCAATACCAATCAAGTCTTTCTATTGCAAAATCCATGCTTGAAAAAAGCATAATTACCCCCGAGGAATTTGCCTTAATCGATGAGTATCTTCTTGAAAAATACAAGCCCTTACTAGGTACACTATTCTCTCACATTAACTTGACTTCATAGCCTTTTAGAGTGATGTATAGTGTTGAAAGGAGTGAGTTTATGCGGAAAATCAATAAAATCGAACCTTCCGCTCCGGTAATGCCTACAAGAAAAAAGGTTGCTGCTTATGCGAGAGTTTCCGAAGAAAAAGGCAGAACGTTACACTCTCTTTCAGCGCAAGTCAGCTTTTATAGCAAATACATCCAGACTCATCGTGAATGGGAATATGCTGGTGTTTATGCAGATGAAGGGATTTCAGGTACGACTGAAGACCGGGATGAGTTCAAGCGACTGCTGGAAGATTGTGATGCTGGCAAAATCGATATTGTACTAACCAAGTCCATATCGCGATTTGCTAGAAATACCGTAGATCTACTGCAAACAGTACGCCACCTTCGAGACATCGGAGTTGAGGTAAGGTTCGAGAAAGAGAATATCAATTCAATGAGTGGTGACGGTGAGCTGATGCTCTCCATCCTCGCTTCCTTTGCCCAGGAAGAAAGCCGCTCCACAAGTGAAAATGTAAAATGGGCTATTCGAAGGAATTTCCAAAAAGGAAAGCCTAATTCATTTTGTATTTATGGCTATCGCTGGAATGGAGAGCACTTTGTTATTGAGCCAGAGGAGGCCAAGATTGTAAAGCTGATTTATGATAATTTCCTCAAAGGAATGTCCGCCGAACAAACAGAAGTACAGCTTGAAGAAATGGGTGTCAAATCATATACCGGTGGACGTTTTTCAAACACCTCAATTCGGGCGATCCTTAAGAATGAAAAGTATACCGGTAACATGCTTTTACAAAAGGGTTTTATTGAGGACCATATCACACACAAGTTAAAGCCCAACAACGGAGAACTACCTCAGTACTGGGTAGAAGATTCTCACGAAGCAATAATTGACTTAGAAACTTATGAAAAGGTACAAGCTGAAATCGCACGACGCAGAGAATTGGGGGTATTCGCAAATCCATCTATCAACACCACCTGCTTTACAAGCAAGATAAAGTGTGGAAACTGTGGTGTCAGCTATAGACGCAGCGGCAAAAGACAAAGCAAGCATTCAAGTGATGTTTATTACATTTGGACTTGCCAGACTAAAGACCGTAAAGGCGTGTCAGAGTGCAGCGCCAAAAACATCCCAGAGAAGATACTCCAAGGTGCCTGTGCCCAGGTACTCGGCTTGGAAGAATTTGATGAAGATTTTTTCCTGGATCAAGTCGAAAAAGTTGTGGTGAATGGAAAAGATGAACTCATCTTTCATTTACATGACGGTAGCGTTATTCCTCAACATTGGAAATCCACGGCCAGGAAGGATTGGTGGACACCGGAAGCTCGCGCTGCAAAATCAGCCTACAGCAAGAAGAACCCAAGAAGCTCTGGAAACATCACTTGCTTCACCGGAAAAATAAACTGCAGTAAGTGCGAGCAAAACCTACGCAGAAACACAAGCCCCCGAGTAAGTGGTCAGAAGGCCCACCATTGGCGCTGTCCCCCTCACACAGATTGCGGCCACAGCGGATTGGAAGAGAACATGTTAAAAACTATATCTAGCGATGTCCTTTCCATTAAAGAATTTGATGAAGGTATCTTTAAAGAAAAAGTTGATAGCATCACTGTTGTTTCCAACACAGAACTTCTCTTTCAGCTGAAGGATGGCAGTAAGATCACAAAACAATGGCAGTTTAAACGCAGACAACCCGCCTGGTCAGAGGAAAGAAAAAAAAGGCAAGCTGAGAAAATGAAAGCGGCATGGAGGAAAAAACATGAGCAGAACAAAGACAACTAAAAACGTTAAAACCATACCTGCTACACTCAGGCAGTTTTCTTCCACGCCAATTAATGAGCAAAGAAAACGCCGCACAGCTGGCTACGCTCGCGTATCCACCGACAGCGAAGAACAGTTCACAAGCTATGAGGCGCAGGTCGATTATTACACTAATTTTATTAAGAGTCGAGACGACTGGGAGTTCGTGAAGGTTTATACCGATGAAGGGATATCCGGTACCAACACCAAAAAGCGTGAAGGCTTTAGGCGCATGATCCAGGACGCCTTAAGCGGAAAGATTGACCTTATCGTTACCAAGTCAGTCAGCCGATTTGCAAGAAACACAGTAGACAGCCTCACAACCGTTCGACAATTGAAAGAGAAAGGAATCGAAATCTATTTTGAGAAGGAAAATATCTGGACCTTAGATTCTAAAGGCGAACTTCTAATCACCATCATGTCATCCCTTGCCCAGGAAGAAAGCCGCAGCATTTCAGAGAACGTCACATGGGGACAGCGCAAGAGATTTGCAGACGGGAAGGTTACAGTTCCCTTCGGGCACTTCCTCGGTTACGATCGGGGTGAAGATGGCAACCTTGTCTTGAACCCTAATGAAGCAGTCATAATCCAGAGGATCTTCAGCATGTTCCTGCAAGGCATGACTCCTTACGGTATTGCCAAGCAGCTTACAGCAGAGGGGATTTTATCACCCGCCAAGAAAGATAAGTGGAACGCAGGCACCATCAAGCGCATCCTCACAAACGAAAAATATAAAGGAGATGCACTTTTGCAGAAAAGCTACACCGTAGATTTTCTTACTAAAAAGAAGAAAGCCAACGAGGGAGAAATTCCTCAATACTATGTTGAAAATAACCATGAAGCGATTATTGAGCCAGCGGTCTTCGACCTGGTCCAGAACGAGTTAGAAAAGAGAACCCCTGCAAACAATCGTCACAGCGGTGTTCATATATTCTCTGGCAAGATAAAATGTGGCTCATGTGGAAGCTGGTACGGTTCAAAGGTATGGCATTCAAACAGCAAATATCGACGCACAGTATGGCAATGTAACCACAAGTTCAAAGGACAGGAAAAATGCTCCACTCCCCACCTTGATGATGATACTCTAAAAGAGCTCTTCGTGAAGGCTGCTAATAAGCTCCTTGAAGACAAAGATGAAATCATAGCAAACTTTGAATCCATGAAGGATATTCTTTATGACACTGGTCCCTTAGAAACCAAACAGGCCGAGCTTCAGAATGAAATGGAGATTGTCACTGAGCTGATACAACAATGCATTAATGAAAACGCCAATGTTGCCTTAGATCAAGGAGAGTACCAACGAAGATACGATGGCTTGGTACAGAGGTTTGACACTACCAAAGAAGATTTAGAAAATGTATCCGGGCAGATTAAAGAAAAAGTAACCAGACGCCAAACAATGACAGCTTTTCTCGACGAACTTAAGAAGCAAGATGAACTGCTCACAGACTTTGATCCACTCCTCTGGCACAGTATGATTGAGCACGTGACAGTCAATAGCGCCGACGATATGAATTTTGTTTTCAAGAACGGGACAGAAATAAATATCTAACATTTTACAGCGAAACAGCCCGCACTATGGCGAGCTGTTTTTCTTCTATTAAGGCTCCACATTTCGTTCTAAAACAAATCGGGTCTTCTTTGTGAAAAGTAGTAAGGATGACTCTCAATAAAATCTAACGCCTTGGAATCACTTAATACTTCAGGTGTTCTATCTTCCCATCTCTCATTTTCCTTCCCGTTAAAGGATTTTCCTGTTGTAACCTTTGTGACTTCAATACTTCCGCCAGAGACACTCATTTCCAACTGATGACTGTTTTTCCCATACCCTTTATATGGCTCATATGAATGACTTATACCATCAAATTCTCCTGCTCGAAGTGCATATAAAACTTCCTTTCTTTTCATTTGACCATCCTTTCTGCCCCTTTTACGACAATTCACTGTACGCTTATCCTTAGCAATTTAAGCTGCTATTTTTGTATAAGGATTTACCCATGTTTGATGTTCGTCTAAACAATACCCTAAATTTCTTGCAACTTCTTTATTACTTGCCGAGGGGTTCCAACCTTCAGGGAGATTTCGAATATGGCCCCTGACATTGATTTCTACAATTGGAGTATTACTTGGAATGTTTGTAGGGGTTACTTCTGATATTGTTGGAGCAACATTATTTCTACCTTTTAAACTATTTGCTAGGCCACCCTTAGTGTGTGTTGATTTGATGGCTGCTTCTATGGTAGCCTTGTTTTTTACAACAAGCACAATCGTCACCACTGAAAGTATAGCCACTGCCCCAATTGCTATTTCCTTCTTATGTTCTTTAGCTTTTTCAATAAAGCTTTTCTTCTTATTCTCATTTATGTTTCCGTCAATAGTATGGTTTGCTCTTGATTGAATATCCATGTCTGCACCTCCACGATTTTCTACTGGTTTTTCTATAACTAAATATTATCATTATGGTTTATGTTGCACAAGACTTATAAATGACATAATATATATATTAAAGGAGGTGTTTTATCCCATGGACGACTTATTGAGGAAAAAAGCGAAATTCTGGAATGAAAGATTGAAAAAGTGCATGGAAGCTGGGGGGTATACTCAATCCTCTCTAGCGGAAGCATTAAATACCAAATACGGAACTAGGTATGGACAAAAGGCTGTTAGCGGATGGTTGAATATCGGAGCTGTCCATAAAAACGGAGAAGTTAGCTTTCCTAAGTTTGACACCTTAGTTCTCATTGCTGATTTCTTTAATGTAAATATTGGATATCTAATTGGTGAAACTGATGAAAACTCATTTTCGTTGGAGAAAGCATGTAATTTCACGGGCTTAAGTGGGGATGCTTTGAAAGCCATCATGGAAATTACACATCCTGAAAATGATAGCAGCTACATGTGGGAAGATAATAGAAAGTCCTTAAACAAGTTTCTTACCGCTGAGGGTTTCTCCAATTTTTTTAATAGCCTTCATGATCTTTATCTTACATCAATGATGCCGAAACGAGAGAATCGATTATTTGAAGACATGGATAGCGCAATTGATTACATGCGTGATTTGGAGTATCGAGGTAAAATTGAACGGTATGAATTGAACGAAGCTCTGGTAATGTTGATAAATGAAATCTATCCTAACCCACCACAAGCAGACCTTACGATAAAAGAATAAATGTTAGCGCTTATCTATCACTGTCTATGCTGATTATTTCTTTATTGTAATTCGCGGTTTTTTCCAAATTATAGATTTCATTAATACCATGTTTAAAAATTAACCACACATCATTAACAGAACAAGTCTAAGAGGAGACCTAGAATTTTATATCTATCTCTTGTTCCAAACTATCAATTGGTACAATTAAATATTCAGATACAAACTCATGCTGGTAAAAAATTGGTGCAGTAATCAACTCGTCCAACACAATAAATCGGTACTCTTGCTGTTTTTCAAAATCTATATCTTTACATAATAAATGACGATATCTGTTTTCATATGTTAGTGTCAACTTCTCATTAAACTTATTCTCCGTATTACCTGTGGCTAAATACATATACATTTGGAGCGAGTTACTTTCATAATCATAATAGCGTATCTGATCGTGTATTATTTGAGGACCTTTGATCGCTTGGACTCCGGCTATAAATTTATCTGGTTCAAGAATTATTAGCGCATGTGTTGCCTCACGAAAATCCTGCTTTATATAGTTCAATTTGTCCGGACAAAGAGATATTTTATAGGATCTGATATTTTTATAACTTTTGGTATCATCAACTCCATAATGAGAGATACAAAATATAGGCATATCATTCACATCCTGAATTGATATTGTAGCTACGCAATTTGGAATTTCTCCTTTCAGCTCATTAGTATCTGGATCGTACATTTTAGCGTTCTCAAGCCTTATTTTCATTTTTCCATCCAGAAGATCACCTTGACCCTTATTGTGGAGCAGCTCTTCCATTTCCACGTACGTCTGTGATGGAGAAAATCGAAGAAAACCATCAACAATTTGTTTTAGGTGCTCTTCCTTTCCATACTTAATCAAATATAATGCCCTTATAATAACCTCCGAATATTGAGTTTCCTTTTCTATGGTCGATATTATTTATACTTTATGAATTTTTCTTTGTGCTGCAAACCCTTCATAAACAGGTTCATATTTATAGTGTAATGCTGCTTCTATTAGTTCTAAAGAGAATATTCCTAAATCAGAATCTAGCAGAATATCAATCCTGCGACAATTGTTCTTTATCCACTGCCCTACATTACCTTCATTAATGCCTTTTCCCTGCATTGCCTTATCTTCTAAAATTGAAGCTGCTAATGTGCTTTTTGCTGATCTAGGATTGTAGTGTTGGCTAAAAAATCTAGCATTGCTATTAGGTCCAGCTTTCCCTATCTTTAGAAACTCTCCATCATACCAAAATGTGTAAATCCCCATCGATTGAATAGGGAGAGTCTTTGGTTGGTGCGGGATACCTCTGTCAATTATTTTATAGTTATGTTTTTCAATTGGCTTTCCTAAAACAGAAGATACTTCTATAATGATCGTATTAATCTCGTTGATTAAATTCACATTACCACCTCTTTCAAACGTAATCATAATGTAAGTCTTTTAATTCTCGATATAAAAATAACCGGCATATCCCGGCTCCATGTAATGCATACCCTTTTTGCACTTTGCATACCCCTATGCACAGTACCTTTGGGCTTTATTAAATTGTATCATTTTCTGAATGATTCTCTCATATACGGTGAACCCTTTTTTGTCTTTTTTACCATGCAGAACAATTTGAGTCATTAAGGTGGATACTGGCTGAGGTGTATAAAATTCTCCGGCTTTTTTACCAGAGTCAGATGCAAACTCGCCAATTAAATATTCATAAGCATCGCCTAAGACATCCCCCTGGTGAGCCATATCTATGGTTGCAAGCTCTTTCATCACAGCTGAAATGGTCTGATTCTGCTTCTGTACAGATGCGCCTAGCTTTTTGGAATAGAGATCTATGTCTTCAAATAAGTCTTCAAATAATTCGCTGCTTTGCTCGATATTACGAAATGCCTGAGCCAAATCTTCCAGCTGGAATTGACCTTTGTATATGGATTGCATCAAAGCAGTGAACGTTAACTCCGGTTCTATTACATATGAGAAATCGAATTTTAGTTCATCGATCAAGTCACTTTTTATTTCAGGATCATTGAAGGCTTCTGTATAAACTTCCTGAGCCTCTTTTAAATCATTGACTTGTTTTTCAAGAAGTTCAGCCACGTGATGAAGCATGTTGTCTGAAAGATACTTGTAGAAAATTAATCCTAGTGTATAGTTCTTATACTCACTTGCATCCATTTTTGAACGTAAGATATCAGCGCTGTTCCATAAAGATTGGTAAATTGTTTTAGTTTGTTCTTTAGCCATAAGTGGTCTTGCTCCTTTAAATTCAGTGATTATCTTTAACTATTAGTATATATTACTTGAAGATATAAAAAAAGAGTGGTTAAATTCTTTGACATACAACATAACCACTCTTATATATAAAGATAACATTTAAAGTTACTATCTCATTCTATAACTTCTATTTTCGCTACTGAGTATTTTATATTCATTTGACGTAAATTTTCTACAGTTCTAACTAGATTTACCATAGTGAAAAAAGGAAGCATATTGTATATATCTCTTGAGTCATCTGAGATAATTGCAAAGACAACTTTATATTCACTAAGTTGATCCCCTGGTTTTAATAGTGCGTTTTCTCCTTCCAAACCAATTTCTTTATTTATATGTTCTTGAAAATCAGATCGTACTAATTGTTGAGCACTGACTAAACCTTGAGCTAACAGGTGACTCATACTAGAAGATCCGTTAAGTATTTTAACGTGAATTAATTCTTTTTTCCTAGTTATGACATCGCAGGGCTCTATGCTACTATTACCAAATCCGGGAACCATGAAGTTTTTACTGTCTAGTAAATAATAGTCTTTATTTGAATTTGCTAAGTCTCGATTATAGTGCTTTTCGTAATATTTTTTGTCATCATTATCTGCTGCTTTTCTCTTGTCAAAAGGAATAAGCTTAACGCTTGTTTCTTTTTCAATATCGCTTACTTGGCTTTGTACTTCTTTGTAATAGTCAGGATCAACTCTTAACCACTCTCCATGAGTAAGCAAATATTTAGTATCTTTTAATAAGCACTCAAAATTAATACCTTGGTATACATTTGAAACTTTTCTAAAACCATCAATTTCTGAATCCCAGTATAGTAAATTGTCTCTTTTTAATTTTTTTATAATATCAACTGTCGAATTACATCTTAGGTTGGAGAAGTATTCATCATATTGTATATTAATGTCAAAATTTGATTTATCTAATTTCTTTCTCATACCGGACAAAAAAAATCCTTCTACGTTGTTCCAATTTAAAGTTCTATTGGCAGATATATTTATAGTTTTTTCACTCTTGATTATAGCTCTTTCTAATACTAAGTCGAGATCATCTTTTAATATACTATCTTTAACTCTAGTAACATTATCTAACCACTTAAAGTTGTTATTTTTGTAATTATCTTTATAGTATTGGTCCAAATAATACTTTAAATCTGGTAGTAGTGACATCAATTCCATCTTTTTGGTAGCTTTTAATGAATCAGTTCCCGCAATAAATTTAGGTGAAGAATCGCCTGCTCTTCTGCTGGGTGCTCCAGCAACTTCCTTTAAAATATCTCGAAAAGTATCGACTTGAAGTTGGTTTTGATTACTGTATGAAGAAGACTGTCTCTGTATATCAATAACAATATCTTCAATATTTAGTGAGCTTAAACTTTTGATTTGAGAGGAGTCTATCATGTTAGCAGCAACTTTGATTCCAAAATCTTGAATTATAGTTGAAGCGTCAAGCATATGTTTACCATATCCAAAAGTAACGCTCATAAACCTTTTATCAACTTTTAAAATCAATACACCTCTATTAGTATTTCCTTCTCCTAAAGAAATTTTCTCATCTTCTGTCAAAAAATTTTGTAAATCATTACCCCAATCAGGTACGGTGCCCGATGAATAAGATATATAAATTTTCCCTTTAGTGCCTACTTTTTTTCTGTCAATTTTAAATTCTTGAAAATGATCATTATCTTTATCAATATTTGTATCTAAACAATCTTCAAAATCTTCTACTGTAGTCTTATGTAAATAAATAGAGAGTGAATACGTCTTTTTATCGGTCAATGTTTGCATCCTCCTAATTTTTTTCACTATGATAGTTAACTAATTCGATATGTAAAATTATTATTTAGTATATATTAGTTTTGTTTAAAAATAAAGGGATGCTATGTGGTTAAAAAGCAAAAAACATCAAAATAATAAACGTTCTATACAATAGAATTTAGAGAACCGCAAGTAGCTATTATTTCTCTGATACGCATCGATTAATAACGGGCATATATACTTATAGCAAATAATCCTATAATAAAACCGCCCAACTTGTTTCATATAAGTCAAATGAAAATGAAACAAGTTGGGCGTTAAGTTTGTTTATTTATTATCAGTTCATAGAAAGAAAAATTGTATTTTTAATTAAACTGCATCGCTTCATTGGTAATCTTAACTACTGCTGATTCTTAATAATACTATTCAAATCTGCTCCTCAGCATCCACCTTAGAGTAATTCTGTGTAGATTTGCTTTGACGCTGCTGTACGAATGACTCCAGCCCTTCATCTTTCAGAAACTGACTGAATGGAACGAGTTCTTCTGCTTCGTACCGTTCTTTAAATGCGCGAATCTCTTCTTCTGGATATAAGGCTGGATCTAATTTCAGTGCTTCAGCCGGTATCGGACGGTCGTCGTTTATTTTCACGTTGACGACTACAGTCTTTCCAGATTTTTCTAGATCGACAGCTTTCTGGAAGACGTCATGCAGGTCGCTGATTTCACTTACCGTCAGTCCGGCAGCCCCTTGAGCTTCGGCTATCTTCGCGTAGTCGACGGACTGGAAGTCGACACCATAGTAATAGTGATTGGTGTCCTCCTGCTCTGCTTTGATGAAGGCATACTCTTCATTTGAGAAAACGACATGGATGCTTGGCAAATTGTACTGAACGCACGTGACGATATCCTGCATGACCATTGAGAATGCTCCGTCTCCTGTCAGATCCCACACTTGCCTGACGGGGAAGGATTTTTTGGCGGAAATAGCACCCGGCAGCCCATTACCCATCGTCGCAAACACACCTGATGTCCGCCACATGTTCTTAGGTGACATCTTCAAGTGACGTACGGAAGTCTGGGTGGTGTTCCCCACGTCTATGGAATAGATGGCGTCGTCATCTGCTACCTGGTTTATGGCCTGGTAAGCCTGATAAATCTGCAGCTTACCTTCCTTCTTGTTTTCCAGCTTATCGATATAAGCAGCCCAGTTCTTGATGTTATTCAGGTTGGCACGGTACCAGGCGCTTTCCGGTTTTTCTGAAACCTTGTCCGTGATGGACCGAATGACTGAACCGGCATCGCCTAAGATGGCAACGTCGACTGGGTGTCTCTTCCCTAGTTTGTAAGGATCGATATCGATCTGGATGAATTTATCGACGTGGTCGAACACACCTGTCACTTCGGTGAAGGGATAATTGCTACCGGCGAACAACACAACGTCCGCTTCGTCGAACACTTCTACTGCCGGTTTTCTAGAGACCCGGTTGGCTGATCCTAAGAGTGCTTCGAAGTCATGCGGGAAGGTGTCGTAATTAATTCCAGTGACAGCCACGGGTGCCTTCAGTTTGCGGGACAGAGCCATTACGGCATCCCCATTCCCCCGAGTGCCGATTCCAGCATAAATGACCGGCCGCTTCGCATTCTCCAGTATTCTGGCCGCTTCTTCGATATCTTTCTCTTCAGGAATTGGATAAGGTGGTGTCCGGTGCGCATTTGCAGATGAATACCAGCTTTCACGGTCGATTTCCTCCCAGCCGTAACTGACGGGCACTTCGACTGCCGCGACACCTTTGCGGGTAATGGCGGTACGAATCGCTTCGTCGATGATTTTCGGCAGCTGTTCCGGATACGCCACACGTCGATTATAGATGGCCACGTCTGCGAACACTGGGTTGTGGTTCATTTCCTGAAAGGCATCCATGTTGATTTCATTCTCAGCTCGCTGTCCTATGATAGCAAGCATAGGTACGCCGTCTTCTCTCGCATCATAGAGTCCGTTCATCAGATGAGTTGCGCCAGGTCCGCCAGAACCTAATGCGACACCGATTTCTCCACTGAATTTATATTGCATCGAAGCGGCCAGTGCACCGACTTCCTCGTGACGTACCTGAACGAAGTCGATAGCCGTCTCTTCATGTTTCAGTGCGTCCATCCACGAGTTCAGCGATCCAGCGGGCAAGCCATAAACCTGCTTGACACCCCAGCTTTCCAGCACCTTCACTGCGGCAACGCCTGCTTCTATTTTATCTGTATTATTAGTCATCAGTCGATCATCCTCCTGTGATTGGTAAACATCTCTACATTCAATTATACTCCACTTGTTTGTATATCAAGACTACTATGCATAGCGAGGAGAATACGATGTAAAAATCACTAATATTGTCCACTTGAACTACCCACCACTTAAATCCTTTGGATTTTGAAGTGGGGGCTTCCTACGAACTCCATTCTTGCTTGCACAGGTTTCGTACAGACAGAGGAATCAGATGTGGGTAGGCTCAAAAGGCAGTCCCTTCCTCGTAGGTTATCTTTTACTTGGCTAACGCCAAAAGGTTCTTACTAGCATTGATGTCCCGGTCAAGGTGTTCTCCGCAGTGTGGGCACTCCCACTGGCGTATGTGGAGGGGTTTCTTGCCGTCACGGTGTCCGCAGGCAGAACACATCTGGCTAGATGGATAGAACCTGTCCGCTTTGATGATTGTACGGCCTTTTTGTTCTGCTTTGTATTCCAACTGGCGGACGAATTCATGCCATCCGGCATCGCCGATGCTTTTTGCCAGTTTACGGTTTTTCATCAGGTTCTTACTGGACAACGTTTCGATTACGATGACTTGGTTTTCGTCTGTAATTTTCTTCGTTAGTTTGTGCAAGAAGTCTTTTCGCTGGTTAGAAATTTTTTCGTGTTTCTTGGCGACTTGCAAGCGGGCTTTGTTTCGGTTCTTCCCACCTTTTTGTTTGCGGGACAACGAACGCTGGGCTTTCTTGAGTCGCTTTTCTGCTTTATACAGATGTTTGGGGTTTTCGTGTTTCTTTACCTCACCTAAATCGTTGGTGGTGATAGCGAAATCGGAAAGGCCTAAATCAATCCCGATTTTCCTTTTGGTGAATTCCATTTTTCCCTCTTCTGATTTCACCAGAATAGAAACGAAATATTTTCCCGACTTGTTCATTGAAATGGTGCACGACTTGATGACTCCTTCAAACGTTCTGTGTTGCTTCAGTTTCACGAAACCAATTTTTGGAAGTTTGATTTTCCCGTCTTCCAATCGGATATTTCCGCCTTGATTGTTGGTGGTGTAACTCGCTTTTGACTTGTGTTTGGATTTGAACTTCGGAAAACCGACCGACTTATCTCGGAAAAAGTTTTTATAGGCTCTTTCCAGGTTCTGCTGGGCATTCGCCAAGGCTAGACTGTCCACTTCTTTCAAAAACGGAAATTCTTTTTTGTACTGAGCCGGTGTATTTTGGAGCATTTGTTTCGTTTCTTTGTAGTGGTCGATTTTTTCGCTGAGCATTTGGTTGTAGATGAAGCGGGCGCATCCGAAACAATTGGCGAAGTAGTCTTTTTGCTGCTCGGTTGGGTATAATCTGTACTTGTAAGCTTTCAACATATTTGTCACCTCACTTCGCCTTGGTTTTCAATGTATTTTTTGATGATTCCAATTGGAGCGCCGCCTGCTGTCAACAAGCAAAAACTCCTTGACCAAACCATTTCTTTCCATAATTTCTGTTTTACTTCTGGAAAGTTCTTTTTAAAAAGTCGAGAACTGGCACTTTTGTATGCATTGATGAATTTAGACAAATCTGTATTCGGCTGAGCTTTGAACAGGATATGAATGTGGTCTCTATCTTCATTCCATTCGATGAGAGTGATATTGTAGTTTGCACTAATTCTTAGAAACACATCTCTGGCATAATCCGAAACAGAAGGAGTGATGACTTTTCTTCGATACTTTATAACTAAGACAAGGTGGTAATACATGGAGAAGACTGAATGGTTATTGCTGTCCAATTCCACTGATATGACATCCTTTAGGTTAGTTACCACTGAATATAGTATACAATAAAAAGGACAGATTAACCATTTCAAGCAACCTCTTGACCGAAATTCATCTCCCACTTTCACTGGTGCTTCGCACCCATACGTTTAGAAGTGGGAGACTTCTTTCGGAATTACGTTAACGTATTCAAAAATAAGAAATCGATGCTTCAACTGGGATACCTAGCACAAGTCTCCCGGTAAAACAAAAGTGGACTTGACCAGGATCGCTTGCAGTCAGATATACTCTTTTTGCTTTAATTCAACCTTTTTATTGCTTATTAAAACGCATCAGCGCTTGCTTTTTTTTTCCTATATCAATAGCTTAATGCGGATTGAAATTATTGGTAGAAAATATAAGAAGTGGCTTCGGCAGTCCCATGGTTAACCTTCAGAGAAACCATCTATGAAACAGCTACAACCTTGTATGTTGATAGAAGACTGACCTTCAGCAGTCGTTTGATAAAGGCAACGATTAATGGCGATAAGTGATCGCAACGACCTTAGTGTAAGAACTTGCAGTGAACTTCTTAAAACAGCTAGTAAAAAAGAGAGGCTGGACGTAAACGTCCCAGTCTCTCTTGACTTTCATAATTATGTTTAATTAGACTTTTTAAAACTGTACCAAGTGATGCTGCTTATTCCGATGAGGGACATACCTATAATGGTCATTCCAACCGTGTGTGAGCGATTAGTGTGGATACTTTCAGTAGACAATAGGACCGGTTTTCTGTCCGTCTCTTCCTCGTCAGACGGGGTATAACTAATGTCTTCCATTTCAAGTGGATCAGCTTGAACAGTCGCTTCAAAAGGAGTTTCTTCTGACGTACTGTCCTCTTCTTCTGCTACTAAATCTACTTCTTCTTCGGTCAGGTCCAGACCAGTATCTTCTGGTTCATCTACAACTGATTTACTTTCTGTTTCCTGATTTACTTCCTCTGTTAGGATGGAAGAGTTAGGGAAATTGTTATCGTTAGGTTGTGAAGTACTTCTTGTCGATCTGCCGTTTTCTGAAGAAGATTCTTCCTGTTTCAGCGAAGAGCTATTGTTTTTTTGATTATTAGTTTCTTTAGGAGCCGTTTTCTCGGATGCCCACTGCTGCTACCTTCAGATCCACCAGACAGAGGATCTTTAGGTTTAGAGCTCGATTCTTCTTCCTTAGGAGATTTTGAGTTCTGATTTGATTCCTTTTTCGGTTCCTCTTTTTTATCCTGTTTCGGTTCCACTTCTGATTCTGGTTTAGTTTCCGGTTTAGAATCGGATCAATCACTATCATTCAAAGAGTCTTGCTCCTGTGCATCAACCGTCTGAATTACTGAAAAATCATTTGTTGCGAAAGAAAGAATGGCCGCACTCAAAAATGCAAGTACAGTGATAATCTTTATCCTGTTCACTTTATTTTTCTTCAATCCTCTTTCCGCTCCTTTCTAAAACAGTTTATTGTGTTACATTTATTAGGAAGACGTCGGTTTTATAATACTAGTAAATAGGTAATAGTCATATTTTATCATATATAAAAACATCAGCTATGTAAACATCAAATTGACCAATAAACTAAGTAAAGGAAGCTCTTTAACAATTTCTACTGAATCATTTAAAACTGAGGCACCAACCCCCTCCGACAGTTTAATTACCAAAGATATCGATGGCAGATCTAATAAGATCGTTGACAGGTGCCCAAAACATATCCTCTCTACTTGATGAAGTAACATTTTCAAGTTGATCGGTGGATAACCATCAAATAAACTTTAAGACCAGACTGCTAAAATAAATAAGCTGCCTGGTCTTTTATGTTCTTTTACTGTTTTATTCTATCTAATGGTCAGTGTCTTACTTCTTCATTCGTCTGTTCCGCATCTCTTTATCCAGTGCTTTATGCGCTTTTTTCGATCCGCGTTCCAGGTCTCTTTCCCGTTTTCTCACATGGTAGTCGGTAAACAGACTGTCCAGATCGTACCCGTCCGGATAAAGCTGACGGGCTCGAGCGTTCAGTGTCACACGTTTTCGCCTGACCTCCTGGATCTCGTCTTTCACAAACACTTGAAGCGTCTGCTCGCCTCCGTCAGAATACACGAGTCCAATGATGTCCCGGTCTGTCAGGAGCACACGGTCCCCTTTCTGAAAGCGCAGCGACGGTTCCAGTCTAGCTGAACCTGTTTGCTTCAGGCTGGCAGGTTTGAAAGACTGTTTCTCAGTAGAGTAGGTTTTGTTCTGAATATAAAGAGCCGCTTTATTAATCAGCTTGTCCGGCATGGCCATCTTTCTGGCGATCCATAAAGCCTGGCTCTCTCCCACTTCCCCTACTTTGAGGATATACTTGGGTGTCAGAGTGTCCCGGTCGAAGGCCATAGCGGCAGGAAGGATGTCTTCGTGATCGGTTGCGAACTGCTTGATTTCCCCGTAGTGGGTCGTCGTTACAACCAGTGCGCCTTGTTTGTACAAGCTTTCCATAATCGCAATAGCCAGAGAAGCTCCTTCATTCGGTTCAGTTCCACTTCCTAGTTCATCTAACAGCACCAGGGTGTGACGCCCGACTTTTGTCATAATTTCAGAAAT
The DNA here is from genome assembly GCF_900101165.1 of Alkalibacterium thalassium. GTDB lineage: Bacteria > Bacillota > Bacilli > Lactobacillales > Carnobacteriaceae_A > Alkalibacterium > Alkalibacterium indicireducens. The sequence goes on along the minus strand of NZ_FNFK01000001.1, from coordinate 83,676 downwards.
ATTTTTCATATGACCGGAAAAGGTGCTTAAGGCATTTTCTATTGCCTGCTGATCTCCGATATCTACGAAAATCTTGTTCATTACAGCGATCTCTGTTCCTTCTGCTGCAGGAATCTGCAGGCCGAACATCGTCATAAGAGTCAGAAGGCCGACTGTTTTTAATACGACCGTCTTGCCCCCGGCGTTGGCGCCAGTAATAACCAGTCCTCGGTAGTTTGTGCCCAGTTCAAAATCCAGCGGCACACTCTCTCCTTTGAGTAGAGGATGACGGCCTCTTCTGATCCTGATTCGTTCCTCTTTGTTTACACGAGGAGTCACGCCATCGATCGATCGGCTGTATTTTGCCCTGGCGAACAGGGTATCAAGAAGTGTGACCAGCTCGATTGCTTCATTGATGGCTTGTTCCGTTTCAAAGAAAGTCCCCGTCAGCTCAGCGAGAATCTGATACTCCTCCGCCTGCTCTTGTGATTTAAGCAAGGCAATCTGTTCATTCAGTTTGGTCACTGCGGAGGGCTCGATATAAACGGTCGTCCCTTTACTTGACTGGTCCACAATGTTTCCTGAAATCTTGTTCTTATAAGACGATTTAACTGGAATCGTATAGTGTCCATTTTTATTGACAATCAGACTGTCCTGGATCATCGACCGATTCGTTGAGGTGGGAGACTTCTTTCGGAATTACGTTAAAGTGAACGACTCAGTCAATGACTGGATGGTCCGGGCTTCAGTTTCCGTCAGTTGCTTGACATGGACAAAGGATTCCAGTGCTTCGTCAACTTTATCCGACAGACGGTCGATCAGATCAAGTCCTTTATCGGCAGCCTTCTTCCCTTCTCTTACACCGTTCAGTGTCTCTTCTTTCACATTTGTCATGTCATTAATGAGTAAGGAAGCCTGATCGACATTGGCTTTAGAGATATCTGCAAGCTGACGAATCTCTGTAGCGACGACAGCAAAGCCTTTTCCATGCTCTCCTGAACGTGCAGCTTCGATCGATGCATTCAGTGACAGCATTTCTGTCTGTTTAGATACAGCAATCAGCCCCTCGAATATTTCCTTTATGCTTTCGATCTTCTGATTCAAGGCGGTCATTTTTGTATCCACATCGTCAATCACTTGTTTGATGGTACCCATCTGTTCTAAAGATGACCGGACCGACTCCTGATTTTCCTGAGCAGTTTTCAACGAGCTATTAGCTTTAGAAGCAATTCTGGTACTCGCATCACTTACTTCATTTAGATTCTGGCTGTTACTTTTAACGGTGGCATACAGTTTCTGAATGCCGGCAGCCTTACTCATGACCCCTGCAGCAATCTCCTGAGTAGCAGCACTGATTGATATACTGACATCTGTGATGCTGGACATGTTATTCGTCAGTTCTGTTATTCCACTGTCGAGAACCTCTACACTTTTATTCGTAGATGACAAAATACCGTCCAGTCTAGCAACCAGCTGCTGGGCTTCTTGTTCTTTCTCCCGGGCACTCGTCACATAATCATTGCCCCATTTTACCAGAAAATAGGTCACGAAGACAGTTACATTGAAGAGAAACATGAATGAGATAAATTCACTGGTCTCTCCTGAAGGCAGAACCGCCAGCGGATCGATAGCAAACAGACTGACCATCACACTTGTCATGACGACTGTATAGGCCAGGATCAAGGTCTTGTTGAAGTTAAGGGCAACCATGGCAAGTGAAATATACAAGGTGAAGAACCAGCGGTAACTGGCCCCCAGGTTGATCATAAGGATGAGCCCTGCCAAAGCACCACCCGAACCTATTACGAATGACTGAATATACGGATTGATTTTTATGTAATACATGAAGTTACTTATAGCCAGTGCAATACCCACATATAATGCAACATCAAGTGCGTAGGACAGCCCCATATTCAGTATAGCCTGCACCACTATAGCAACAAGTATCCCCCTCTGAAGTTTGATGTTGAATCGGTTTACCTTGTCGGCTTCATATAAGGTGTCTTTTTTCCTGATTGTCTTTACCCCAGTTGACTTACGCATAATCTTCACTCCCAACTTATTTCATTAAGTATATTATTCGTTTTATACATTGACAAGAGGATTGGAGTCTCAAAGAGAAATATATTTTAAACAACAAACGAAGGACATCTGTTTCGAGATATTTTGAAATATCATAAACGACCTAATGCATTTATTGATTCATATACTCCCCATTATTGTGAATAAATTATGCACAAAAAACGATGAAGTTTATGCTCCATCGTCTGTGTAATATTTATAAATATTTTTAGTCTCTTTCAAAAGCACCTTGGTCGAAGTAAGGAGTGAATAGCTCCAAGAGGTCATCATATAAAGCCGGAAAGGCATTCGATCCGACAGATTTCACACTTTCCCTGTCATCGAAAGTCAGTTTGAGTTCCCACTGCGTTCCGTCAAGGATAGTAGGGTCATTGTATGCCTCTTGCCAGTCCATTACGAATAGATCATAAAACAGAGTCGTCTTGATAACCATCCATTCACATAGCATGATCCTGAAGCGCACGTCACCGCCTTCTGTTTCGCTGAAAGGTGAAGAAACAGTCAAGTCTGCATAACCGTCCCTCTCTTCAATTCTAAGGGACTGGTTGCCGGAGAAAAAACCACCATGTGAAAAATAGACTTCGTCACAATGTAGTTCCGGACTGTCCTTAGTTCCACCAAAAGACTGATCACACACCTGGCAGATATATTTACGGGCAGCTTGCGCTTCTCCACAATTTTCTTCCGTTTCTTCTTGTCCGCAATATGGGCAGTGTTTATCTGACATGCGTCAGCACCTTTCTTCCTGTTATCTATAAAAATCGCTTCCTGAATCTAACCACACGGGAATAATTAATCGTACAGCTCATTCAGCTCACCGCTAGTAATGTTATAACTCATGACGGTATTCTCTGAATAATCATTTACCAGTGTAAATAAGAGGTGATCCCCAATAATCGTCAAGTTATGAGTATTTCCATAGGGATGGATCCTGGTTTTAGTTTCTCCATCATGATCTGAAATAAAGAGTCCGCGGTCCACATTTGAATAGACGTGGCTGTCCTGAACATAAATAAATGCATCGTCAGTTAAGGTATATCTGTCGATAGGACGCTCAAGTACTCGGGTCCGTACACGACGAGTTGAGGAATGAACGGACTGCTTCGTCAGATAGCCTTCGGAATCGATGTAGTAGTAATGATCATTAAAACGCAGAAGATTGGAAGCATATTCTTCAATAATTGTTTCACTCTCACTGCCGTCAAGGCTGAATCGCATGACCTGGTCAAAAGTACTGACTAGAAGTTCATCTTCATAGACAGTCAGATCCATAGCTTCAATATCGGCTATGCGCTTAAGATCCTGTCCGTTCAAAGTCATACTAAACAAGTTGTGATTCCCGGAGTAATCAATAAAATACAGGCGGTCATTCATCACGTTCAAATTCATGGCATATCCGATATCATATAAGGTTTCCCGGTCCGATCCGTCCAGACGCACTCTTCTAATTTCCTGTCCAGCTGTGTAATACAACCAGTCTCCAGCAATATTCAAATCAGATAATGTAACTGACTCTTCAGAAGCTTTTAATAAACGTTCAAATTCAAGATCCTGATTAGTTCTGATCAGTGACTGATAATTATGAATATAGAAGATATCCTCTCCATGTTCCACCGCCACGCCCTGATTGTTGATGTTCTGAGGCGTACTGCCTGCCCCCTCGTGTTCCACCACTTCAGCCTCGTTATTGTCGGCTGATACGTTGTGCCGAAGCATATTGATGTTGAACATCAGCCTGGATTCGCTCAAAAAAGGAAAAGAAACGACGGTGAAGACAACAACTTTCCAAATCATTGAGGTCCATCCGTGTTTGCTTTCATCTTTAGTTCCAGTAACCGATTGTTCAATCATTTCCACATATTTCAATGGACCGGTTAATTTAATACGCATCTCATTGTACGAGATTGATACCTTGTCATTGACAATAAATCGAAAGGGTGAATCAAATCTCGGCCGTACAACTAATATATTGTCGTGTCGGTCAAACTCTTCCCATTCCCCATTTCGTATGTAATTCTCAAGCTTCTCTCTATTACTCAGTGATATATGCTGATCTATCTGTTTATAGTTATCGTGGAGTAATTTGACGCATAGTGCAAGATAACTGATTGATGTGGCTAATGTCATCGGTAAAGAGCTGTTAAAAAGACCTTGAAACGCTAGATTTATTAGAAAATACCCAGGCAGAAACAGAAACAGCCCTGCTCTTATGGCCAGGTTTAAGAAATTAATCGTTTTATCAACTTTAGACATGACCTGTATCACTCCTTCTAAAAAAAATGATATATAAATGCTTATTAATTTCATTCATTATATCAGAAGGCGATCGTATGTTAAATGGGTCGGAAGGACTAAATGAAGGTTTGGAAGAAAATCTTGTCGCTAATTGTCGTTCCTCAGACATAGTAAGTTTAGTTAAGATTTCCTCTATACTCTGAAGTGGATTCTGGTAGGTATAGACTGTAGTTCAAAACCTAAATGTCCATCTGAACTTCACTGATTCTTTGAACAATGCAATTCAGACAGACTGAATGTAATCGAAGTGCATAATAAGAGCTGCAGAATGTAGTTTAGAAACGTTTTGCTAACTGAACTTTATTACGCTCGATCCCGTTCTAAAATCTGCACTGAAACATATTAAAAACAAAAAAGCTCACCAGCAGCCTGGCAAGCCCGGTATTTCTATTCGTGATCAGTCAGTAATAAGATAACTGATAAACTCCTGGTACGATCGAGCTGATAACAGCCTTTGGATCAATGCGGAGTCATTAACGATGCGTCCCAGTATATCATACAAGTCCCGAAGGTTCTCCTGGCTGTCTTTCTTGACGTTCAAGAGGCAGACAAACTGTACTTTCCGTTCGCCCCAGTCGATCGGCCGCTTTAATGTGCAGATCGTCAGGAAGGTCTGTTTCGATTGTGGCGAAATCGGGTGCGGCACAGCGATCATATTTCCATATGCCGTTGGTGCGATTTCCTCACGATCATAAATCAGCTGCTTGTAATGATCAGGCAGACTGTCGACTTGAGAAGCATGAGATGCCAGAAAATCGATGACCTCTTTCTGAGAGTTGAGCGACTTATTTAGAAAGACATTACGCTCAGGCAGATAGTCCAGTACTTTATCTTTATTGGAAGAAACGAACTGGTCGATCCTGACCAGATCTTTGCTGCCTAGAATCGCGTTTACTTCGATGACCGGCACAGGAAGTGTCTCTTTGATTGGAACTGAACTGATAATGAAATCTGTGTCCTCAAACGTGATGTCCTTGACCTTGTAAAACTCAGTCACTCCCAGAACTTTAATCAGCGATCGGAATTCTGCTTCCACCCGGTATCGGATCAGCTGTGCACTGCCGACACCGGAAGCACAGACAATATAACAGGTTTTCGGCCGGTTCTGGACTTTCTTCCGTTCTATCGCTGCGCCTATGTGCAGGGCGATATAGGCGACTTCATTTTCATCGATCGACACTCCTAATTCTTCGTTAAGGGCTAGAGAAGCGATGATGCCCGCTTCGAATGCCAGCGGATAATTATTCTTGATGTCTTCCAGCATCGGGTTTCTAATGTTCATATTGAATTTGTAGCGGTTCATGGCGGGTTTCAGATGAAGCCCAAGTCCTAGTTTGAGTTCCTCGTCTTCACTGATTCCAAGTGCATAGCGATCTTCAACAGCATTGAGCATGTTCTCGGTCAGGCTGATGATTTTCTCGTCTATGATCTGCTGGACATCATTCGTATGAAGCTGATTTTCTGTTACCAGTTTTGTCCCCATCAAATGGATTGCAATATAAATGATTTCAACTTTAGGAAAATCCACTCCTAGAGTCTCTTCGATTTTACCGATCAGCTGCTCAGCTACAGTAAATTCCTTTTTCATTTCGATGTCCTGAATTTCCTGCTGAACGAGCGCCACGTGATGGCCTTCACTGATCCGCTTATAAGCGATACTGATATGAACGAACAGATTGTTGATGGCAATGTCAGACAACGAAATCTGATTTTCTCTCAGTTCATCCAGCAGAACAATCCATACCTCGTTCATCTTATCATTGGACAAGCCGACGATCTTTGCCAGCTGATCCATCCAAATCAGATCTGGAGAGGATGAGTTCCTGTTAAATAAATACTCGGACATTGCAAAGCGACGATTCAGCTCATATCCTGTGAGAATCATGCCGTAGTTGGGCTTACTGTCAACCTGAAGATCATGTTTCTCGAAAATGCTGCGCAGGATTTTCAAGTCGCTTTGAAGCGTTGATTTTGATACATGCATTTCTTCTGCAAGATCATCTGCTTTGATATACGATTCAGACAACAACAGGCGTTTCAACATATAGTAGATCCGGCTGTCGGGTGTCGTCGGGATCGATTCTTCTGAAGCGTATGACTGAATCAGCTCGTTTAAAAATGATCGGAACGATGCACTGTCTTCAATGATCAGATCATATCCTCTGCCGCGTTTGGCTATAATTTCTGCCCCGTGACCAGCCAGCTCATCATTCAACGCTTTAATGTCTTCTCTGACCGTTCGCGACGTCACTTCCAGCTTGCTTGCTAGATAACTGCCGGTCAGTGGGCGGTCGGATCCCATCAGTTCTTTCAGTATGCGGTCGGTGCGAGATTCCAATGGTTTCACTCCTTTCATTGGTAGTTTTAGACAATGGTCTGCATACACACAAAAGCGCAGCAATCTCCGTAGCTACGCTTGGTGTGTGAGTTAGGCGTTAAATCCGTTCTGTTTAGATACGTCTGCGAACCAGGATGCACTCTTCTTAGCTGTGCGCTCCCCTGTTTCAAGATCGACAGAGTAGAATCCATATCTGTTTTTATAAGCGTTCATCCATGACCAGTTATCCATAAAGGTCCATAAATGATAGCCTTTCACATTACAGCCTTCCTGAGCAGCTTTGTGAAGCCACTTCAGGTGACCGCTGATAAAGTCAATCCGGTAATCGTCTTCGATACGTCCGTCTTTCAGGAAACGGTCTTCATCCTGTACACCCATTCCATTTTCGGATATGAACGATTCAATATTTCCATAATTATCTCTTAGATTTATCATTATATCATAAATGCCTTTTTCGTAAATCTCCCATCCTCTATATGGGTTCATTTTACGACCGGGCATCTCATAGTTATCGAAGAACCAGTCCGGCATGAAAGGTGAGTATGGATTTGGCAGGTGATCTTTAGCTTTTACTCGACGAGGCTGATAGTAGTTCACACCCAACAAGTCGACAATATTATTTTCAAGTAAATCTTTATCATCAAGTTGAGTCTCAGGGAGATGACCGTGTTCTTCAAGTAAGCTGATCAGGTCTTCCGGGTACTCCCCTTTAACAGCCGGATCAAGGAAACTTCTATTGAAGAACAGGTCACAGATGTGAGAAGCCTTCAAGTCTGCAGGGTTCTGACTGCGTGGATAAGATGGTGTCAGATTCAAAATGATCCCAATCTTCCCGTTCTGTTCCTGATGATACAGATCGACCACTTTGGCATGAGCGATCATTGTGTTGTAGGCGACTTGAATGGCACGTCTGGCATCCACTACATTTGGATAATGGAAGTCATATAGGTAGCCTCCTTCAACAGGTACGATCGGTTCGTTGAATGTAAACCAGGTCTTGACTCGGTCTCCGAACAGGTCAAATGCGATTTTAGCATAGTCCACATAAGCAGCGATCACTTCTCTGCTTTCCCATCCGCCTCTGTTCTGCATCTCGATCGGTATATCAAAGTGGAACAGGTTAACGAAAGGTTCAATATCGTTGGCCAGCAATTCATCGATGACGTTATTGTAAAAAGTCACGGCTTCCTCATTGACTTCACCTTGCCCCCCAGGGATCAGGCGCGCCCACGACAGAGACAGACGGAACGTATTATGACCGATTTTTTTCATGTTGCTGATGTCTTCTTTATATCGATTATAGAAATCCGAGGTCTGATGCGGCCCTACCCCGTCAAAGAAACGGTTCGGTTCATTTTCAAACCATTGGTCCCAGATTGTCTCACCTGATACGCCATTTCTGCTGCCTTCCATTTGTGTCGCTGATGCGGCACTGCCCCACCAGAAGCCTTCCGGAAACTGATATTCTACTGTCATGTTAACGTCCCCCTACTTAAATTTGTATAGTTCGATGATTTCTACTGCCAGGTCTCTGACGGTCATAGCTGTCATCAGATGATCCTGTGAGTGAACCAGGATAATATTGACACCCTGTCCGTTACCCTGAGCTTCCTGGTGAAGCAGTTCTGTCTGGAATCCGTGTGCTTTTCCAAGTTCTTCACCGGCTTCTTTTAATTTTGCTTCGGCTTCATCAAAGTTGCCTTCTTTTGCTTCCTGTATAGCTTCCATTGCACTCGATTTCCCGTTTCCGGCAAAGAGTATGATCTGAAAAGCGATCTCGTTCATTTTATCATTCATAGTTGTTCCCCCTGTTTTTAAGAAAAGAAAGGCGAACTCCCGATGAAGGGAATTCGTCCTGTCTATTTTATTTAAATTAGTTAGTCGGTTACGCTGCGCTCATCTCTTCACCATAGTACTGTTTATCAAGCAGTTTGACAAACGGGAACCAGATGACGAAGACGATACCCATATTGATCAGCTGCATCACTGCACCCATCAGGTTGTTCCCGGTAGCGAGATAGCCACTCAGAAGTGCTGGTGTGGTCCATGGTACGATTACTCCAGCCGGTCTCGGTGCAAAGCCGACAGACATAGCGAAGTATGTGACAGCTGCTACGACTACAGGAGCCAGAAGCCATGGAATCATTACAAGCGGGTTCATGATGATCGGCAGTCCAAAGATAACCGGTTCGTTTACGTTGAAGATACCAGATGGTCCCCCCAGTTTAGCCAGATCTCTCATCTGACGACTTTTCGCTACAACGAAGATACAGATAATCACAGCGAGTGTCATTCCTGATCCGCCGATACCTACGATGAACGTATCAATAAACTGTTTAGTCACGATGTGCGGCAACTCTTCTCCGGCTTGGAATGCAGCCAGGTTCTCATCATTCAGTGAATACCAGATTGGGTCAAACACTGAGTTGACGATGATCTGTCCGTGCAGTCCGAAGAACCAGAAGACTTGGATCAGTAATACAGCGATCAGTGTTGCAGGCAGTCCACTACCTAAAGCAGTCAGTGGCTGCTGAACGAGTGTATAAATAAAGTTTTGTACTGTTTCAAATCCTGTAAAGCTGAACAGAATTCGAATAGCCAGGAAAATAGTTAAAGTAATCGTTACTGGAATCAGTGCACTGAATGAACGGGATACCGCACTCGGCACACCTTCAGGCATTTTGATTGTCAGGTTTTTACGTACGAATAAGTGATATAATTCTGCAGAAATAAATGCTGTAAAAATACCTAAGAACATCCCTTGAGCACCTAATGAAGCGGTAGGAATCACACCACCCACTTCTTCTACTATTTGTGGCGTCATGATTAGGAATGAAGCGATAGCGACAACACCACCATAAATGGCCTCCCCTCCACGCTGTTCAACCATCTTATATCCAATACCAATAATAACAAATAACCCCATGATACTCAGTGTTGCATCAGAAGCCGGTCCAAGCGCAGCCTGATAAGCTGAGAAGCCGTCCTCTCCTAATACACGGTCAAGAAATGGCAGGTTAGCGATTACAACGAAGATCGATCCAAAGATGATCATCGGTAAAGCTACCATGAACCCGTTTCTTAGAGCACTCAGATACCTGTTGTTATTAAGCTTTTCAGCCAGCGGCATCAGAATGTTTTCTAACATTTCCATAAATTTATCCACTATTGTTTCCTCCTAATCCCCTGTCAGGCTTAATTCTTGCCAGTAAGTTCAAGTGCTTTATCAAGAACAGCTTTTCCATCAACGCGACCGTATGCAACCGGATCGATAACATCCAGTGGAATGCCCACTTCGTCAGCAGTGACTGAGAATTTCTTTTTCATGAAACGCATCTGTGGTCCGATAAGCAGGACATCCGCTTTCTTCATGTCTTCCGGAGCTTTATCCTGAGCAACTGCCCAGATTTCAGCATCAATGCCCCTCTCTTTTGCTTCCGCTTCCATTTTTTGCACTAACAGACTTGTTGACATTCCTGATGAACAAGCTAATAAAATTTTAATCATGTTAGTTTCTTCCTTCCTTCCTATTTGTTTGATCTATAGTCATCTTAATGTAATAACGCTTCCATCACCACATGACTAATTTCCGTTAAGAAACGGAAAAGAATTAATCACTTATCTACTACTATAATGGGACAGATTAGCTGTACTTGTATTGTGATTCTCAAGATAAGGAAGGCTTTGTATTTCGCTCTGCCTCGACTCGACCAGAAAAGACCATAGATTTTACTCTATAGAATTAGTTTAAGTACTGAACTGCCTGATAAACTGTCATTATGACGGTTTATAGATACACCTTCATTTCCGCATTTTTTATAAGGTATAACTAGACGCTGTCTAGTTACATTTTAATCTTTAAGAGCTTTAAAAGATGCCGCTGGAAGGCCTATAGCTGTAGTTTATTTTTACTCCTTAAAAAGAAGTGTCGCTAAAAGCCGTCTAGTTATAGTTTATTGACTACTTATCTTCAGACATTCCATTAGAAACCATCTAATTCTAGTTCAGCCGTTATGCATCTTGATTAGCTGTCACTATAATCGTATCTAGTTACAGTTCATCGTATCTCGAATAACAGAAACGGTAGTTATGCTTGCAATCGATTTAATCTGCACGGCTGATACTACTGAAAAGTAGCGAATACTGATCAACAATCCTTCTAATCTACGACATAAGAAAAACACCCCGGTCAGCGGGGTGTTTCCAATTGATATCTGTTAAAGCACTAAATACAAGTAACCGGCAATGAACAGGAAGAAGCCTGTCATCGAGGTGATGACCGCATTGAATGTCAGCTCGACATGACTGATCCGGTCAAGTAGACCACTCTGTTTGATGATTCCGTTGTAGATACCGACTCCGGCAAGAATCATCAGAGCATACACAATCCCTTTTTCAAAATATTCTGCTGTAAATACTTCAACTTGATACCCAAACAGGATATCCATAGAGACTGGTCCGTATACACCTGTCAAAAGAATCAGTCCTCCCATAATGAATACAAGCAGTTCGGACAATAAGTCTTCTCTTGGTGGTTTAGATTCTTCAGGTCGGTTATCTTTTCCGAAGAGAATGCTACCGAATTTAACGAAGTAGGTAATCGTTCCGAGGTTTATCAGGTTAAGACCGAACTGGACGATCGGGCGATAGCTGCCGTAAGTGATCATATACTTGGAAATACTTCCGTTAAATAAAGGAGCTCCTGTGACACCAAGTATTCCGAATATGAGGGCAAAACCAGTTAAAGGCATCGCTCTTAAAACACCACGCATCATGCGTATATCCCGCGTACCGTACTGGTGATAGACCTGACCGGCCGCAAGAAATAAAGTAGATTTAAATAACGCATGACTGAATACATGGAACAGTGCGCCCCAGTAGGCGATTTCAGATCCCATATTCAGACCGATCATGATCAGTCCGATCTGGGATACTGTAGAATAAGCCAGGATCATCTTAATGTCATTTTGCCCCATGGCCATGATGAATCCGAAGATGGAAGTAATGAAACCTATGACAAAGAAAATTTCCTGTACTTGGATTACCGGTTCGAACATCGCACTGAAACGGATGAACATATAGACACCCGTTTTAATGAAGAGTCCGGATAATACTGCAGAGACAACCGGTGGTGCACTAGGTGTTCCGTGCGCTTTCGGCAGCCAGCTGAACAAAGGAACAACGGCAGTTTTCAGACTTAAAGTCGTCATCATGAAGGCAAATGGAAGAAGGACCGCTCTTGGGCTCTCTACTTCCACGATTGCTTCACTGATGGCTCTCATATCTAAAAATCCAGTCGTTCGGTAAAGCATTCCGATACCAAATAGCAGAAACGCTGTTCCGATGACATTTACGAAGAAATAGATCATTCCATCATATATCGCCTGTTTCTCTTTATTGAACATGATGAGGATCGCAACGACCACTGTCGATACCTCCAGCATGACGAACAAGTTGAACAAGTCAGTACTTAAGAATAACGAAATGATCAACCCTTGCAGAACTAGAAACAGAAATGCGAACTGCGTGTTAAAGTATTCCTTGTGATAAGCAAACAGCAGCATCATAAGGAAGATGATCGTTGTAAGCAGGACAAACACCGATGAGATGATATCAGCCATTAATGTAATGGCCAGACCATCCGGAACACCGGACATGAAGTTAAAGATGGTGTCATCCGTACGCACTTGGATAAAAATCCATAGCGCATAAGCTAACTGGGCAATCTGTACTCCGATAATGAAAGGACGGGTATCTCGTTTCTTGAACAGAATATTGACGATACCGGCCAGAATCGGCCCAATGACTAGTAGGTAAAGCAAAGTGTGCGACCTTCTTTCTAATTTCCATAATTAAGTAAGCCAGTACATGTAACCGACTATACCTATAAAAAACATGACAAGTGCAGTTATCATCGCATTGAAGGACAATTCGACATAACCGATTTTAGTAAACAAGTCCCGTTCCCTGACCCATCCTCTGTATAAGGCAAAGGCAGCGAGAACCAGTAGCAAGTAGATAATTGATTTTTCCAGATATTCACCTGGGTAGATCGTAAAGTTGTATCCGTAAAGGAACTGTAAGAAGGTATTTCCGAACAGCCCCGTCAGAAGAGTGAGTATCCCGAAGACAAAAGTCGTCCACTGAGGAATGTCGTGAGTACTGTCCTCTTCCCTGACGCTGTCAGGTTGAGTATTTTCGCCGAACAGCATAGCTGCAAATTTCATGCTGTAAAGCAGTGTACCCAGAGTGATCAGATTTAATAGCACTTGAATATATGGCGAATCACTGCCATAACTGATCATGTACTTTGAGATGGATCCATTGAACAGTGGCGCGCCTGTGATGCCAAGCAGTCCGAAGATAATTGCGAAGCCTGTAACCGGCAAGGTCCTCATTACTCCTCTTATCCTGTATACATCCCGGGTTTTGTAATGGTGCGACAGAACGCCGACAGACAGGAAAAGAACAGTCTTGAACAGTGAGTGAGCAAACATATGATACATGCTCCCCCAGTAACTGGCTTCGATGCCGAATGAGAATCCGACAGTCATCAGTCCAACCTGAGAGATTGTGGAATAAGCCAACAGAAGCCTCAAATCTTTCTGGGCAACAGCCAGAACGAATCCGACGATGCTGGTTACAAATCCAACAACGAGGAAAAAGGCATTCAGTTCAATGACTTCAGAAAACATTGCAGTGAGTCGAATAAATAAGTACAGTCCCGTAGTTTCGTATACTCCTGATAAAATAGCCGGAATGACCGGTGGCGCACTCGGTGTGCCGTAAGCTTTAGGCAGCCAGCTCGAGAGCGGGAACAAAGCAATCTTCAGACTGATCGTTGTCAGAATAAATCCAAATGGAAGAATAAGCGAACGCGGATCCTCCACTTCTGTAATGACTTCCTGTATTGCATGAAGGTCCAGGTGACCGAATGTCCGGTAGAGCATCCCGACACCAAAGAGCCAGAAACCTGAACTGATGACACTGACGAACAGGAAGATCATACCGTCATATACTGCCTGCCTGTCTTTGTTGAACATGATAAGGATCGCGACGACCACAGTCGACACTTCCAGAAGCACATAAATATTGAATAAGTCCGTGGACAGAAAGAGTGCAATGATCAGTGACTGAAGGGTTAAGTATAAGAAGCCAAACTGGGTATTAAAATAATCTCCAGTATAGGCGTAAATCAGCAGGCCTAAAAACATCAAAGTCGTCAGCCAGACTAATACGATGGATATCCGGTCTGCATAAAGTGTGATAGAAAAGGCGCGAGGATAGCCGCCCATATTGTCCATTATGGTGCCCTGAGTACGCACGAGATAAAACAGATAGGTTGCGTAAACTGTGATTCCAAGCTGTGATCCGACGATCAGTTTTCTTGAATCACTGTGAATAAACCCTACATTTATAACTGCGATAACGATCGGTACGATAATAAGCCAGTACAGCATCCTGTCACTCCGTTTCTATCAAAATTTATGAGACTGAGCCTATTTACAGAATTAAAGACAGATAGACAATTAGAACAATGAAGTAACCGACCATCGATGTAATGATCCCATTAAAAGTCAGTTCCAGATGTCCAATTCGTGTGATGAGCCCCCCGTGTTTAATGATCCCGTTGTAGAATGCAACCCCTGCAACGATCATCAGCACATAGACCATCCCTTTTTGAATGTATTCGTCAACGTTCACGTGTACTTCATAGTTGAAGAAAAACTGAGTCAGTCCTTCCCCGAATATTCCAGTTAAGAATGAAGCAATACCCATAACGACACAGGCAGTCGACGCATAGAAGTCTGACTTGGCTGTCCCCTTCTTAGGACTTTTTCCGAAGAGCATAGTCGCATATTTAACGAAGGACATTGTTGTTCCCAAGTTGATAATGTTCAAAAGCAAAGTAACGGTATAGTCATACGTTCCGTGTGCAATCATATACTTGGAAATACTTCCGTTAAAGAATGGTGCTCCAGTAATACCTAGTATTGCTAATGTCGTTGCGACCGCTACCCAGGGCATCCGTCTGAACAGCCCTCTTATCTTGTAGACATTTCGGGTGCCGTATTCTTCGTAAATCTTTCCTGCAGTCAGGAATAAGGTAGATTTGAATATAGCATGGTTGAAGATGTGGTAGACTGCACCCCAGAAAGCAATTTCTGAAGCCATATTTATCCCCATCATGATTAGACCGACCTGTGAAACGGTATGGTAAGCCAGAATCAGTTTGATGTCTTTCTGACCCAGAGCCATGATGAATCCGATCAAGGAGGTCAGGAATCCTATCCAGAAGAAAAAGACATGCATGTCGATCACTGGATTGAACATTTCGTTGAAACGGATGAACATGTATACCCCACTCTTGATGTACAGGCCACTCAAAACGGCTGATACAACAGGTGGCGCACTAGGTGTTCCATGGGCTTTCGGTAGCCAGCTGAATAATGGCGTTACTGCTGTTTTAAGTGAAACAGTCACCATCATCATCCCGTAAGGCAGAACGACTGCTCTCGGGCTTTCAAGCATGGACATGGCCTCTTTTAAGGCACGAATATCCAGAAGTCCGAATGTACGGTAAAGCATACCGATCCCGAAGAGAAGAAAAGCTGAGCCGATGACATTGACAAAGAAATAGATCATGCCATCATATATTGCCTGCTTTTCTTTATTGATCATGATCAGGATGGATACGACAACTGTAGAGACTTCAAGGAAAACAAAGATGTTGAACAAGTCACTAGATAGGAACAACCCCATCATCAGACCTTGAAGGACCATGAACAGGAAGTAGAATCTCGGTCTGAAATACTTCTCTCTCGTAACATAGACTAGAAATGCAATATAAAACACTGCCGTCATCAGGACCATAAAGATTGAGATCGAATCAGCGTACAGACTTAAAGCTAGGCCGTCAGTATAGCCGCCAACGTTCCAGACTATCGGTCCAGTCTCTTTAACAGTCATGAAGACATAGAACGCCAGACCGGCATAAATCACTTGGAAAATATATAGAAATAACTTAGCTGCCCTGTTTCTCAGCAGATAAGTAATTGCTCCAGTTAGAATTGGAGCAAGCACCAATAATCCTAACAATTAATGTTCACTTCCTGTCTGATTTCTGTTACGCGACCAGTGCGTAATGCCATGTTTTTGTTTATAGTGCATAAACATGGTCAAGCCGATCGCTGTAACACCGGTACCGATAACGATGGCTGTGATCATCAAAGCAGAGGGAACGGGATCGACAAATGCAGCTTCCTGTGCCTGTCCGATTGGGGGCACACTGCCATCTGTGTAGTTGATCGTAATGTAAAATAAAAATATACCTGATTCCATGATCGACATGGACATAATGGTTTTAACAATCGTTTTTTTCGTCATTAGACCATACAGTCCGATGAAGAACAAAAGAATGCCGACAATTTCGCCAGTGATAAAATCCAATGGTTTCATCTTCTTTCTTTTAATAGTTGAGGAACGTGCAGTAAATTTCACTTAGATCGACGGATTTATCTTCCTTCGTAGAATACGAATCGGTAAAAGATGATACTCAGTCCGGAGAATACTTTCAGTCCGATAAGTGAGTTCATGGTTACCATGTAAATCTGATGAGATAATGTCGTGTCTGCAGGCTGCAGCTGCATAAACACATACAGGACAGGCGTCATGACGATGGACAGGAACAGGAATTTTTCCAGTTTCTCGAGCGTATGCAAGTCCAGATCAAAGTTTGGATAAACAAGATAACGTGTGATCAGAGCCGTTGCCAGAACAGCTCCACCCTGGAATCCTCCGCCCGGCGATACATGTCCATTGATGATGATATAAAGTCCGATCAGCAGAACGAATGGATAAATGATTCCGACCATTCGGATGACAATTTCTGAGTTGTTCTTTCTATTGAAATCATCTTTTTCAAATTTATACTGTTCAGCATGTTTGTTAGCCCATGAGACGTTGATAACCTCCATAACGGAAACCATCAGCATAAGTGCTTCAAACAAGGTATCGAATACACGGTAGTTCAAGTATATGGCAGCTACAGAGTTCTGAGCTCCAGTCTGTGCAAAGAAGTCAGCAGTAAAGTAATCCATCAGAGGTGTATCCAGTTGTTCCGAATGATTC
Organism: Alkalibacterium thalassium; assembly: GCF_900101165.1. GTDB lineage: Bacteria > Bacillota > Bacilli > Lactobacillales > Carnobacteriaceae_A > Alkalibacterium > Alkalibacterium indicireducens. The sequence goes on along the minus strand of NZ_FNFK01000001.1, from coordinate 66,851 downwards.
AGGAACAGAAAGAGCACCACGCCAGCTCCAATAACCGCAAATGCGATACGTACAATATGAAACAGTCTACTCGTCTCGGGCATCTAAGCTCACCTCATCTCTGAATACAACACGGATATCTTCAATATCTTTAATGACGTCATTCAAGTTAGCTACGATATCCTGGAAAACTTGGTCAGTTGTATCACCATAAATATAGGTCAGATCACCTTTACGGTGGATCAGACAGTCATGTTCGTCCTCGCGCATGACTGTTTCCAGTGTACGGTTTGTATAAGCCAGTTGAGGCTCGATCTCTTCTGTACGCTCCACAAAAAGCTCAAGCGGACGGACGATTGAGTCTCTGATCTCATTGATCTGATCATCATTGAATGTTTCCACATCTTCATTTACATAACAAATGTCGTATACTGATACTTTTTTCAAAGCGACTAAATACATGATGGTTGACAGTCCGACCCCTATAGCCGCTTCAGCAAGCGCCACATCGGGTGCATTATAGTGCAGGTAGGCCAGTGCAATCGTCAGTGAAAAGGCACCAAGAAAAATGATCGACCGACGCAAGTTATCAGATAAGACAGAGAAACAGGCTAATACTAGTAATGTCAATAATATAAATGTCTGAAACATTGTCTCCTATCTCTCCTTCTTGATTCTGTATCCACTCAAATGGGCTGAGCGGGTAATAGCATGAGTAGCAATTGGGTTAGTGATTAGATATAAAGCCAATACAAGAATAATCTTGCCGCTGAAGAAATCAAAGCCATGCTTGATCATCAGACCGAACATGATCGTGATGAAGCCAACTGTATCAACTTTAGCTGCAACTAGAATACGTGAAAAGTAATCCTTGAAACGGAAAATCCCAAATACGCCCAGTGCCATAAAAATAAGGCCGATAATAATGACGAGGTTTGCGATCCATTCTACTACTTGCGTCATTATACATCACCCTTTCTTTCGACAAAGCGTGCAATCATTATCGTTCCAATAAATCCGAGCACACCATAAATGATAGCCACATCGATCATATAGGTCCGGTTGATGATAATCCCAATCAGGACAGCTGCAACAATGACCTTGGATGAAAATAGTGCGAATCCAAGCATGCGGTCCCATATAGTCGGTCCATCCAGAACACGGACAAGTCCGAAAACAGACAGGCCGGCGATAATGGCTAAAACAATTGAATCAAAATCCATTTGTTTTTAAACTTCCTCTCTCTTCCTAATTTCTTTTACGCTTTTCCATCGAGTGTTTCTTCGTAGCGTAACAGGATATCTTCCAGTTTAAGTGGAATGACTACTCTAGGGTCATCACCCACTCCAGGTGCATTGAGCGCCAGAACCTGCAGTGTACTGCCTTTCTTCTCGACAGTAACTGTCCCAGGGGTCAGTGTGATGGAATTGGCTAGTATATCGATCAGCAGTTCATCTGTAAGTTTAGTCTGACAAGTAATGATCTGAACGTCTGCTTTACCGGAAATGATATTAGGAATAACATCGATTCCAGCTAGATAAATTTCAATAATCAGTCGGAATACATATTTAGCCAGCGTACCCAGTCCGATCATGTAAGAGTGCTCATAGTTACCTTTTAACAGGAAACGGTCGGTGAATATTACCACTAAAATCGACATCAATACACCTGAAAGTGCAACTCCAATCGTGAACTGTTCAAACAAAATAAGCCATACTAACGATAATAGAATAATCACTTCCTTGTTATCGACGATGTCTTCCCACAATTCATTCATATGTGTTTTCAAAAAAAAACCTCCCTTCCGACGTGAGTAGATGACAGTCTATCTCTAAGTAAGTCGATGGGCGGGTAAAATCCCGTCTTTTCGGCTGTACTTCGATTGTAGCATGTTTCAAATCATATGCAATGGATTTTTTATAAAACACCGCTACCTGTCTGAATGAAAACGATTTTATTCCCCCTCTACTTCGTTCATTATTCATATTTTCTACTTATTTAATAGTTTAACAAATTGATCGTTCACTTTACATTGATATCTGAGCATTTTTGCCTGACGTTTAAATCTGGCAGCTGCACGGCTCGGTAATGAATAAACCATCCAAATAGGCGCTCACCTTATCCGGATGGTTTAATTTTTCAGATTTTTATAGACAAACCTCTTTACTTCACTCGTTTAAGGAAACTATTTGGTACTTCTGATGTATAGCGCACCAGCTTGTTTGTTCCTGGATGAACGAGAACAAGGGTCGTTGCGTGCAGGCCAAGGCGCTTAAGGGGATTAGTTTCTGCCCCATACATCTTGTCTCCGGCAATCGGGTGGCCCATCTCTTTCAGGTGCACACGAATCTGATGTTTACGACCTGTCTCCAGTTCAACTTCAAGCAAAGAGTAGTTCTCGTTACCCAGAACTTTCCGGAAGTGGGTAACCGCCCGTTTTCCTCCATTGTCTTCCAAGTTGGAGTACATCTTGATCCCTTTACTTTCAGACAGCCATGATGCATACTCCCCCTGCTCTTCTTTAACGTCTCCTTCGACCAGTGCAGTATAGATACGTTCCTTGACTGTATTCTTCCAGTCTTTCTGAAGCGCCTCTTTTATTTTTTCCGATTTTGCATAAAGCATGACGCCTGATGTATCTCGGTCCAGACGGTGCACGACAAAAATCTTGTTGTCCGGGTGTTCCTTCTTTACATAGTCACTCAACTGGTGATAGGCAGTCGGTTCTGTCGGATCGTCTGAAGAAATCGACAGCATGCCCGCTTCCTTATTAATGACGATAAGATCCTGATCTTCATGCAGAATGGATACACCCATTAATTCAGAACGTTTTTTGGATTCCTGATTGCTCATGATATTGACTGTGTCGCCTGGTTTAAGCGGGTAATTATGCTTAGTGGTCTCTTCTCCGTTCACCGACACCTGACCTCTAGTCAGTATAGATTTAACCGCATTTCGGCTTTTGTTTGTGATGACGGTCAACAAATACGGCAGCAGGGTCGTCTCCTCTTCCACTGTATAATTCGTTGTACCTTTTTTATTGACCTGTTTCGTTCCTTTACGAATCACCTCAGACTTTTTCTTGGGCTGATTATTATGCTTATTGTTTCTATTCTTACTCATATACTCACTCCTAAAGTTGTTGACTCCAATACAGTATAACAGAAAACAGAATGATTTTGATCAGTGATTCAGACCTCGATAGTCTGGACTACGTTTAGTTTCGAGGAGTGCCAATTGTATCCATTAGAAAAATGTCATTAGAATCTTCTTGATGATCTTATTTCCAACGTTCTTCCACATAACTAATCATAACAGACGTTCTATAGTTGGGCTCAACAATCTAATATCTGTCTAATATATTTAATCACAGTAACTCATTTTTGTTATACTGTTCGTATGGAATCTAATTTTGTGAAATGAGGCCGCAAACATGAACAATAATGATCGTCTATTACGATTAAGGTACGCACTGGATTTAAAAGATGAAGAAACTCAGGAAATATTCAAATTAGGCCATCAAGATTTATCCTTGGAAGAGGTTCAGCTGCTATTGAAGAAAGTCGAGTCTTCTGAAGCTACCTCCGATGAAGAAGATGACTTTACCGAGAACACCTATGCTAAAGAATGTAGCAACCAGCTATTCGAATCATTTCTAAATGGACTGATTGTGTTTAAGCGTGGACAACAAGTCACTGCTACTGGTGAGCCGGTTAAACAGACCAGACTTATCAAGCACGATAAAGATGTAAATAACGTCCTGATAAAGAAAGTCAAAATAGCTCTTACACTCACCAGTGATGATATACTGGACATCTTAGACGACACTGGTGTCCACATCTCAAATAGTGAATTAAGTGCTGTTTTAAGGAAAGAAGGTCACCGGAACTACAAAGAGTGCGGCGACCGGTATGCACGTAATTTCCTGAAAGGACTCGCCCATCACTTGCGTGGAGACGAATCTTCCAATTGATTATAATAGCCTTACGTATCGTCCAGCTTAGATCATTCTAATATGATCTAAGCTCATTTTTTCTATTAATTTATCTGAAGATCTGTCATTAAGCTGTTTCTAGTTTGACTTTACATACTTTCTTTTTGATAAGGTATAACTAGACGCTGTCTAGTTACATTTTATTCTTTAAAAACTTAAGGAGATGTCACTAACAGCCTTATAGCTGTAGTTTATTTCGTAGACAACAAGAAAACTGTCACTAAAGGCTTTCTAGCTGCAGCTTATATTTTTCTCACCAGATAACTTGACGTTAGATTCTTTCTAGTTATAGATCCATCATGTCGTAACTTTATAAAGTGTCACTATTATTGTCTCTAAGCGCAGTTTAATTAGACGTAAATGGCAGAAACTGTCGCTACACAACTTTAGATGCCACTTTTATCGTATTCTTAAGATGAAATCTACCGAGTATCTGAATTCACGTGATTAAGCTGGATCTCCTGCAGCAAGAAATCTATGCTCTTGCATACTAAAAATACCCTATCCCCTTCAAGTCAGCGTGTTGAAGAGGATAGGGTATTCATAATGGAAAGAAAGTGATTGATGAGCTAAAATTTTCAGCTTACATTTTCACTCCACCACCAGTCACGACGACGATGATGTGCATAGATAAGAACAGGTAAATCAGGATCAGTGGAATGATCGACATTGAAATAACGCTTATATTGAATTATTGATCTTGCCTGTTTTCGTTTCTTACCAGATTGTTCATATGTTACTTGCTTGGTATAGTCCTCTCTAAAAAAATATTATTCCAGAGCTATTCCAATTTTAAAACCGGTTGTTAATCTTTATATTCTTATTCCAATTTTCCTAACAAGCATAGTTGCACCTATGAAATTGTCTATAGCAACTAATTTAATTATTCTACAAAATAGGCTTGATTGCAGAACGCAAGATTGTTTAAAAGTAAATTATTATAAAGTCGATTTTTCACAAAAAAGCCTGATAGGGGAAACTAAGCCTATCAGGACAACGTATTAACCTATTTATTTTTGTTAAAAGGATTGTGCCGGCTGATAAATTTTGAAAGGGCACGGCTTGTTTTCTGAGCTTTGCTTGGACGTCTAGTGTCTTCTTCCATCTCTTGGTAGGTCTTGTGGGCATCATTCAACGCATCATCCCCTTCAAACTCGAGATCTTTCGTCTTTAGTTCCTTACGATTCAACTTTATGTTTTTCTTAAACTGAGTGCGCATAAGCCGTTCGATCAATCCTAAGTCAATGCTTTCGCCTTCCCGCTCTTTCGTAGCAATAATACTCAATACTTCGATGTAGCTAAGTCCGAGAGCACTTGTCACGATCGAAGCGGTCGTCCCGCTGATCAGTCCACCTATAAGGGTACCCGCTCCTGGAATGAACTTAAATGCATTCGCGACAATGGTTTTCCCGATCATAGTAGCTGAACCGGTGCCTCCTACAGCAGCAATCAGACTAACTATGGTCGACTTATCCATTGAAATCCCGAATATAGCTGTAATGTGAGCGAGTAAAGTGACTTGCATGGGAATCAGTACAGAGGCATCTGAAAACGGGATCGGTGCGAAACCGACTCCAAATGTAGTCGCCACATAACGGGAAGCCCAACGTCTGGCCGCTTTAGCTTTGCGCTCGATATCAGCGTGCTGGGCGTTCATAAAAGCATCATGTACCTCTTTCGGTATCAGTTGAAGAGTCTTGTCGATCAGTTCTTTTAGACCAAATGCAGGAATAACATAATCTTCTGTAATTTCATAAGGTTCAGCCATAATGTTCTGAACAGCGGCTACTGGAAGATTGAGATTCTCCAGGTACGCGTTGAACTCTTCAGCAGGCTTACCGATCGATTGGGTCAGAACCAGTATGACTGGAAGAACAGAGGAAATTTCTTTGATCAAGTCGATTTCCGTCTCCTCTATTCGTGATGAATTAGCCTGAATGCAGTAGTAGACGACATGAACAGCATCTCTGGTCTGCTTATTCTGTTCAACTAGATCGAAAATTTCGTTCTTTATATCTTTTTGAACTTTCGGGTTCAATTCGAGCCCTCTGGTGTCATACAGAGCAATTGGGATGCCTTCTTTAGATATACGCCTTAAATGTTTAGTAACAGGCTTCCCTATTCCGGTATCTGCAAGGTTTTCCCTGAACACACTGTTGATCAAGGTACTCTTTCCAACTCCTGTTTTTCCGGCAATCAGAATATTGACAGGGTTCATTTTTTCAATTTCAGCTTCGGTTTTCTCAAGGATGTCTTGAATCATATTGTATTTATTGTCTGAAAATTTCATAGGCGCCTCCTATTCTTTTATATCATTTTAACATGTTAGGCGGATGAAAACGAAAAAAATGCGTCTGTTCCCTTATGTTTATGAGCAAAAAAACCTGCCCGTTCATCAGGCAGGTCGTAATCGATATAATTAACAGGTAGAACTTATCTGAATTCTGCAGGGACTTCCGCAAGTTCCTCAACACTAGTTACATGCCACTGTCCGTCTCCGAACTGAAGGAGCACACGATACACATCATTGCGTCCGCTGTCGGACATGACTGCAAAGACTTGTCCAGGACCGTTGTTCCCTACACGCCAGGTGATCATATCACTCTGGTTCAGCCCAGTCACTGATGATACAGCATTGGCGATTGCTACACGGTCGCTTGACCCTTCACTGTAGTTCGTATTGTGAGTTTCATCAAGCGGTGCATTTTCAGTAACTTCATAGCTGGTTTCATCCGATGTATTCTCTTCTTCTTCCTCTGAGTCTACTTCTGTATCTTCAGCAGTCTCATCGTCAGAATCATCGACGGGTTCTTCATCAGTATCACTGGCTTCTTCTTCACCATTATTATTCTGATCTTCTTCGGCAGGTTCTTCCTCTACGTCGACTTCATCTTCGTCTTCAGTATCAGTAAGGAATTCAGAATCAGGTGTGCCGTTATCAGCATCAAAATCGACCGCAGATTCCCTGTTCATGAAAATAAATGCCATGATGCCAATCAGCACGACCAGCAATACAGCTATGATTCCGTAATAGATTTTTTCAGGTGTATTATTCTTAGGCCCTTTTGGTGTATTTGGTGTATTATTCTTTCTATTTGTCCGTGTCTGTTTCATATTTCAGTTGCCTCCATAAGAAGTAGTTGATGATATTAAGTAAATTATACCACTGTTAAAAAGTGTAGCACAACGAATAGAATCAGGACATGACAAATCAGATACAAAACCGACAAAAGGGTATCAAATGACTTAGTTTTATAAAAAATAGCGAATTATGTAATAATAAGAGGGAATAAACCTGTACACTTCAACACCTTTATCTATACTATATTTTAGTTAGTTAAGCATAACTAGTATAAAAAACCCTTTCTGAGAGGTGAGTTCCCTCGCAGAGCGGGCTGGGCCTGACCGGATTATGGTTTCAGGACAAATTTAATGTTGTTGTCTTCTTTTTTGTCGAACAGATCATAGGCAGTAGACGCTTGTTCCATTGGCATGACATGCGTGATGATGTCACTGGGATCAATGTCACCTTTCATTATCATGTCATAGAGTTTTGGCATGAAATGAGGCACGGGCGTCTGACCTGTCTTCAATGTGATGTTTCTGGCGAAGATGTTGTTGATTGGGAAGTTTGACCCTGGAGTCAAGTACACTCCAGTAAGCTGTAGGAACAATATCCGATAAGAAGAGTACTTTTTCGTCCGGCACTGACTGGTCAGGTATTTTGAAGGAATTCTGATCCGCATAAGGCACACGAAGAAACTCTGCCTGACCACCTGGGTAGTCTCCATTCAGTTTTCCAAATCCAAACAATCCACCATAATCAGTTTCCGGATTTTTATTTGAGTTGTCACATTGGCTTTCCATTACATTGAAAACAATAACACTTAGTATTTAAATAGAAAACTCTTCATCAGCCTGCTTTTCCTTAGTAGTAAAAGGAGAAGCGCCAGATGAAGAGTCATTTATCAGTAATTATTTTTTCATCGTAATCTTTCTAAGTGGAATCGTAACTAGAGGAGCAATGATAGCAGCTGCAATAGCTTCTGCTACCCCATTCGTTCCTACTATGATTGCCAAAGCTCCAGCCAGATTGCTGATGTCTACATCGATTGCCTGAGCATAAGCTTCTCCAAAAAAGAGATAGATGAAAAACAGGACAAAAATTGTATTTGTAAAAGATCCTACGACCGACGCACTGGCGAGTGCCATTTTATCTTTCTTTGGAAACAGTCTGTGTGACAGACGATAAGACAGACCAGTAAAGAGTCCAATCAGCATTCTAGGAACAAGAGCGATCATTGGATGCGTCCAAAGTAAAAGATCCAGAGGCGTTGCCGGCATAGTATAGGCACGTATCATTCGAGTGATTCCCCAAACTGCACCGATAATGATTCCGTCCGTCGTACTCATAGTCAACGTTGCAACGATGACTGTGATATGTATGATTGTCGGATTGAGTGGTGGAATTGGAATATTCCCCAGAAACGGCACAAAGTTCTGAATCAGTATGATTGCAGTAAGAATCCCCAGTAAGGCGATACGATGGGGTTTAGACATTTTCTTGTTTGTTAGCATTCGTTTTCCTCCTCTCTTACCTATTCTATTATATGCGGTTGGTCATGCTCCGGTTCAACCTCCCGATCAGAACTGTCAGCATATGGACCTCTTCTTCAGTCCAGCCGGAAAGAATGGACTCAAACTTCTCTTCAAGATGTTTATGATAATTGGAGAATACATCCAGGGCTTTATCAGTTAGTGTGAAGTAAGCATATCGTTTGTCTTCTCCAGTGGTTTTAGTCACAAATTCCTTTTTGACAAGTGCATTCATCTGTCGACTGACTGTTGATTTATCCAGCCGGCTTTTCTGAGTAATGTCTTTTAGCGTGCACTCATCGTTGCCGATCAGTTTGATCAGATTTATTGCCGAGCTTGACAGACCATGTTCATGAAGCATCAGTTCAGCTACCTGCTTGTAAAGCTGATTCATCTCTGTGACCTTTTCTAGCAGCGCATCTGTATTGCCTGGTGATTCCATTCAATTACCCCTCTCTTTATATGACAAGCTGTGAACAATTGTACACGTCAACTATACCACGCCTTATTCTATTCAGCAATCTTTTTAATAGAATTGTTGATGTATCGGAAAAAGTGCTATACTATAGAAGACTTTGTACGATGAAAGGAGTTTTTTTAATGTCTTTTGACGGGTTATTTGTCCATGCCCTCACGGATGAACTGAAAGAAATATGTGAGGGAGGCCGTATTTCTAAAATACAGCAGCCATATGAAAATGAAGTTATTCTAAAAATTAGAGCAAACCGAAAAAACGTGTCCCTTCTATTGTCGGCCCATCCGCAGTATGCCCGTGTTCAGCTGACAACGATTCCTTTTGAGAATCCTGACAGCCCTCCTCACTATTGCATGATTTTAAGGAAATACCTAGATGGTGCAGTTATCGAATCAATTACTCAGAAAGAAAATGATCGTCAGCTAGTCTTCTCATTCAAGAGCAGAAATGAACTTGGGGATATGGAACACCTTTCTCTTATTGTTGAAATAATGGGGCGTCACAGTAACATCCTGCTGGTCAATACACCGGATAACAAGCTGATTGACGCAATCAGACATGTACCGGCCAGCCAGAATACTTACCGGACTCTGCTGCCTGGCGCTGAGTACCGACCGGCACCCGATCAGCAAAAGTATAACCCCTTTAATTATGATGGTCCCTTCCCTGTATCAGATTTGAATACTAAAGATAAGATCAAATGGGTCCAGTCAACCTTGCAAGGATTCGGTAAAGATTCGGCAGTAGAACTTGTCCACCGTATAGAAACTCAAACAGAAGATTCTCCTGAAACAGTTTATCAGCAGTTCATGCAGATGTTCAGTCCTGAACGTATTCAACCGACATTGATTAAGAATGGCAATAAGGAGACCTTCACCCCTTTTGACTACCATTCAATTGAAGGAGAGCGTATTAGTTATGATTCCCTGAGTAGCTTGATGGACCGTTATTTCCAGGATAAGAGTGAGCGGGACAGGGTCAATCAGCAGGCTAATGACCTGACTCAACTCGTCAGTACATTTTATCAAAAGAACGAGAAAAAACTGAAAAAACTTGAAAAAGAGTTAAAGGAAACTGAAAAAGCTGATCAACTACGTGTTAAAGGTGAAGTGCTGACTGCCTATCTTCACGAGGTGAAAAAGGGGCAGGAGAAGATCGATTTGCCTAATTTTTATGAAGAAAATCAGATGATCTCGATTCAGCTGGATCCTCAGAAGACACCAGCAGAAAACGCACAGAAATATTTCTCTAAATATCAGAAGTTAAAGAATGCCAAGGTTCACCTGGCTCAACAGATTGCTTCCACGAAAGCAGAAATGGCTTATTTTGATACACTGCTCACCCAGCTGTCTATTGCTTCTATTTCTGACTTGGATGACATCAGACAGGAACTGCGTGATGGTGGGTATTTGAAGAAACGCAGCAGTAAGAAGATGAAACCGAAGAAGTCAAAACCTGAAGCTTTCATGTCTTCCGATGGGACATCAATTCTTGTTGGAAAGAATAATACACAGAATGATGAACTGACACTGAAAAAAGCGAAAAAATCTTATTGGTGGGCTCATGCTAAAGACATCCCAGGTTCTCATGTCATTATTGAAGACAGTGAACCTAGTGAAAAGACCATTGAAGAAGCTTGTATGTTGGCCGCTTATTACAGTAAGTATCGTCTGTCTTCTTCTGTTCCAGTAGATGTCGTTCAGGTTCGCCAGATAAAAAAACCGAATGGTGCTAAACCAGGTTACGTCATTTATGAGGGTCAGAGCACGTATTTTGTCACACCAAGTGCAGAAGCTGTACGCTCACTAAAAGCATAGGAAAGACCGAGTGACTACTTGATGTGATCACTCGGTCTTTAATGTTTATTGTACAACCCTCTTTTTTAATTAGGTTTGATAATTTCTACGGCATCTTTGCCGTCGATCTCCTTCATTGATACTTTAACCTGCTCTGATTTAGATGTGGGAATATTCTTTCCAATATAATCAGCTTTGATCGGAATTTCTCTGTGTCCTCTGTCCGTCAGAGAAGCGACCATAATTTTTTCGGGACGGCCCAGGTCGATCACAGCATCCATTGCCGCTCGAATCGTTCGACCGGTATAAATGACATCGTCGACCAGGATCACTACTTTTCCTTTAACAGAAACGGGAAAAATCTGTCCTTTTACTTCAGGATCTTCCACTTCTTCTGGAAAATGTCGATCATCACGGTAAAGGGTGATATCCAGTTCGCCAACTGGAATATCCTGTCCTTCAATCTCGGAGATTTTAGAGGCGATTCTTTTTGCGATATATACTCCTCTTGTTTTTATACCTGCTAGAATAACGTTGTCTATCCCTTTGTTTCGCTCGATGATCTCGTAGGAAATTCGTGTAAGTGCCCTGTTCAAGGCCACTTCATCTAAAATTGATACGACTTTTGACATGAATAGTCTCCTTTCCCTACAGTCTTCTGATGTGATCTAGTGTTTTTTCAAATGATTCTGGCAGTGGAGCTGAAAACGATAGTCTTTCTCCTGTAGTCGGATGGACAAACTGCAAAGAGGCGGCGTGCAGGAACTGTCCTGGTCCTTCAAGCGTTTTTCTTGGTCCGTAAAGTGGATCGCCAGCCATGCGATAGCCGATATATTCCAGATGTACGCGAATCTGGTGCGTACGACCAGTTTCCAGGTTCAGTTTTAAAAGAGTAAAGTCGTTGAACCGTTCAATCACTTCGAAATGAGTTACAGATGGTTTTCCATTTTCGACAACTTTATATTTTTTACGATTTTTAGGGTCGCGTCCGATCGGAGCATCGATCGTTCCACGGTCATTTTGAATGACCCCGTGGACGAGCCCGATGTATTCACGTCCGGCAGTCTTCTCTTGAAGCTGTTCAGCCAGTTTTTCGTGAGCCACATCATTTTTAGCGACCATCAGAAGGCCAGATGTATCTTTGTCGATTCGGTGGACAATACCGGGTCTAATCTTTCCATTGATTCCTGATAAGTCTTTAATATGATAAAGCAATGCATTGACCAGAGTACCACCTTCATGCCCCAGAGATGGATGAACCACCATTCCCTGAGGTTTGTTGATAACAACGACATCTTTATCCTCATACACGATATCGATCGCTATGTCTTCTGGCTGTGCATCGATCTCTACAGGTTCAGGAATGGATAGTGCAATAACATCGTCCTGCTGCAATTTATAATTTGCTTTTGACGGTTCACTGTTCACGGTAACCTGTTCATCCTTGATCCATCCTTGGATTTGAGATCTTGAATGATCCGGCAGCTGATCAGCCAGAAACTTATCCAGTCGTCCTGATTCATTTTTAATAGTAAAGGTGTAGCTTTCTGTCATTCTATTGTCCAACTTTCTTCTTGTGATTTCTAATCTCGTCTATAACAAGGTAAACGATCATCAGTCCAACTCCTACTGATAAAGCAATATCTGCTATATTAAAGATCGGAAAATTGATGAAGTCAAGTTTGATCATATCAACAACATACTGTTGAATCAGTCGGTCGATGAAGTTTCCAATTGCGCCTCCAAGTATCATACTTAGCGATAAGCCGATAAGTATATCTTGCTTGCCTAACGTATGCAGATAATAAATGACGACACCTACAACGACAACCGTAACGATGTAAAAGAACAGCATCTGGCCCTCAAGTATACCCCAGGCTGCTCCCGTATTGCGATGATGAGTAAGCGACAGGACATTTGGTATCCATTCTACTGTTTCTCTAAATGGAATAGTTGAAACAGTCAAATACTTGGTCAGTTGGTCCAGTCCGATGATCAGAACTGCCAAAGTGTAATAAAGTATCATAAAAATCCTCTTTTCTTTAGTAGACTTTCTCATATTGTACAATATTTTTGCGATGAAACCTACCTTTACTGAAAGATTCTCTCAATCCCTTACTTCATCAAAGAAACAGTATAACTCGATTACACCCATTACAGTTTAATTAGATAAAGAAGTCTGATATACTCGAAAAGTAATCGTATATATTTAAAACAATAAAGGAGATCACTAAATGATTCGAAAGCGATGGACATACTTAGCAGTCAGCTCAACGGCCTTACTTTTAGCTGGGTGCGATGATGGAGAGAACTTAGAAGATATGCAGGAGGCCACACAGGAACTGGACCGATTAAGAACAGAGACTGCGGATGAACTGAATCATTTATATGATCTGGAAACTGATCTGCAGAATAGTTTCAGTGAAACACTTGAATCGGATGATGAGTTGACTACTTTAGGTGATGGCTCTTCCCCGGTATTCGAAAATATTGAATCCAGAGAAGCTGTGCTGGAAAACATAGCAGCACATGAAGAAGAAATGAGCGAACACCAGTCAACGCTCGATACTTATGAAGGCGAACTGCTGGATCAATCAGAAATCGATGCAGTTATGTCTGACGTCTATACTTTTACTGATCAGCTCAGCCAGTATAGAGAAAATTACCAGGCTGCCCTCTCTTCACAAGACAGCTATTTCGTCAGTTTATCTGAAAATGGCGCGACTTATGAAGACTTCGTCGACGGCATTCGATCAATTAATGACGAACATGACGAACTTAGAGAATACCTGCTCGTACTTGACGAGACACTGGTAGACTTTGGTGAAAGTTTAGACCAGCTGCATACATCTATTGATAACCAATTGACTGAGGATGAATAAGGAGAAGAAGACTATGAAACGAACATTAGCTACGCTATTTTTAGCCTCATCTCTTATATTGACTGCCTGTGATACCTCAGATGCAGAATACGATACGGATGAGCAGTCTGAACCTGTTGAAGACAGTTCTGGAGAAACCAGTGAAGGTCAAGCTGATATGAATGAACACTCTAATGAAGACTCAGATGATGAAGAAGACGTGTCAATAGATGAACCTGAAGAATCTTCATATCTTTACGAAGTCAACGAAAATGACATTGCTACAATTCAAGTGATTGAAGGCGAAGAAGCAAACGAACGTGTCGCCCTTCTTACTTATGATGATGCACCAGATAATTACGCCGTGGACATTGCTGAAGTGCTTGTCGAACATGACGCTCCTGCGATCTTCTTCGTTAACGGAATGTTTATTGAGAGTGAAGAAGGCCAGGAGATGCTTAGAGAAATTCACGAGATGGGATTTGCCATCGGGAACCATACACACACCCATCAGAGCCTCCCTTCATTGAGTGAAGATGAACAGACTGAGGAAATCATGAAGACTAGTGACCTTATTGAGGAAATCATCGGAGAGCGTCCTCGATTTTTCCGTGCACCATTTGGACAGAATACTGATCATGTCAAGGAACTTGTTAGAGAAGACGGGATGGTCCTTATGAACTGGACCTATGGCTATGACTGGGAATCCGGCTATATGGAAGCTGAGCCACTTGCTAATATTATGGTCAATACCGAACTGCTAAGACCAGGAGCCAATTTGCTAATGCATGACCGTCGCTGGACCCTTGAAGCCACGTCTCAAATTATTGAAGGCTTAAGAGAAAACGATTATGAGCTAGTGGATCCCGACTTGATTCGCTCCGCCACTCCTGAACAATCAGAAAGCGAGGAAACAGATTAATGAAACTTAATTTAAAGAAACATGTATTTTACTCTACAGCCTTATTAGCAGTTGCTTCTCTTTCCCCATCAGTCGTTTCAGCCGATGAAGATGATACTGTTGATCAGCCTGAAGATATCGAGACAGCTTACCTGAACTATACTCAAGACCCCCTTCTTTCTGTACCGGAAAGTTTCCCCCGTCAGTTCAAATTTGACAGCGGAGTAAATATCGACTATCCAGAAGACGGCGTGAAAGGTATTTTCGTCACTGCCCATTCTGCAGGTGGATCCAGACTGGAAACATTGACTGATTTAGTCAACTCAACAGAACTCAACAGTATGGTTATTGATGTCAAAGATGATCATGGCGACATCGTCATGCCGATAGAATCCGATCATGAATACGTCAATCAGTTCACTAATAACATTGTTGAAGCTGAACCTTTGATGGAACATCTAGAGGAAAACGATATTTACCCAATTGCACGTATTGTCGTATTTAAAGATTCCAGACTGGCTAATGAACGCCCTGATCTGTCATTTACTGAAGATGACGGATCCGTATGGGCTAACCGCCGCGGAGAAAGCTTCGTCAATCCATATGAACGTGAAGTCTGGGAGTATAATGTTGAAGTGGCCCGCCAGGCAGCTAAGCTTGGCTTTAAGGATATCCAGTTCGACTATGTTCGCTTCCCTGAAGGATTTGAATACCGTGATGAAGACCTGAACTATTCTCGAGGCGATTACGAAGAGAGCGATCTAGATAATGTCAAGCAGCGTGTCGATGCTGTAACTGAATTCGTAGCTTATGCTCGCCGTGAACTTCAGCCTTACGATGTCGATGTATCTGTAGATATCTTCGGTTATGCTGCAACGCGAGAAGAAACTCCTGGTATCGGTCAGAACTTTTCAAGAATTTCTGAGAATGTCGACGTGATTTCTTCGATGATTTACCCTAGTCACTGGGGTGCAGGATCATTAGGGATCGAACGTCCGGATCTGGAACCGTATGAAGTTATTTCCCGCTATATGGAATACGAAAATGATGTACTCGACAACTTAGGGGATCGCGCCCCTGTTTCCCGTCCATGGATCCAGGACTTTACAGCTTCTTATCTTGGTGCAGGATGGTATACGACCTATGGTGCTCATGAAGTTAGTGAACAGATTCGTGCATTGAACGAACATGGCGTAGATGAGTTCCTATTATGGAATGCCGGTAACCGTTACTCTGAAGGTGCTACCTACAGTTTTGATTAATAGATGAAAAAAAATGAAAAACCTCTCGTTGTTGTTCGCTTATGAACGACTTCGAGAGGTTTTTGTGTGAAATACGTCACTAAGATGGATTTCTGTTCTGAGTTCCGGTGCAATCGCTCAGGCTATGGCACTCAAACGGTTTATTACTCTGAGTTCCGGTCCAATCGTCCAAGCACAGGTACTCAAACGGTTTATTACTCTGAGTTCCGGCGCAATCGTGTAAGCACAGGTATTCAAACAGTTTATTACTCTGAGTTCCGGTGCAATCGCTCAGGCTATGGCACTCAAACGGTTTATTACTCTGAGTTCCGGTCCAATCGTCCAAGCACAGGCACTCAAACGAATTTTTACCTCTAGTTACGAAGCAACCACATTAATCTGTCTCTATCGTCTACGCGCTATAGATCAACATGCCGCATAAAGAAATTTAATAAGAAAAAGCAGCTGATTCAGCTGCTTTCCCTTTAATCATAACCCTTCACTAGTCCACCTGAATCGTCTGGCCATTATCCAGCAGAACCAAGTATGTCTCGAGTACTGGTTTTCTCAGTATCGATTCCAGTGCCTGCTTGTACAGCATGAGCTGACCTTTATATTTTTTAAGCATTTCTTCTTCAGCTCTATCCTGGAAGCGTTCAACATTGTCTGTCTTATAGTCAAAGAGAATGAGGCCTTCTTCCCCTTCAATATAGCCGTCGATAATCCCGTGAATCAGTACATTGTCATCCACTGCCTGCATATCCTGAAAAATATCTCTAGCTTCCAGGAGAAGTGAGAACGGCACTTCCCTCTTCATTGACGAAACATGGCCTAATATATAGCGCCCAAATGTTGTCTGGAAAAATCGGTCGATTTTTTCTACAGGTATTAGCTCAGCAATATCTTCAGTGATGACTTTTTCAGAAGCAAGTTTATTTACCTCAGCTTTTATATCATCAGCAGTTAGCGATTCATTCAAGTCAATAGCCTGCAGTACCAGATGGGTGGCTTTACCGATTTCTGCTCCGCTTGGTTTCAATACCTCCTGTAGAAACTTGGGCCGCTCCAGTTCATCTTCAACGTACCTGTTGGACTGTCTAGGATTCGTTACATCAATTTTCACCATCTGTCCGTCATCCGGTTCTTCAAACATGCGTTTAATCTCGGACACGGACTGGTAACTGGTGGTCTGAGTAGCCAGCTCATATGGGTACTCAAAAGCCATTAGACTAAGGGCCTGCGATACAGCTGCTTTCACTGTCTCGTTATCTGACTCCTTCATTTTCCCTTGTTTCAGGTCCTCAAACCAGTTACTGCTTTCTTCATTCTGATAGCTGATCAGATGCTCTTCGAGTTCAGTCGACTGGTAAAATGAGACAGTAAACGACGTGTCATAAGTGTGGACCCATCTATTCTGGGACTTGATTTCGCTTTCTGCTTCCATGTTCTGGTGCCTGATCAGGCATTGACCAATCCAGTCCATGAAATGCTGAGAATCAAGCCTTAATGCTGGTGGCAGAACAGTTTGAGCATGCCCACTCACCTTGTTCCATTTGCTGATAGCCGTTTCTTTATTTTTGTAGGATCCAACCAGGAACAGTTTCTGTTCAGCCCGTGTCAAAGCTACATATAAGACCCGCATCTGTTCAGATAAAATCCGGTTCTTCTTCTGCATTTTCAAAACTGTTTCCGGCAAAGTCGGCGTTTTGATCCGGTTCGTGACGTCGATATATTCTGATCCGACCCCGTATTCTTCATCAAGCACGGTAGAGCCTCTGATATCCATCAGGTTGAATCGCTTGGACATATCCATGACAAATACGATCGGAAATTCAAGCCCTTTACTGGCATGTATCGTCATGACTCTGACCGCATCCTCCCCATCGGTTACGGCTGATGGTTCAGCGAGATCTTTGTCTTTTTTCTGCATCTTTTCGATAAATCGGATAAACTGGAACAAGCCCTTAAATGACGTTTTTTCATATGAAGCCGCACGTTCGTATAGGGCATGTAGATTGGCTTTTCTCTGTCTGCCGGAACTCATGCCTCCGACATAATGCAGGAAACCAGTGTCTTCGTATATCATCCAGATCAGTTCGACCAACGATTTTCGCTTGGACTGAGTCCGCCAGTGTTCAAGCTTCTGATAAAACTGGATTAGTTTCTCCTGCAATTTGATATTTGCTTCATCTTGCCAGTTTGTCCGACTGACAAAAGCCTGCAGCGCTTCAAAATACGTGCCCTGCTTATCTTCGATGCGGATGCGAGCCATGTCGACTTCGTTAAGACCGACCATGGGTGAGCGAAGAACTGCAGCAAGCGGAATATCCTGTTTCGGATTATCTATGACCTTAAGCAGTGACATCATGATTGCTATCTCAGTGGTCTGGAAATAGTTCTGAGTATCATTCACAGCTGTCGGGATCTGAAGCTGTTTAAAGATATCCTGAATATCAATATTATTTTTCTTTGTTGGTGTGAGAAGCACAATATCCCTGAACTGCACAGGTCTGTTGGCTTTCAGCTCTTTATCATAAACCTCATATCCACTAGCGACCATTTCAAGAATTTTATCGGCAACCATGTATATTTCGCCTTTGGTCTTTGTGTTCATCTGAAACGAAACACTGTCGCTCTCCAGAGAATCGCTATCTTCTTCAGATTCCTCTTCTTCTGTTTCATATATCAGAACATCGGCAGAGAAGCGATCCGATTCCGGAAAGGCAGTAAACCTGTTGATCAGTTTAGCCGATTCATCATAGTCCAGTTCGCCCACTTTTTTGTCCATCAACTGTTCGAAAATGAAATTGGTAAACTGAAGCACTTCCGGACGTGAGCGGAAATTTTCAGCTAAAATGATCCGGTCCCCATCCTGACTTTTTTCGTATCGTTCGTATTTCTCAATGAAAAGACTAGGATCAGCTAGCCTGAAAGAGTATATGGACTGCTTGACGTCCCCCACCATGAACTGATTCCCGATATCGTCAGATGAACGAGTCAGCCATTTCAAAATCGTTTCCTGAATCAGGTTGATATCCTGATACTCATCGACCATCACTTCAGCAAACTGTCTGCGGTAATGCCTGGAGGCTTCGGAAGGTACTGACTGTCCGTCATCAGCATCAATAAGAATGGCCAGGGTCAGATGCTCCAGATCGTTAAAGTCCAGCACTTTTCTGTCTGCTTTATGCTGCTGGTAGCGGTCGTAAAACAGTACTGCCACACGAGATAGTTCTTCAACGAGTCCTTTTACTGCACTCATCGTTTCCGCTTGTTCATCGGGTGATAATAGGAAATAGTCGTCTCTTAAGGAAACGACAAAGGATTTGGCTTTATCTCGGAAGCTTTTCATTTCCTTAGCGGCTTCCTTGACTTCATCAGGTGAATGTTTGCCTGGATTTTTCCATCTTGGGAATATTGGGCCATTCAGTAAACTGTATACATCATTGAGACGGTCTTCATGGATAGCCTGTTCAGCCCGTTCGACCAGCTCCAGGTCATTCACAAGCAGCTCAACCGTCTTATCAAGTGACAAATCGCCATTACTCATCTGATGAGCATCGCTTAGAAGTTCCTTAGCAGTGTCCAACGTATCCAGAATTGCAGGCTTGGCCAGTTCCTGGAAAATGGTACTGCTGGACAAGTCGCCCCCTTCCATTTCATATCGGCTGGACAAGTCTGAGAGCCACGCTTTTGAATCAGTCTTGGACCGTGAAAAATCATAAAGTTTGAAGATAAGATCAGTCAGCCCGTCATCACTGCGGTCATTTGAGTACGCCTGAGCCAGTGCTTCAAACAAAGAATCTTCTTCGCCGTATAATTCCTCTCTCAGTTCCTCCCAGACATCTTCTTTCATGAGAGCAATTTCTGTATCGTCAGTCAGCAGTCGAAAGACGGGATCGAAGTCGATTAGATAATAGTAGCGTTTGATCACTTTCAGACAGAATGAATGCAAGGTCGAAATGTCTGCATGACCTAAAAGAGGAATCTGACGAATTAGATGCTGCTTTTTCTTAGGATCCGTTTCAGCGTTGAGTTCCTTCTGAATGGCTTTCTGGATCCGTTCTTTCATTTCTCTTGCTGCGGCATTAGTATATGTCACGACAAGCAGTTCATTAATGTCCGTAAAGTTTTTGATCTTTTCAATGACTCGCTGCACAAGGACGGTCGTTTTTCCGGACCCTGCAGAAGCAGAGACCAGGATATTCTTGCCTTCATCATAAATTGCCTGCCACTGATGATCCGTAAATTGGGCATCAGCCGGCTTTGATGGAATAGTTGCCATTAGTTGTCATCTGCTCCTCTCTCGCTCAAGTCCAGGTATTTAGATTTTAATTTATCGATCAGATCGGACTGATCACTGATGGGTTCAAGTTGCCGGTACTGATTCTGCCCGTTCGGTAGAAGAACATCAAACTGGGAAATCGACTGATAGATGCCTCGAACAGATGGTGTAAATTCTTTCTTGTCGTAAATAGGCGACAAGGAATTTTCACCTGCCAGGATCCGGTTACCTGCTTCTCTGATTTTCTCCCTGTTATGTCTGAAGAGCAGATCTAGATCCTCCATTGTGATCAGCTTGCCTTTGATCTGGTCTCTTGTTTTGACATACTCAAGAGGATAGACCAGGGAATATTTATTTTCAGGCAGAGTCAGGTCCAGTTTTTCAACCAGCTCGTCCTCATTCAGAATGATCCCGTCCATTTTAAATGACTTCAGCCAGACATCCAGCCAGTCTTTTTTCAACAGATCGCTGGCTTTAAGCATTGGGTTATTGACATGGGCATAAAATGCACCTGCGGGCTTGGCCTTTTTACCAAAAATATCTTCCGAGTAATGAACAGCTGTATCAAGATAAGTCAACATCTGCATCATCAGCCCGTGATAGATTTCATCGAACTTCAGTGCTTTTCTGCTGGATTTGTAATCCACGATACTTAAATACAACTCATTGTCCAGTTCCAGTGCATCAAGCCGGTCGATTTTTCCGCGTACATAGAGATTTCCTCCAGTATTAAGGGGGAAATTAAGCCCCGGTACCCCTTCTCGACTCCCCAGTCGTCCAAATAGGACCTCTGACTTTCTTGGTCTCATCTGTGTCCGTCTGGTCTGGTTAGACAAGGCCTTGACCATCTGCTGGATGGTACGGCTCAGTTGTTTTCGTATGAATTTCATCCGATTTGACATAGACAGCAGTTTGAACTTGTTGTTCTGATACAGTTCCTGAAGGACCTCTTCCGTCACAGATTCCAGTTCATCTTCGTTCAGCTGATCAAAGGACAAATCATTGGTAATAATTGCCCTAAAAATACTGTCCAGAGCGTCATGGAAAAATGTTCCTGTTTCTGCCGGAGTCAGCTCCTGGACAGCCCGCTCCCGCAGTTTCAATCCGTACTGAAGAAAGTGACTGTACGGATCCAGATAAAAACTTTCCAGCTGTGACACAGAAAGATACAGATCTTTCCCGTAAAGTTCTTCAGCCAGTTCAGGTGACAGGCGTCGAGGAATATTTCTATATTCCAGACTCTTTAAAATATTCTTCTCAACTTCGTTAGACTGTTTCTGAAGTTTCTGAAATAAAATAGTCCAGAAAATAGGCGGATTATTCTTATGATCCAGACGGTCTCTTAAAATAGTCACGAGCTGACCGATCGTCTGACGACTGGATCCGACAAAAGAAAGAGATAAATCAGTTGTCTCATCAGTCACGGCCCCAGCATCAGTGTATTTACGGTCAATCGGTATAGCGAGCTGGCGGTTAAGACGTTCGATGTAAGGGCTCAGTCGGTTGTCACCAGAGCCGTCATTCTTCATCGGATAACTGAGGATCAACTTATCCGACGCATTAAGAAAGGCAAGATAGGCAGTGAAAGGCTCGTTAGCCAGTCTTCCCGCTGTGGATGGCATGAGAAATTTATCGTCCGGGAGAAACACGCCAAGTTGTTCCCTGTCTTCGTCTGTCAATATAGAGTCATTTTCTGAATTCAAGGGCAGCTGTGTATCTGTCATTCCCATGATGACTACTAATTTCTTGCAGTTAAGCCGTGATTTGTCAAACTGAGTGAACATGACCTGATCGATGCTCGGAGGGACAATGCCGTATGTTGCCTGTTCAAATCCAGTTTCTAGAACTGACAGAAAGGTATCGACTTCCCAGGATTCATCACCAAGCACATCGACGAACTCGTCCAGTAGCTGGATGAAGGTCTGCCAGACTTGTTCGTGTTTTCTCGCATCTTCAAGCTCCCCATCCTCAAGTGCCTGATCACGCCAGTATAGGAGTTGACGATCAATTCCGTGCCGCTCAAGAAACTGATAGATAAGACGCACAGCTTCTCGGTTCGTTTTAACTCTATCCAGCTGTTTGAAAAACGGAAGAAACGCTGAGCGAATGATTGAACGCGCCTGATTTGCCTGTTCCTGCATCCGTTTGTCTGCATCCAGCTGGTCATCCATTTCTTCTAGATGAAAGCGTGCATAGATCCAGTCTTCATCTCTTACCCAGTCATTGCCTTCGTACCCATAAGCAAGCATGACGTTCTCAAGAGTATCTACGGATTGTCGCCAGTTTTCCGATTTAGAACTCCAGAAAGATAGGCGGTCTTTCTTTTCTTTAGGAACAGTCCGTTCATCTTCCACAGGAATGAACAGTTCAGTTTTAAGAAAGCGCATGACATCTTCATATCGGTAATGTCGTTTATAGATATTTACTAGACTTTGTATACATTCTACCAATGCATGATGGGACATCTTATCTGCTTCGTCAATAAATAGAGGGATGTCATTTTCCGCAAAAGTAGAACCCATTAGCATTTTGTAATCTTCAAGGGTTCTAGCACATACAAGAATGTCCTTATAGCGGTAATTGCCCTCAGCAACCAACTGTTTTATAGTAGTTGCCGTGTGCAACACTTCGGCTTGTCTTGATTCTGCTTCTCTTATTTCTATACAGCTGCTGTAATCAGCTGACGGGTGCGACCGTCGTTTAGGTGACAAATCGAAACTGCTGACCCAGTAATCTTCAAAGTTTTGCAGTGCATCACATCGCTCACGACTGTTGTCTTTTACAACAGTATCATTCAATACTTGTAGACGACGATTTCTGGCTTCCTGGTAAAGCCTGAAATAAGTCATTCCAGTCTGATAAAAAAAGTTAGTCATCTCTGGAGGTTCCACCGCATATTTTTTATCTAGAATCAAAGAAACTTTTACATCCTTTGCATGTTCGACCATCTGCAGGACCAGCTCCTGCTCCTGTGCCGAAAAGCGGTGAAAGTTATCAATGATGATGTGGGTACGGCTAAGATCCCTTATTTTAACTTCTTCAATCAGCGCTTCAAGTACATCCTCTTTTTCAATATACTTTCCTTCAAGATGAGAGAGAAAAGAGTCATACAGCAGGGTAATATCTTTGAGTTTAAGTAAGAAATCTCTAGTGCCTGGCTCACCTTCAAAGATCTGACCACTGATATTAGTCAGATCTTCTGGCATTACACGAGCATTTCTCAATTCCATAAACAGTTCAGTCGTTTTTTCTACAAAGCCCTGCTGCTGACTTTCTCCTCTGAATATGGTCAGGACTTCCTCATTTTCTCTTAAAAGTCGACGCATCAGCATGGTCAGTCCTGTTTCAGTAAGCTGGGAATGACTGTATAAGGCCGTGTCCTGAAGAAAGTACCATGCCAGACGACTGAAACTGAACACCTGCAGATTGATCATTCCTGCCAGATGACGATCATTATCTGGATGACTGTCTTTTATACGATCCAGAATAGCCATTTCCGATTCAAATTTCATATGATCCGGGACTAGATAGAAAACTTGTGCCTCTTCATCCTCCATCCAATTCATCATCTGGTCGAAAAGTATTTTCTTCTTATCCGTCTGCAGTCTGCTCAGAATAAATTGAAGACCCATTCATGTGCTCCTCTCTCTTAAGCTATTGATTTAATGTTAAGAAGAAAGGAAAGAAAGGCCGGTTAAGCATTCTTCCCTTTTCTTATTATTCAGCTGCAGCAAGCTTTGCGATTTCAATCAATACATCAGTAGCTTTAATCATGCTCTCTACAGCTACGAATTCATAACGTCCATGGAAATTTTCTCCTCCAGCAAAAATATTTGGAGTTGGTAGACCCATGAATGAAATCTTTGATCCGTCTGTTCCCCCACGAATAGGTTTGATGATAGGACTGATTCCCAAATTATTCATTGCTTTATCAGCAAGTTTAACCGGTCTCATGTCTTTTTCAATGACTTCGCGCATGTTATAGTACTGATCTTTCATTTCAACAGAAACGCGCTCTTCATCAAATGTTTCGTTCAGCTTAGATGCAACAGCCAACATCTGTTCTTTTTTAGTTTCAAAAGCTTCCCGGTCATGATCTCGTATAATATACTGCATCATGGCTTCATCCACGGTCCCCGTGATTTCAAGAAGATGGAAGAACCCTTCTCTACCGTCAGTTCGTTCAGGGACTTCATTTTCAGGTAATGCCTGATCAAAAGATACAGCTAGTTTAAGCGCGTTGATCATCTTATCTTTAGCAGTCCCCGGGTGGACGTTTTTCCCTTTGATTCTTATTTTCGCTCCTGCTGCGTTGAAACTTTCATACTCAAGTTCCCCGACAGGCCCGCCGTCAACTGTATACGCAAAATCCGCTCCAAAGTGGTCGACATCGAATCGGTCTGCTCCCACACCAATTTCTTCATCAGGTCCGAAAGCCACACGAATTTTTCCATGTTTGATCGTGGGATTGGCAATAAAGTACTCAACCATACTCATGATTTCAACAATACCAGACTTGTCGTCCGATCCAAGTAATGTCGTCCCGTCGGTTGTAATAAGAGTTTGACCAATATAATTTTTCAGATTAGGAAAATCGTCCGGAGATAATCGAATACCCTGCTCTTCATTAAGTACGATCGTTTCACCATCATATTTTTCAATGATCTGCGGATTGATATGTTCTGAATTGAAGTCAGCCGTGTCCATATGAGCTATGAAGCCGATGACCGGTCCTGTATCTTCAGCATTCGCAGGCAATGTAGCCGTTACGAATCCATTTGACTCATTGTATTCCACATCGCTCATCCCGATTTCTTTTAGGTCAGCCATCAGTACACGAGCAAAATCCGCTTGTTTCTGAGTAGAAGGTACTGATGTAGATTCAGCATCTGAACGTGTATCGATTTTTACATAAGTTAGAAAACGGTCCATTAAATTTTTATACATAGTCATTCCATCCTTTTAAATAGAGTAAGTAAAGACGTCGGTTTGTGTCGCTGTCTGTAAAATAGTCAGGTCCCAGTTATTAGTCAGTTTCAGCTGCTCGAAATATCTGGCCAGCTTCGGCACACAGATTGCTTCCATATAATGACCGGCATCAATGAAATCCAGCCCGTCTCTCAGCATATCCTGTGCTCCGTGGTAGGAAATGTCACCAGTAATGAAGAGAGTCGCTCCACTGGACAGAGCCTCTTTATAGTACTTTTCTCCGGATCCGCCGAATATAGCTACTTTCTCATGTTTACGTTCACGATCGTTTGAGCCGAAACGCACACCATCTACTGAAAAGAGTGTTTTAATCCTCGCAGCGAGTTCCTCGGTAGTTTCAGGTTTCTCCAGCTTACCGGCCCGACCGAATCCGAATGCATCGGTCTGATTGTCTAGGGTAAATAGGTCAAAGACTGGTTCTTCATAAGGATGATTAGCTCTCAGTGCCTCAATGACAGGATAGACAGAAGAATTCTTCAATAGCATTTCGATGCGCTGTTCATGGATCACTTCTTCTTTGCCGATTTCACCTTCAGCGGGATCTGCACCTTCCTGAGGCGTAAAACGGCCATGCCCTTTCAGAGTATAGGACACGTCTTTATAGTCGCCCACTTCTCCAGCTCCTGCTGAATGCAGAGCCTTTCTAACCATGTCCGCAGCATAATCGGGGACATACACGGCAAGTTTCTTATAGCCTTCTTTGGTACTCACTGAGACAATCTGTCGCTCCTCCTGACTGATACCTATACTGTCAGCCAGCCAGTCATTCATCCCGCCTTCTGCCGCATCAAGATTGGTATGGGCAGAGTATACTGCAATATCTGATCTGACCAGGTCAAGAAACTCCCGTGTTCTGGAGTCCTCATCAGTCAAGTTTTTTAAAGGTTTGAAGATCGCAGGGTGATGAGTGATGATCAGATCCGCCTGCTTATCTTTTGCTTCCTGGATAGTCTGCTTGTCAACATCGAGAGCTATCAGAACAGTCTTGACCGCTTTGTTTTTAGAACCAAAGGATAAACCGACTGGATCCCATCCTTCAGCAAGTGAAGGGGGTGCGAGCTGGTCAAGTGCAGTTGTCAGATCGTTCACTGTCACGTCTGTCATTCGATCATCTCCTTAATCAGTTTAATTTCTTCTTTGAGTGCCGATAGCTTTTCTTCATTAGGCTGGCTTGACCGTTCCATCTGACCAACGATGAACTCGTCCGTATGCATCTGCTGGGTCCACTTTTTCTGAAACGTATCAGATTGTTCCTTACTGAGATATGGACCAAACAGCAGCTCTTTTTTTGAATAAATCATTTGAACGTCAGAAGGTACGGCCTTGATGATTTCATAGATCTTGTCATTTTCCTCAAGGATCGTTTCATCTGTAATGCGGTACTGCTGTTCCATCAGGTATTCTCTTACTGTTTCTTCAAACACATTCGGCTGTAGGATCAATGTTTCCTGACCAGTCAGTCTATCATTTTCTTGTCCTTTTTCAAGAATCGATCGGATCAGTGCACCACCCATTCCAGCTATAGTAACCGTATCGATTTGATCTTCGGGTTTTAAAACCATTAATCCGTCGCCCAGTCGGACTTCAACTATTTTTTCTAGTCCCGTCCGCCTAACTTCCTTCACTGCATTGTTAAATGGCCCCTGGACCACCTCTCCTGCCACAGCAAAAGTGATTTTTCCCTGGTCTGCCAGATAACACGGCAGATAGGCATGGTCAGACCCGATGTCAGCCACTCTTGCCCCTTTTTCTACATAGTCGGCTACCTGCTTGAGCCGTTTTGATAATTGAACTGAATTCATAGGTCACCTCTTTAAAGTCTTCCAGTCTATTTTACCAGTTTTCAGCAAAGATTGAAAAGTTTTGAATAAATTTAACAGGAATTAATACAGAGAAAACCCCCGGATCACTTATAGTGGGTTTCCGGGGGTTCTCATAAAAGTAGTTGATCATGCATTAGGGTGATCTTTATTTACGGTTTCTTAATCAATACACTTCTTTCGCATCATGGTCTCCTACGCCAGTCGCATTATTTGAGTAAAGAATGATATCCTGTTTCTGATACCCTTCGTTCTGCAGCTGACTGATGATTTTCAACGCATCATCCGATTGTCATAGGTACCGATTACTGTCTGATTATTTTTATCCATGCTATCTCTCCTATAAAATTTCTAGCTTAGATTAACCATCTAATATTATCATAGGAATAATCGCATGAATTGAACAATAATAGCCCTTATGTCACTTTAGGATTTATTAAAATTTCACTAGACAAAGGACATCAAAAAACAGCCCATCCCACCCTTAAAGAGTGGAAATGGACTGTCACAGATTAAACAACTTACAACTTATTAACTCAGTCTATACTTATTCTGAGTCTTCGTCTTTTGATTCACCGATAACTTCTGGTTCAGGCATATCTTCAGTTGTTTCAGTCGTTTCTTCCTCAACTGCTTCTGGAGCTGATACAGATACAATTGTCAGGCTGTCGTCAGTAAGCAGTTCAGCTTCGTCTCCAACTTTAATGTCAGATACGTGAACTGTATCGCCGATTTCCAGTTCAGATACGTCTACAACGTATTCTGAAGGAGCTTCTGCTGGAGCAATGTTGACTTCCAGTTCAGAAATTGACTGAGATACGATACCTTCTTTGATTTCTTCTACGCCGGAAATGTGAACCGGAATAGACATCGTAACTTTCTGTCCTTTTGTGAATGCTAGAAGATCAACGTGGTATACTTCTGGTTTAAGAGCAGCTTTATCCTGATCTTTTACGAATACCTGGTATGTGTCACCTTCAACATCGATATCGAATACACCGTTGTATCCTACTTCGCGGATCGTGTTTTGGAATTCTTTACGGTTGATTAGTACTGAGATTGTCTCAACTTCTTTTCCGTAGATTGCTGCAGGGATCTTACCTTCGTTTCTCGCTTTTCTTGAAGCGGATGTTCCTGTTTCTGTACGTTTAACTGCTGATAATTTCATCTGATTTTCACCTTCCAGGATTATATTTTAAGTAACTAGCATACGTCATTACTGAACAAGCCAGAAATTAGTATAACAAAAATGTGACAGGAATGCAAAGAAAAGCGACAAGAACTTTACCTTTACAGTCTTTTTCGCTTCTCTCTGCCAGCACATCACATCGTTTCTACTCCAAAAAGTCTTTCAGCTGTTTTGAACGACTCGGGTGGCGCAGTTTTCTCAAAGCTTTAGCTTCGATCTGACGGATACGTTCTCTCGTTACGCCAAAGACTTTACCAACATCTTCCAAAGTACGCTGACGTCCGTCGTCTAGACCGAAACGCAGACGCAGCACGTTTTCTTCACGGTCAGTCAGTGTGTCGAGCACATCTTCCAGCTCACTCTTCAAGAGTTCATAAGCTGCATTGTCAGCCGGACTGGTTGCATCATTATCTTCAATGAAATCGCCCAGATGTGAATCATCTTCCTCACCGATCGGCGTTTCCAGAGAGACTGGCTCCTGTGAAATTTTTAGAATGTCGCGTACTTTTTCAGTAGGCAAGTCCATTTCAGCACCGATTTCTTCAGGTGTCGGTTCTCTTCCCAGGTCCTGCAGCAGCTGACGCTGGATACGAACTAGCTTATTGATGGTTTCGACCATATGAACCGGAATACGGATCGTACGAGCTTGGTCGGCAATTGCACGAGTGATAGCCTGACGAATCCACCATGTCGCGTACGTAGAGAATTTGAATCCTTTTTCATAGTCAAACTTCTCTACAGCCTTCATAAGTCCCATGTTCCCTTCCTGAATCAGGTCAAGGAAACTCATGCCTCTACCAACATAACGTTTAGCAATAGATACAACCAGTCTCAAGTTGGCCTCAGCCAGCTCTTGCTTGGCGATCGTGTCACCTTCTTCGATACGTTTGGCCAATGCAATCTCTTCTTCGGCACTAAGCAGGTCTACGCGCCCGATTTCTTTCAAGTACATGCGGACAGGGTCATTTATTTTAACTCCAGGAGGGGCAATCATTTCTTCTTTTTTAGCTTCTTCAGCCGCATCTTCTTCTTTGTTCAGCTGCTTAGCCAGTGGGTTCCCATCTTCATCGACGACGCCGATTCCTTCATCTTCACACTTCTGGATCAGATCTTCCATCTGTTCTTTTTCAAGTTCAAAAGGTTCCGCAAGCTTGTCCGTCAATTCGACGTAAGACACTGTCTGCTCCTTTTTCTTCTTGATTTCCTTGATAAACTGGACAACCGCAAGTTCATACTTTTCTTCAGGCTGTTGGGTAGATTTTTTATTAGATTTTGCCATATACTGACATGCCTCCTGATTAATCGTTAATTGCTTTTCATTTGTTTAATTATATTTATGATTTCAAAACTTAGTGCTTGCTGCTTCTGTTTATCTCCATTTCTTTCAGCCAGTTTCAGTTCTTCTTTTTTTGACTGAAGTCTGGTTTCAAGCGGCTGCCTGTCACAGATCACAGACAAGTAGTCCTCAATTTCACCAGGAGCTATTTCTTCACTCAGAGATATCCAGGCAATTTCTGATGCCTTGCTTTTCAGACGTTCATCTGGAAGGAAGTCAAGAAACGACTGCAGAGACGTGTCTTCATGAGAATGGTGAAACTCATCATACATCAGATAGAGCACCTGATGATCCTGATCTGAAAATGACAGCTCTTTATCCTGACTATTCAGTATCGTCCAAGTTTCATCCAGAGTAAACAGACGATGGAGAAGATTTTTTTCGGCCCGGATCAGCGCTGTTTCTTTCGGTTGGTTCCGGTGAAATACGATAGACTGGACCGGCTCCGGTGAAGTGTCCGCTCTTGCTTCTTTACGCTTTTCAGCCCGACGCTCGTTCTGCTGTTCGATCACAAAGGTATGCATCTGTTCCTTCAATGTCTCTAGAGACAGATCGAATTCGTCTTGAAGCTGTTTAAGATAGAGTTCCCGTTCAATTGCAGAGGTCACTCGAGCCAGTTCTTTCAGCACAATTTCAATATATTTCAGACGTTCACTTTCATTTTTCAAATTGAGACCTTTGCGGTGGTAAGCCATAAGGAAACTCATCAGAGTGTCTCGGCCATGTTTCAGAAAATCCTGAAAAGCTTCTATTCCTTTGGTCTGAATATAATCATCCGGATCAAGTTTCTCAGGAAAGGTCGCTATCTCCATGGTAAAATGTGTATCCTTGCTGATGAAATCTGTCGCCCGCTTAGTTGCTTCAAGTCCGGCATCATCCCCATCATAAGCAATGACCACATGATCGGTCACTTTATCAAGTACGGAGATCTGTTCTTCTGTTAGACTTGTTCCCATCGACGCGATCCCGTTTTTGACTCCCGCCTGCCAGGCTGATATGACATCCATAAACCCTTCAAAAAGAATGACTTCATTTTCGCGGCGGATCGATGCACGGGCTTTATCGTAATTGAACAGTACCCGTCGTTTATTGAACAGATCTGTTTCCGGGCTATTCATATATTTTGCAGTCCGGTAATTGCCGGACTGCTCCATAAAGGCACGACCAGAAAATGCGACCGTCTGCCCTTTTGCATTATTTATTGGGAACAGAATCCGGTTGGAAAAGCGGTCAAGAAAAACATCATCCTCCCGGTCAGAAAACAGACCGGATTTTTTCAACAGCTCCGGATCGTTCAATCCTTCATTATCGAGATATAGTTTCAGTGCTTCTCTTTTAGGAGGAGAAAACCCGATTTTAAAGGTCTCGATGCTCTCCTTAGTCATTCCTCTATCAAGAAGGTAACGGTAAGCTTCTTCACCCGTCTGCGTATTAACGAGTAGGTGATGATAAAAATACTCCGCTTTTTCGTAGACAGCCAGTAACTTTGCCTGCATCGAATCCGGATCTGGCGCTGACTCCCTTGCTCGGTCAATCAGAGTGAAATCGATCGGCACATCAGCCAGCTCAGCAGTTTTCCCTACCGCTTCAACAAAAGACAAGCCTTCCATTTCCTGGAGGAAGCTGAAGACATTCCCGCCTCTTCCACAGCTGAAGCAATGATAGATCTGCTTCTTCTCACTGACAGAAAATGAAGGCGTCTTGTCATCGTGGAACGGACAGGATGCAAAATAGTTCTGACCTGACTTCCTTAACTGCAGATACTGGGAAATAATCTGAACAATATCAGTCTTCTCCCGGATCGACTGAATGGTTTCTTCTGGAATCCTGCTCACTAGCCATCCCCCTTCGACAAAAAAGTCTTTTAATGGATAGACACACTACCCCTATAATAATCAAACATAAGTATACCAAAACAAAGTGAAATTGTAAATGTAAGCACGTTGTAAAAGGAAAACCTAATCATTTCCAATTCTAAATCGTCAAGTAGAGATACAAAATAAAAATTTCTATTGTTACAAACAAGATAGTATCTCCAGCATTGAAGGTTACGTCCATATATGGTATTAAAGTACATCCTTAGGCCTGATAATTCAGTTTACATACGATTACAGTGTGTGGACTGCACCCATTTCCATTAGAGACAAAAAATGATCGTCGAATAAAATCTGTAAACAGATCCTCCAACGATCATTAACTGTTATTCAATCATCTGTATCAGCTGACTTTTACAGCAATCTGATTCATTCGTTTGCCTAAACTCTTCCATACAACTTGGGTGATAAAGAAATCCACCATACTATGAATGACGGTACCTACACCGACAAGCATAAATACTGCATAGAAAAAGCCGTCCTGGTAGGTTCCGCCCGGCGCAAGACCAAAGAAGAATACGGAAACAACAAGGACTTCAGCCAGAGCATGTACTAGAGCGATCCAGAAAGAGAAGAACACGCTTTTGACCGGAGAACTTAAAAGCTCTTCTCTTTTCCCGCGAAGATACAGCGCTCCGACCAATGCGAATACAACATGACTCATGGCACGCATCGTAATAACTATTGGAAAACCTGCCAGTAAAAAGCCTACAGCCGAACCTAATGACACGGCTGCTGCAATTGCTGGTGACAAGAACATGGCAAAGAAAATCGGAACGTGACTGGCTAAGGTAAAGGAAGCCGGTTCGATTAGAACTTTAATAGGCATGACTATCGGAATCGCAATAGCTATCGCGGTCAGCAAGGCAGTTACGGTCATTCTTAATGTATTTGTCTTTCTAATGATAAACATCCCCTAAAATTAGTATGTATACAGGTGTCATGACACCTGTTAAGTATACCAATTCAAGAGATATTGTCAATACACTTACTGGTAAAGAAAGCCTTTACTTTCTAAAACTTTCTTTATTTTTTGTAATCGGTCCTCGTTTTTAGCTTTAATCGTGTGTATATGGAGGCCTTCTGTCAGATTGCTCAGCAGTGCTGATGGATTGTCCTGGACTTTTGATATGAATTCATCTGCCTCGAGTCTGCTGGAAATATTCAGATCCCCCTTCAGCAAGCCATATATCGGATGTTCCACAGTCACATCGATTACTTCTCCGCCAAGATCGACTATAGCATAGAGTTCCTCTTTCGTATCGTCAGGAGAATGCTGACATACCACTGCCTCACTGACCCCCTCATCGATCTGACTGCGCATAATATAACCTTTAGGGGTAGAAACGATTCCAGCACCGGCAGCTCTAAGAAGAGCAATATCACCAACTATGACCTGACGACTGACATTAAATTTCGAGGCGAGTGTGCGGGCTACGACAGCTTCCTCTGACTGTTCCAGATAGTCTCTGATTACTCGTCTTCTTTCATCGGCTTCCATAACATTCACTCCCAATCATGGCTTTTTAAGAAAATTGTGCATCATATAAGGCTTTGTATGCCCCTTCCTGAGCAATCAGCTCATCGTGGCTTCCTTGTTCTTCAATGCCTTTTGATGTAACTACTACTATTCTATCAGCATTCTTGATGGTAGCCAAACGGTGGGCGATGATCAGAGTCGTTCGACCTTTTGATAAGGAATCCAAAGCTTCCTGAATAGCCTGTTCCGTTTCGGTATCCAGTGCAGACGTTGCTTCGTCCAGGATCAGAATCGGAGGGTTCTTCAGAAACATACGGGCAATAGAAAGCCGCTGCTTCTGTCCCCCAGAAAGTTTAACTCCCCTCTCTCCGATGACTGTCTCCAGACCTCTAGGAAGCTGCTCCACTACATCAACCAGATTCGCCATTCTGACGGCATTATACACCTCTTCATCTGTAGCATCCAGTTTACCATATAGAATGTTCTCCTTGATTGTTCCAGGGAAAAGGAAGACATCCTGCTGAACGACGCCGATCTGTTCTCTCAGTGAATTCAAAGTAATATCTTTTATCGAATAACCGTCGATAGTTATCGTTCCACTGTCAATGTCATAAAAACGTGGAAGTAGATTACAGATAGTGGTTTTACCTGCACCACTCGGACCAACAAATGCAATGGTTTCCCCAGCTTTTATTGTCAGATTGATATCATTCAGAATTGACTGATTCTCTTCGTAGCTGAACGAGACGTCTGAATAGACAATATCTCCTTTTAGAGACTCCACTTCCACTGCATCTGGAGAATTTTGAACTTCCGGTCTGATCCCCATTTCCTCAAGCAGACGTTTGAAGCCAGCAAAGCCTTTCGGATAGCTTTCGATCATCGTGTTGACCTTTTCAATTGGTCTGACAAAGACATTAGCAAATAAAATAAACGCCACTAGATCGCCATAACTGATTTCACCTTGAATCGTAAAGTAAGCGCCGAAGAAAAGCGCAAACAGACTGATCAGACGCATGAGAAAATAATTGTAGGAGTGGCTAACTGCCATCATTTTATAGAATAAATATTTCGATTTTCGGTAAGCCTGGTTCAGCTCCTGGAACCGTCCTAGTTCATAACCTTCATTTGAAAAGGCCTGTACGACCCGGATTCCGCCGACCGACTCTTCGATTCCGGCACTAAAACCAGCCAGATCATCATAGATGCGTGTATTGACTTGTGTCATCCGCTTGTTGAAGTAAGCAACGGCTAGCGCAATGAAGGGTACTAAAACGAACGTCATCACTGCAAGAGGCACATGGACAGTCATCATCAGTATAAAAGCCCCGGTCAATGTGAAGAGAGTAATAAAAATGTCTTCCGGTCCATGATGGGCAACTTCCGCTATTTCAAACAAGTCCGATGTCAGACGTGTGATCAGCTTACCTGTTTCACGGTTATCGAAATAAGAAAATGACTGCTTCTGAAGGTGGTTATAAAGATCTCTACGCATGTCCGTTTCAATATTCGTACCCAGCTTATGTCCATAATAGGTCACCACATAATGCAGAATTGTATTGATCGCATAGACACCAAGCAGGCCAATGGAAACGATGATGATCAAAGACCAGTTTCCGGTTGGCAGAATGGAATCTACGACTTGCTGGACCATAATGGGAAAAGCCAGCTCAAGCATAGCTACGATGATGGCTGCAGAAAAGTCCAGTGTAAACAGCGCTTTGTAAGGTGCGTAGTAAGAAAAAAATCGTTTAAGCATAAGTTCGTCTCCTTCTTTGTTGAAACTGATAAACAGAAAGAAGGCAGCGTCATCACTTACTGCCTTCTGTGAAACATATATTATTTAATAACCAGTCTGTCAAAACGGGCAAAGCCACTTGAAAGATCATCGATTCTTTTCAACAGAGCCAGGCGATTGTTTCGAACAGATGTATCTTCTGCCATCACCATCGTATGATCAAAGAAGTCATCGATCACTGGATGGAGTTCAGCAAAAACCTGCCACTGCTGGTCCGCATTTAAATCTTCTGACATAAGCTCTTCAGCCTTCAGCAATGCTTCGTATAAGTTCTTCTCACTCTGTGTTTCAAAGAGGTCAGTTGATATGGAACATTCATCATCAGCTTTTTCAGCCAGGTTGGATACCCGTGTCAAAGATTCGACCACTGCTTTAAATCCAGGCTGTTTTTTCTGATAAGTCAGTACGCCAGCATGATCAATGAGAGCAAGGATATCTGTCTGATTAGATTCCAGTACCGCTTGACGGACATCATAATCCTCGCTCAGTCCTTCTTCACCTGACAGCAACTGGTCCACGCGGTCTTTGATGAAGTCGATCACGACAGGTGTATTCTGCATGTAAGAAGCCTTAGTTTCTACAGAGATAACCGTTTCTGCAATTGCATTGATCAGCTTATCCAGCTGAACAGACACATTGAACGCCTTGAAGATTCTCACAATTCCCATGGCCTGTCTTCTTAAAGCAAACGGGTCATTAGAACCGGACGGAATCATATCGACAGAAAAGAATGACAGCAGAGAGTCCAGTTTATCAGCTGCGGAAATGAGCGCGCCAAGTTTCGTTTCAGGCAGTCTCCCGTCTGTACTCTTAGGCAGATACTGCTCGGAAAGCGCATCAGCAATTTGCCTGTCTTCCCCTCTTTCAGCAGCAAATATACCTGCAATGTCTCCCTGAAGAGAAGTGAATTCGTTGACCGTCTGCGTGACGAGGTCAAACTTGGCCATCATACCGGTACGTTCTATTAGACCGATCTGTTCGTCAGTCATGTCGAAGTAAGGAGCCAGCAGATGAGCAATAGCTGTCAGACGTTCTTGCTTGTCGTACAGTGATCCGAGCTTTTCATGGAAAGATACAGTCGACAGTTTATTGACAAAGTCATCAATAGACAGCTTTCTGTCTTCATCGTAAAAGAAAGCAGCATCTGCCAGTCGTGCACTCAGCACTTTTTCATTTCCTTTTCTGACCTTCTCGATATATTCAGCATTCCCATTTCTAACCGCGATGAAATAAGGGAGAAATTTGGCCTGATCGTCATCCAGTCTGACTGGGAAATAACGCTGATGATCAGCCATTGCCGTTTCAAGAACTTTTTCAGGTACAACAAGATACTCGTCACTGAAAGAGCCGTAAAACGCTGTTGGATATTCAACAAGGTCTGTTACTTCTTCAAGCAGTTCTTTATTATCCAGAGGATCTTTCCAGTTGTTGTCGGTACATAAAGCCTGAATCTGACTGATGATCAGGGCCTGACGCTCATTACGGTCGACAAGCACATGCTCTTCCTTCAAGCGGGCCTGATAGTCATTCGCATGGTCCAAGGTAACAGCCTGTCCCAGGAAGCGGTGACCTCTAGTCTCTCTACCTGAAGGGACATCAAACAAGGTCATATCGACAACTTTTTCATCTAATAGAACTGTCAGCCAGTGGACTGGACGGATGTAACGGTAACTGTGCGTGCCCCACTTCATGGATACTGGGAACGACAGTGACGGGAGCACTCCTTCGAGTTTCTGTATGACTTCTTCTGCAGATAAGCCTTTTATATGTTTTTCTACGAAGACGTACTCTTCACCTTTGATCGTCTTAAAAGTAATGTCATCAATGGATGCCTGCTGGCCACGAGTGAAACCAATCGCGGCTTTAGTCCAGTTGCCTTCGTCATCCAGAGCGATGCGTTTAGCCGGACCTTTAACAGATTCTGTCTTATCTTTCTGTCCTTCAGCCAGACCTTCAATTTTAACTGCCAGACGTCTAGGTGTATTGAATACTTGTATAGAATCAAATGACATGTCATGGTCTTTAAAATGCACACTGACTTTGTCTTTAAGCTGTTCGGCAGCCGGAACAATGACTTTCGCCGGCATATCTTCCAGTCCGATTTCAAGTAATAATGAATGAGTCATTTACTTGTCCTCCTTTTCGCCATATTTTTCGATCCATTTTCCTGCCTCTGCTTCTCCAATTAGAGGGAATGACAGTTTTGCCCGTTCCTGCAAGAAAGACTTCGCAATGAGTCTAGCCATATGGCGGATTCTTTTTAAATAATCCGGGCGGTCAGTTGCAGAGACAGCCCCTCTGGCATCCAGCAAGTTAAATGCGTGACTGCATTTTAATACATAATCATAAGCCGGATGAGCCAAGTTATTTTCAATTTGCTTCAGTGCTTCCTTCTCGAAAGCTTGGAACTGAGAGAAGAGAAAGGCCGTATCACTGTGATCGAAGGAATAGGCAGAATGCTCGTATTCCGGTTGCTTGAAGATTTCCCCGTATTTCACTCCAGGTGCCCAGTCAATATCATAGACATTTTCAACATCCTGAATATATGAGGCCAGTCGTTCAAGCCCGTATGTCAACTCACTTGTGACTGCATCGACTTCAAGGCCGCCGACTTGTTGGAAGTAGGTAAACTGTGTCACTTCCATGCCATCCAGCCAGACTTCCCAACCAAGACCGGCACAGCCTAGAGACGGGTTTTCCCAGTTGTCTTCAACGAAACGGATGTCATGTTTCAGTGGATCGATCCCTAGGGCTCTGAGACTGTCCAGATACAGCTCCTGAATGTTTTCAGGCGAAGGCTTCATGACCACCTGAAACTGATGATGCTGATACAGACGGTTTGGATTCTCACCATAACGGCCATCCGCCGGGCGACGTGAAGGTTCAACATAAGCCGCATTCCAAGGCTCTGGCCCAATTGCTCTGAGAAAGGTATAAGGACTCATCGTTCCTGCTCCTTTTTCAGTATCGTATGCCTGCATGAGCATACAGCCCTCATCTGACCAGAACTGCTGCAGGGTCAGGATAATATCCTGAAAGGTTCTTGCTTTTTCCATAATATGACTCTCCTTTTTAATGATGCATATAAAAAAACTCGGCTCTATACTGACAGACAGCCATCAGTATAGGGACGAGTCTTCTCGCGGTTCCACCCTATTTCTGACCCGAAAAAACGAGTCAGCACTTTATATCATCGCACTCCAGATGCCCTTCACCAGACCGTCTTCCATGGCTTACACCGTCCCATGGTCGCTAATAAAGACTAGACTCGTTACTCCTTCTATCAATGTGCTTCACTTATTACTCTATCTTACAATAACTTTTAAAATTGTCAAACCAAATCTTGTTCGATAATGCATGCTAATTCTCTCTTGCTATATTAACTTTCAGTTTATGTTCCGCAAGCAGATTGGCCAGTCGATGGGGTAAAGTAATACGTCTAATCTGGACCAGCAGATAAAGAATCCCGACCCAGGCCAGAATAACAATAGCTGTCCGTCCGATCCATTCATTTAATCTTCCTCACGTTTAAGCAGATTCTCCCACTGATGCATTTTTTTGATAAATCGTTTGCTTTTAAGATTCAATCCGACCAGTTCGTCATAGAGAATGTCGATCACTCTCTGAATCTCAGTTTTAGTCTCTTGCTTTAAAGATATAGTATTAATCTTGTCAAACGATACAACAGAAAATAGACGGATGAAATGGATCGCCTTGGGAGATGCATGCAGCCGCCGTTCATCTTCATGAAAATGCTTTGGACACAGCAGCCCATGGTGTCTGCTTGAGTAGTCAAACGGCCCATCCGTCAATCCACAGAAGACACATCCTCTAAACTCAGGCATGACCCCGAAATACCTGAAAAAACGGATCTCGAAAATATTCATAATGATCTCAGGATCAAAATCCTCTTCGAACCTATCCATTCCAGTCAGAAGCTGTTCAAACAAAAGAGGGTCTGCCTTACGGTCTTCAAGCGCTGCATCTGCGAGTTGAGCGATATAGGTCGCATAAGCCGTCTTGAAAATATCTGTCTGAACAGAGGTGTAAGACTGCACATTTTTTGCATCCCGAATAAAGCTCAGCCCTTCGCTTCTGATATCTGCAATAAAACTTGCTCTTGCAAAAGGCTGAATGGCAGACCGCAGTTTAAAGTTAGGATTCTTTGTCCCTCGTACAAAAAACATGAGCTTTCCGTATCGGTCAGTAAACAGCTTGACCAGGTAATCCCGTTCTCTGTGCTTCCTAACAGACAGGACCAGGCCTTCAACTTCTTCTAACTGAGACACTCGGTCACCTTCTTAATCAACTTAATTAGTACTGGTCTCTATTATAGCCGTAATCGTTCAGATGCTGCTGCTTGTCACGCCAGTCATTCTGAACTTTGACCCACAGATCAAGATAAATCTTATCCCCCAACAGACGTTCGATGTCTTTTCGGGCATTCATTCCAATATCTTTAAGCATTTTCCCCTGCTTGCCGATGATGATCCCTTTCTGGGATTTTCTTTCTACAATGATCGTAGCGTTCACGACAACTTTTTCATTATCTTCACGCTGCATACTGTCAACGACAACAGCAATCGAATGGGGAATTTCTTCTCTTGTTCTTTCGAGAACTTTTTCACGAATCAGTTCGGATACAATAAAGTATTCCGGGTGATCACTGACCTGGTCTTCAGGATAGAACTGTGGCCCTTCAGGTAAATAGCTTCTTACTGTCTCCAGCAGGCGATCAACATTGTTTCCTTCAGTAGCTGATATGGGCACGATTTCCGCAAAAGTCATCTGACTGTTATAGTCTTCAATGATCGGCAGCAGTTCATCCGGATGGATCTGATCGATTTTATTCAGCACAAGAAATACTGGGCTTTCGACAGTTTTCAGCTTGTCGATGATAAAGTCGTCTCCCGGTCCTCTTTTTTCGGTTACATTCACTAAAAACATGACCACGTCCACTTCATTGAAGGTACTCATTGCAGTTTTTACCATAAAGTCACCCAGACGGTGCTTCGGCTTGTGAATACCCGGCGTGTCAATAAATACGATCTGATAAGATTTTGTTGTCAGGATGCCCTGCACCTTGTTTCGTGTAGTCTGAGCTTTGTCACTCATAATGGCAATTTTCTGTCCGACCATCCGATTCAAGAGCGTTGATTTTCCTACATTTGGTCGTCCCACTAGAGAGACAAAACCAGATTTGAACTGTTCTTCGTTTGTATTAGTCACACCATATCCCCCGATTGAAAAGCTCCGGGCAGCAGTTCCGACACTGTTGTCTCCTTCACTTTTCCTTTTTTATTCGTCAGTAGAACCGGCATATCCGGCTCACAGAATTCAACGAGCACCTGCCTACATGCGCCGCATGGTGAGATAGGTCCTTCAGTGTTACCTGTCACGACTAAGTAGTCAAATGACCTCTGTCCCTCAGATACTGCTTTAAAAATGGCCGTACGCTCCGCACAGTTCGTAAGAGGGTAAGACGCATTTTCAATATTACAGCCGGTAAAAATTTGTCCGTCATTAGTAGATAATGCGGCCCCTACCGGAAATTTTGAATATGGGACATATGCTTTATCGAGCATATCCGTTGCTTCTTTAATTAAAGTCTGTCTTCTTTGTTCATCCATTTTATTCGCCTCTTCACATCAGTATTTGTAAGATTTTTGGCAGCAGTATGATTGCACCGACCAGTGCTGCAAAGGAGGCAGTCAACAGTACGACGGCTGCTGCCATGTCCTTAACTTTTTTTGCTATAGGATGGTACTCTTCTGTAACCAGGTCTACAACATTTTCAACTACTGTATTGATAAGTTCCATTACAAAAACAAGGTAAGACACTAGAATAAGCCAAAGCCATTCAGCTCTGGTCATGGGCAGCACAAGACCAATCATCAGCACGGCTACACCGGTCAGAGCATGCACACGCATGTTTCGTTCCTCGTGAAAGGCTGTCCGGATACCCATGAAAGCAAACTTGAACGAATCACGATAGGTCCTATTTTTCTGTGGGATTTGTTCTTCCTTATCTTTTAAGACCATATTCTTTCAATATCTCCTCTTGTAGTGCAAACATTCTCTTTTCATCTTCGTCTGTCATATGATCGTACCCGTTAAGGTGAAGAAAACCATGGACCATCAGGAAACCAAGCTCTCTTTCTACAGAATGACCGTATTCTTCAGCCTGTTCTACCGCTTTGTCATATGATATGAATATATCTCCCAGATCTCTAGGAATGGTGATGCCTTCCATATCGAACTCTTTCAGTAGATCATCT
Organism: Alkalibacterium thalassium; assembly: GCF_900101165.1. Taxonomy (GTDB): domain Bacteria; phylum Bacillota; class Bacilli; order Lactobacillales; family Carnobacteriaceae_A; genus Alkalibacterium; species Alkalibacterium indicireducens. The sequence goes on along the minus strand of NZ_FNFK01000001.1, from coordinate 25,959 downwards.
TCATCATCTTCATCATCTTCAATTGCAAAACTGATGACATCAGTCACTTTATCTTTATCCCGATATTCTCTGTTGATCTCTCTGATCTTTTCATTAGATACCACTGTAATCGACACTTCTGCATTATTCTCTACAGATAATTTCTTTGCAGCAACGTTCAGCAGATCCTCGATCCAGTCTGCCATATCTTCAGTGATTTTATCTGTTTCATCGTAAATTATCGTTTCCATAATCTTCCCTATCCGTTTCATTGTCGTAAGCTCTGATCACTTTTGCGACCAGTGGATGTCTGATAACATCTTCAGCTTCAAATTTGATATGACCAATTCCTTTAACTCCAGTCAGTACACGTTCAGCATGGATCAGACCGCTTGTCGTCCGTCTCGGCAGATCGACTTGGGTGATGTCTCCATTGATGACCATCTTGGAATTGAACCCCAGACGAGTCAGGAACATTTTCATCTGCTGCACAGTCGTATTCTGAGCCTCATCAAGAATAATGAAGGCATCATCCAGCGTACGGCCTCTCATGTATGCCAGAGGTGCGACCTCGATCGTTTCTCTTTCGATCAGACGATTCGTATGTTCGGTGCCAAAGACGGTATACAAGGCATCATACAGTGGTCTCAGATACGGATCGACTTTTTCCTTAAGATCTCCAGGTAGAAATCCAAGATTCTCTCCAGCTTCAACCGCCGGGCGGGTAATGACAATACGTTTCACATCCCCTTTTCTCATGGCGGCCACTGCCATTGCAACAGCAATGAACGTTTTTCCTGTTCCGGCCGGACCAATGCCGAAGACGATATCGTTCTTCTTGATCGACTCGACATAATCGCGCTGGCCGACGTTTTTCACTCGAATCGCTTTACCATCTTTATCTCTAGTGATCTCTTCTTCGTACATTCTGACAAACTGAGAAAGTTTTCCCTGTTTAGCCATCCTGATAGCTGAAATAATATCTGCTTTTTTTACTTTGATCCCTTTGTCATCAAGAGTCAGCAGCTGTTCAAACAGCGCTTCTACCTGACTGATTGCTTCAGGGGTGCCTTGAACGTCCATTTGAGTGCCTCGACTATTGATCGATACGTCCAGTTCTTCTTCTATCAAATTCAAATGACTATTCTGAGGACCAAAAAGTGTAAATAATCTCTCAGAATCTTCAAGTTCTATACGTCTTTTTTCGATTGATTCAGTCAACCAGGTGACATCTCCTTCTTATTAACGGTATTCCATTAAATCATAGCATAAAAACATTAAAATCTCTATAAAGTTGGTGAAAAGTGTTTCAATATGAGGGGGATTTTGATGACATGGTTGGTCTGTTTTTTTGGAAGTTATGTGCTGAGCCACTACTTGGATTGCACTGTAACTCGGACAGAATTTCCATTTGAGTTAAGGCGCTATGGCGATTGCACCGGAACTCGAACAGGATTTCCATTTGAGTTAAGGCGCTCTGGCGATTGCACCGGAACTCAGCTAGGATTATCATTTGAGTTAAGGCGCTATCGCGATTGCACTGGAACTCGGACAGGATTTCCATTTGAGTTAAGGGGCTATGGCGATTGCACCGGAGCTCGGACAGGAGTCCAGCTGGAGTTGAAGAGCTATTGATTTTGCGCAAAAAATTTCACTGATAAAATCACATAAGTACACTTATATCATCAAGATAAGGTGTGACCACAACTATGTGTATATATTTCAGCTAGAAAAAGACCGCAGATGACTGGAGACGAGATGTCCCCACAGCTGCGGTACTTTCTATTGTTTATTCAGTTCTTCTTTGACGATGGAGCTGACCAGATTGCCGTCAGCTTTACCTTTTACTTTAGGCATCAAAGCACCCATGACTTTTCCCATATCCTTCATTGAGGATGCGCCAGTCTGTTTCACCGTGTCCTGCACGATTTCACGAACTTCTTCTTCGCTTAACTGAGCCGGCAAATAGTCATCGACGATTTCAATTTCTCTTTCGAGTTTAAGAACCAGGTCATCACGACCGGCCGCTTTGAACTCATTTAAAGATTCGACACGCTGTTTTTTCTCACGAGAAAGAACGGTCAATTCGTCTTCTTCTGTCAGTTCTTCTCCCTTATTGATCTGTTCGGTCTGTAAGGCAGATTTCAACATACGAATAGTAGATAACTTTTCTTTATCTTTTGCTTTCATCGCGATTTTCATCTCTTGATTCAATTCATCAAGACGAGCCATCTAATCACCTTCTATATGAGATATAAACTTTAATAGTATAGGTGCTCTATTAGAATTTACGCTTGCGTGCTTCCTCAGATTTCTTTTTACGTTTAACACTAGGCTTTTCATAGTACTCACGTTTACGGGCTTCTTTCAATGTACCCGTTTTAGATACGGAACGTTTGAAACGACGAAGAGCATCATCAAGACTTTCACCTTTTTTGATATCTGTTTTAGTCAACGTTGTTCCCCTCCCCTCGTACGTTCAGGGCGTTCCTATTGCTTTGTAAAATCATATTAGTCACAATTGGTCTTCCCTATCAATAAATGATGTAACTGTTGATTATGCACTTGCACATAATAACAATTCATTAATCATTATATACAAATAAAGAGAGAGCGTCAACACCATGCCCAAAATTAAATATGGACAAAAAGTAAACACTCTCACTCACTATACTCTGATGATCAGACGGCGAGACTGCAGTCTGCACATTTTCCAAACAATTCAAATCGATGAGATGTGACTTCACAACCTGGTAGCTGCCCCTGGAACATATCCATCGGGCACATCTCAAGTTCACGCGTCTGCCCGCATTCGGTACAGATAAAATGATGGTGATGTCCGTGTACATCACAGCTGGAACGAAATAGTTTTTCCCCGTTCAGTTCTGTCTCTTCAACAACGGACAGTTCTACAAATGTGTGAAGATTGCGGTAAATAGTGTCAGGACTTATGCCCGGGAACATTTCTTTCAAGTGATCCTGGACTTCTTTAGCAGACATATACTTTTTTCTGTTATATAGAATTTCCAGTATTCGCTGTCTTTTCCCTGTCGTCTTGTAACCATTCCGTTTCAGTGTTCTAACGGCTTGTTCAAAAGCTGTCAACAGAATCGCTTCCTTTTCTAATTTCTATCTTTCAGTATATCGGAAATGTCTAATTTTTCAAGGAACATTTTTGGTACAATTTTATGATCGAATGCTTTATACTGAATATATAAACTTCTCGGAAGGACTGATTATTATGAATGGAAGACCCGCTGCAACAGTTTTTGTTTTATCCGATTCTGTAGGAGGTACAGCAAGCAATATATATTATGCGGCAAGAGCCCAGTTTCCTGAAGTAGCATTCGATCTGAAGAACTTCCCTTTTATCAGACAGGAAGATCAGCTGAAAACTATCCTGGAAAGTGCAAAAGAAATTGATGGTATCGTTCTGCATACCTTGGTTAACCCCGAACTGGTCGATAGTATAGAAGACTTTTGTCTTGAAAATGATCTGACCTGTTTCGACGTGATCAATCCTCTGATCAATGAATTGACTTTGCGGTCTAATACTCTGCCAACGCATAAGCCAGGCGCCAAGCATAAACTTGATGACAAATATTTTGACCGGATCGGTGCACTGGAATTTGCAGTCAAGTATGATGACGGGAAAGATCCCAAAGGTTTTCTTGAGGCTGATATTGTCATTTTGGGTATTTCTAGAACATCAAAAACTCCGCTCAGCATTTTTCTGGCAAATCAGAATTATAAAGTGGCCAACTTACCCTTACTTCCTGAGTCTACTTTACCTGAAGAAATATGGCAGGTCGATTCAAATAAAATCGTCGGCCTGACTAATGATGAAGAGATGCTGTCCAATATCCGAAGAGAACGCATGATTTCATATGGCATGCAGCCAGACACGCCGTATTCAGATAAAAATCGTATTCGAAAAGAAATTAAATATGCTGAAGAATTATATAAGAAGCTTAATTGCCAGGTCATCAATGTGGCCACCAAGTCAATTGAAGAAACTGCTGCTATTATTATCAATTCACTTCAGAAATAAAACAAAGAACGTCAACACTTATTGGTTATCTCTTCCGGATAGTCACATGTGTCGACGTTCTTTTTTATTTTTGTCTGACTGTTTTTTCTCTCAGGAAGAATGTAAGAATAAAGGCTGCCAGAGCCAGTACGGTAACCATACCAAATCCGCCCCTAATTCCTTCAATTGTCAAGTCGGGCTTAGCTCCTCCTGCTTCAGCTGCTTCGAGAGTTGGTGTGTTTGCAAAGGCTGAGACGATGGACATTGAAGCAAAGACGAGTGTAATGGCAAAACTCGAGCCGATCTGTCTCACTGTCTGCCGGGCAGAAGTCCCGTGCCCCATCTGATCATCGGGCAGAGCGTTCATCCCAGCCGTTGTAACCGGAATATTGAAAACGCCAAAGCCTATGGACAGCAGCAAATATACAGCCACAATATACCAGATCGATGTATCTTGTCCGACAAATACTAAAAGAGCTGTTCCAGCAAATAAGGCCAGTCCCCCTAGAGGCGCAACCTTAGCTACCCCGTACCTGTCGTAAATTCGTCCGGTTACTGGCGAGATAAAAGCTTTGAACATTCCTCCAGGAAGAAGAATAAGGCCTGACAGAGTAGCCGAACGTCCAAGAACAGTCTGGATGTACATCGGCATGACGTTTGATATACCTGTAATAACCATGAGTCCCAGCATAGTAATAATCACTGCAAGGCTAAAGGTCCTGTTTTTAAACAAGGAAACATTCAGCATCGGTTCGGGGCTGTGAAGATTGCGTCTGATAAACAGATAAATAAAGAGACTTCCGATAACCACCGACACCCAGGCTACGATCGAATCGAATCCTTGTGAACCCATGATCGACAGTCCAAAGAGAAGGACTCCGAATCCGATCAGAGAATGTCTAATTGATACCCAGTCTATCCTCGGGTCACTCATAGGCAGAACATCTGTCAGAGTCAGGATAGCTATAGGGATGACTACTGCCGAGCCAATAAAGAGACCGTAAAAGATAAAGTGCCATGACAAGGTATCAACAATCCATCCACCTAAAGCTGGACCTAGTGTGGGACCCAGTCCTAAAACTACTCCCATCAGTCCCAAGGCGCTCCCCCGTTTTTCAGGCGGTGATACAGTAAGAATGATTGTCTGCATAAGAGGAATGACCATTCCTGCACCGACTCCCTGCAGGATCGCGCCAAAGAGCACAACGGCAAAGTTGATGCCAAGTCCGGCTATAAATGACCCAGCACCGAAGACGATCATCATTAATACGAAAAGGTTCCTCGATCTGAACTTGTTCATGGCGAACGCTGTGATCGGCACCATTATTCCTTTGACAAGCGTGTAACCGGAAACGGTCCATTGACCAATCGAAGGAGACACATTCAAATCATTTATCATAGTCGGAAGAGCAGTCTTTATTGCCGTCTGATTCATTATGACCATCAGAGATCCGGCAAACAGTGCTGTATACACCATCCAGTAAGGTACTTCATTATTATCGCGCCTGTCCAGCTGTTTTGTAATGAGAAAGACAGCTTTTCTCCCCCATTTTGTTCGTCTAATATCCACTGTCTGCTCCTTTGTTTTATGACACGCTGTCATCTGTAATTCTGCTATTAAAAAAAAGGAAACCCCTAAGTGATTTCCTTTTTTTGTCATATTAAAATGTATCACTTTGAACAAGTGAGTGCAAGTCCAATCTACTGCTGGATCAGTGAATCGGCTTTTTGCGTTTAATTTTACCGTCCCATTTCTCGTAGCCGTCTTTCAGAACATATAGGTTATCGTACCCATTTTTCTTAAGCAGCAGAGCAGCTCGGTAACTCATTGTCTTTTTATCATCATAAAGATAGATCGGCTGATCCTTACGCAGTTCACCAGCACGCTGCTTCATCTGCATATACGGAATGTTGCGCGCGCCAAGAATATGGCCAGCATCAAAGTCGTCTTTACCACGAACGTCAACAATCTGGGCTTTACGCATGTCCTGCTTGAATTCATCATTTTCCAACGCCGTCGCTGCATTCTTTCTTCTGAAATACTGAACTAGTTCCCAGATCCCCCAGGCAATGATTCCGATCCATAAAATGATTGTTACGATTGTCCAATTATCCAAAAATAACTCCCTCTCTGTACGCTTATCACCTTCTATTTTACCGTAATATCAAGCAAAATTCCAGTCTGTATTTTCAGGAAGAAATGTCCACCAGTGAATGCATATCCCCTGTGTCCAGTTCGATAAGGTACTCGTACCGCCAGCCGTACAACACGTAATTCTCATCTGGTGAAAGACAAATCGGTGCATCATACGGTAACGGAATGATCTCCTCAACAGTTTCGTTTTCAAAATCCAGCTGAGAGAGCGTGTACGTGCCTAATTCTTCTTCTAGAATTACTGGTTCATCAGGTAGAACAGCCAGAATCTTTCCATTTCGATTTGACTGCGTTAAGTGTGGTTTGACGGGGTAATCATTCATAGATACTTTGGGCACTTCAATCACAGTGTCCCCGACGAGAAAGGGGTATTCATGAAAAAGATAGACTTGATGGTTGTTAATGTCGGAAGGAACGATACCTATGAAGGTATCCTGATGCAGGAAAAAGTCACGGGCATCTCTGCTGATTACCATGTCTCCATTTTCCTCTCTGAGGTCTCCAATATAAAGATCCCTATCTTCCAGTTCATCCACATAGACATAGACATTGGAGGAGTACCATCTAGGATATAGTGAAGCGATCGGTTTTGGAGTAAGCGTCTCTTCTTCTGTATTCCACACTTGAACCAGTATGGTTTCCATTTCTTCTTCACTGTCATAATCATAGTGTGAAATGAAGACTAGATCCGGATCAACAGTATTCCAGTCAAGAGTCACATAGCCGCTGTAATGGAGCGGAGTCGAATGAAGAATATTACCGGAAAGATCCATGACATTCAGAGAAATGGCTTCGTCGGACACTTCCTGAAATAGGATCTGGTCTCTTGTGTGACTTATTTCTACACTTAGAATATATGCATGTTCTTCATATATCTCTTCAAACTCTCCAGTAAAGATATTATAGGACATGAACTGGTGGCTTGCATTGGAGCCTTTGTGGATAAGAAGCGTTTCGTCATCCAGCCAGCCTATGTTCTTCTGAAACTGTTCCGGGTCAAGGTCCATGGGATGAGCAATTTCTTCTGTTTCGCTGCTGCTGTTGACACTTCCATCTGTAGAAGACCCGCAGGCAAATAAAAAGAGTGAACAGCATGTTAAAAAGACCCTCAAGGTTATTAAATATACCTTTTTGTCTGACATGCTGCTCACCTCATTGTGTGGTTTATGTTACAACCATTTTACCACATTACGTGAACATTATTCACTTATATGCTTATATACAGATTCATTTAAGACCAGCGAGCTCGCTCCTATGACACCTGCATCGTTTCCTAATTCTGCAATTCTGATATGAGTGTCTTCTCGAATAGTCGGGAATGCATAAAGCTTGAAACGTTCTCTGATCTTATCTGCAAGAAATTCGCCTGCCTTAGATACACCGCCTCCGATAACAATGGTTGAAGGATTCAATAGATTTGCAATGTTTCCGCATGCTAATCCTAAGTAATCGCTGATTTCATCTACTACAGAAACTGCGAATGCATCGCCTTCCTTGGCGGCATCCATAATGCGTTTAGTATCTACTAAGTCACCAGCTTTGATCTGATCCTTCAATGGTGACGCATCAGGATAGGTATCTGCTCTGTCTCTGGCCACTCTGACCACACCGGTCGCACTGGCTACTGTTTCAAGACAGCCAAGCTTCCCGCACGTGCAGGCGTATCCTTTGCGGTCAACAGTCATATGTCCTATTTCACCGGCTGCCCCTTTAGCTCCATGAAGAAGCTGGTTGTTCATGATTACGCCTCCACCTACTCCAGTTCCTAGAGTGACAAAGACGACGTTTGGTTCATTATGGCCTGCTCCGATCCACTGCTCGCCAAGAGCTGCGACATTGGCGTCGTTATCAATGAAAAACGGAATACCTGTAGCGTTCTCGATCTGTTCTCTGACTGGCTGTAACTGATCCCAGTTCAGATTGTAGGCCCCGATAACTGTTCCTGCGTGACGATCCACTGTTCCTGGGGACCCCATACCGATACCGATAAAATCCTTTGAAGTATAACCATGATCATTCATGAATGACAGTACTGACCCAATGATCGAAGGGGTGATGTGACTGCCATGGTCTGAGATATCTGTAGGAATGGACCACTGATTCAGAAGTGATCCTTCCGTAGACACTACGGCAAATTTAACTGAAGTCCCTCCAAGATCGATCCCTATGATTTTCTTATCTTCCAAACTGCTTCCTCCTTAGTGTTAATTGAATAATCGTGTGATGGGAACCAAACGGGAATAGCCTATAAAGATAAGCACTGCCACTACCCCAACGTAAATCAGCGCGTAAACAAACTGCCTCTGTTTATTTATCTCCCAGGCCCTTGGGGCGGTCAACGCATAAGCTAGAAGGTATCCACCCAGGAGCCCACCGACATGACCGGCCATATCAATATTGGGACTGAATATGCCGAAGAGCAGATTCAAAGCAATCAGCAGAGAAAAATTCTTTGCCATCGCTCCGATCTGCGGATTTGATGGAAAAAGCTTACCTAATACCAGCGTTGAGCCGAAGAGACCGAACAATGCTGTACTGGCACCTGCGGAAATATTCTGATTAAAGGCGAAACTTGCCGCATTTCCTGCGATTGCACTGAATAAATACAAGAGAAAGAACCGCCAGTGTCCAAATATGCTTTCGAGCTGGATTCCAAGAAAATATAAAATCAGGACATTAAACAAGAGATGAGTAATCCCAATATGAAGAAACATTGGTGTTATGAGACGGTACCAGTCACCCAGTATGATCAGTTCATTTACTTTAGCACCGAGTAACACAAGAACTCTAGGGTTGGTACTCCCACCCATGACTTCCTGAACAATATACATAAAGCCGGTTATACCTAATAGAGCGTAAGTAATGAATGGTTTTCTGTTCCATCTCATAAGTTTCATTTTAGTCTGGTAATTCACATTTTTAGCTCCCTTAAATCTTTAAGTTTAGTATAGCATATTCCATTGTGTGTACCAATTTGAATCATACAAAAAAAGTTAAGAGTCACACCCGGCAACATCTGCACCAGCTGTTCCTCTTAACTTATGAATTTATTCCATATTTCCGTCGATATCATCTTTGAACTCTTTAACTGCTTTCAAGTTCGCATCCTTACGGTCCTGATCCTGTTCATCAGTTAATTCATCCTGACTGGAGGTGTCCATATTACTTAGTTCGCTTGTTTCCACAGCGACCACGTGGTCAGGATTGATAAAGACTTTTTTTCCATTTACCAGTTCAAAACTTCTGAGCAGATCAGATTCGGAGGCACTATTGTCCAGTTGACTGGCTATAGTCCCTGGAGAATTGCTTATTGTATACGTTTTTCCGTTGGACATATAAATAACTGCTGTTTCAGACATGTAACTCTCTCCTTTATCTTTGATAGGTTAATTTTACCTCAAAGATAATAAGATACAAAATCTAACGAATGACTGCTTCCACCAGCTGGTCTCTATTCATATCTGAATGGACAGTGTACTGACCTGGGCGGATACGTCTGAACAGATTATTGTCCTCCAGATGTTTGTTGAACGCATGAACGTCTTCAATCAGCCCATGAGCATGAAGCTGTGAGGCAATGACGCTACTCGGTTCTCCTTCGCGAATGACGACTGTGTATTCTGTGACATCTTGTGGCTCTTCATCGTTTTCTTTCTCTTCGTCCGCTTCATTTTCCTGATCAGACTCGTCTGATTCGGCTTCCTCTGATTCTTCAGTATCTGCTTCTTCATTTTCAATATCCGCTGATTCTTCACTTTGATCATCCATTGAGCTGTTCATCTCTTCAAGCTCAGCTGCAAGCTGTTCATTTTCAAGTTCCAGCGCGGTCGCTACTTCTTCAAGATACTGTATTTCATCCTGAAGTTCTTCGACATCTTCACTGCTGCTTACTGCCTGACCTTGACCGGCAAACTGAAATACGAGCAGAAGTACCGCAGAAAAGAGAAAACCTGTCGCAAGCATTCTTATATTCTTCTTTGACATGGTGTCCCTCCTGATACATCAGGCGTTGATGCCTTCAGTAATATAGTCGTTAATGACTTCCTGAACTGAATTTTGAGACAGATCAAGTTGTCGGGCGATTTCTCTAGTCGCCACTCCTTTTGTAAACAATGTAATGGTGTTGTCTTTCATCAGACGAGTCATCTGTGAAGACTTTTCCTCTTCTTCTAAATTGATATTCAACTGGGACTCTAATGTATGTATTCTCTGATTCAAGTCGTAAACGGTTTTAGTAACTGCCAGTGAAAAAGTCTCAAGTTCTCTGTATGCTGCATCTTTTTCTTCTTTTTTTATAAGTGAATAGATGAATAACGCAGCAGAAAGAATTAGAAGCAAGACGGCTATCATCCACATTTCCATGTTTTTCCCTCCCTTGCATTTATAGTTGACCTATAAAATAGTATCATATTTATTCATTATAAGAAAGACAGTAAAATTTTCATTTTCTTAACAAAGAAATGAGAGCTGAAAAAAGGACAGGTATCATATTGATACGTGTCCTTTTCATATTATCTCTTATTGATCAGTCACATCTTCGTTATCTTCTTCAGATATCTCTTCTATAATTCTTGGCTCATCATCTATTCTATTTCTTTCCTCGACCAGTTTTTCAGTAACCGCGTCAACTAGTGCCTCATCGTGAACCCTAGACTGAATGACTTCAGTAATGATATGGTCATCTGTCACTTTCTTCAGCTTCTGATTAACCGCACGTTCGATCAGGAACTCCTGTCTCAGACCGAGATAAAGTGAATAAATCATTACCAGGAGAACGAGGGTAAACGGAAGACCGGTAATGACTGATGCCGTTTGAAGCGCATCGAGTCCACCACCTACGAGCAGAGTTGCTGCCACAACACCTTCCATTGCTGCCCAGAAGATCCGCTGCGGGACAGGTGAGTCAAGTTTTCCACCTGAAGTCAAGTGGTCCACAACCAGAGACCCTGAATCGGATGAAGTAACGAAGAACACTACTACAAGTATAATTCCAACAAATGAAAGGATAGCTGAGAACGGTAAATTTTCTAAAAGAGCGAACAGCGCCAGCGATTCGTCAATATTGACTACACTGGTTAGATCACTGATGCCATTCAGCTGCTGAAATATTGCTGTCCCGCCAAAAACACTCATCCATATGAAACTGATAGCTGTTGGAATAATAATAACACCAACGACAAATTCTTTGACTGTTCTTCCTTTAGATACCCGGGCAATGAACATTCCAACAAATGGCGACCATGAGATCCACCAGGCCCAGTAAAAGACAGTCCAGGCTCCCTGCCAATTCGTATCCCTGAATGTTTCAGTCCATAAACTCATTTCAACGAAGTTAGCCATATAGAATCCAACATTTTGAGTGAACCCACTCATTATATAGACAGTTGGTCCGGCTATTAGAACGAACAACAGGAAAATACCGGCCAGGACCATGTTGATCTCACTCAACCGTTTAACACCACCATCCAGACCCATCACAACGGAAATGGTGGCAAATCCGGTTATGACAGCGATCAGTATGACCTGCATGGTTGTGCTGATACTGATGCCGAACAGATGATTCAATCCAGCATTCACTTGAGCGACTCCAAGACCGAGAGACGTTGCCAGTCCCATGAGTGTTGCCAGAACAGATAGGATATCAATGATATTCCCCCAAAGGCCGTATATCTTATTCCCAATCAATGGATAAAACAGCGATCGGATCGTCAGTGGCAGTCCTTTATTGTATGAAAAGAATGCCAGTCCTAAACCTACTATCGCATAGATAGCCCAAGGATGAATGCCCCAGTGGAAAAACGTGGATGCCATAGCTGACTGAGCTGCTTCAGGAGAGTTTGGATTGATTCCCCCAAACATCGGTGATGGTACACCAAGGTGTGTGATCGGTTCAGCTACACTCCAGAATAAAAGACCGATTCCCATGCCGGCACTCAAGAGCATGGCGTACCAGGCAAAGCGTGAAAACTCCGGCTTGGCTTTCTTCCCTCCGATGACTATTGAACCATAGCGGCCGAATGCGAAATAAAGAGCAGCTATAATAAAAATATTTGCCGAAAAAATCATCAACCAGCCAGTTGTGTTGGAAATTATATCCAGTGTATTTTCAAAAAAAAATTGAGCTTGCGCAGGAAAAAGTAAAGTGACTGCAATAAATATAACTAATATAATAGAAGAAGTAATTGTCACTTCTGGATGGATATCAAAACCGAATCCTTCCCAGTTTCTTTCACCCACCTCTTCTCTGCCTTCTTCATCAAAAAGGGAAACTGTTGGCTTGATCTGAAGCCCTTTAAATTTTTCTCTGTTCTTAATAGCTTCTTTTCTGGCCCTGACTTCTTCCTTTCTCAGCTTTTTGGCAAGCTGACGCTCGGATTCCAGTCGCCGGTCGAACTCAGTGTCATGTCTTTTCTCTTTCTTCTTTTTTTCCTTTTTTTCGTGCCTGTCTTTTTTATTCACTACTTAACACTCCTCTATATTGTCAATTGCCACTCTGTTTTTTTATCACCCAGATACCTGTGACCCACCTCTTATTAGTCCACCTCTGTTTCTCAAGCCCATATTATTTTCTATTATGAAAGATTTCATTATGTCATTTATACTACCATGTCACAGAAAATCTTTCATCTTATCTCAAATGATTCTAATTGATTAACCATGTAAGCCTTTCTAGTCAAATTGAACTTTAAATCAGCACATTGAAACACTCTGCAGTTTTTTTAAAGGTATTGACGTATTTTAGGGTCTGAAAAGGGAATATAACAAAAAAGAGTGGCATTTTTTTTTGAATCATGGTATTCTAGTCAAGGCGAATGGCTAGACACCTATCATGTTTGATAGCCTTCAAAACAGTAATATTGGGAGGGACAATCATGCGAGTAAACGTTACATTAGAATGTACAGACTGCAAAGAACGCAACTACCTAACATCTAAAAATAAACGTAATAACACAGAACGTTTGGAAGTTAAAAAATATTGCCCACGCGAACGCAAAGTTACTTTGCACCGCGAAACTAAATAAGTTTTAACTTTTTAACGTAATTCCGAAAGAAGTCTCCCACTTCTAAGCGTATGGGTGCGAAGCACCAGTGAAAGTGGGAGATGAATTTCGGTCAAGCGATAGCTTGAAGTGGTTAATGTCATTCTCATTTGGTATACTTTATATATAGACGATAACCAAGTCTATATAGGCGACAACCAAGCCTACTGAGTATTCCTTGGCGTTAGCCAAGTAAAAGAAAACCTATGAGGCAGGGACTGCCTTTTGCGCCTACCCATATCCGATTCCTCTGTCTGCATGAAACCTGTGCAGACAAGAATGGAGTTCGTAGGAAGCCTCCACTTCAAAATCCGGAGGATTTAAGTGGTGGGTAGTTCACAAGGAAGTCTGATTAATCAGGCTTTCTTTTTTTGCACCATCACGCTTCACATATTTCTAGTCTGCTTCCAAGAGGTAACTGAACCCCTTGAAATGATATAATAAAATATACGCCAGCTGCTTTCCTTTACGAATTCTTAAGAAAAGAAGCTGGCGTATTCAATTTATTTGTATAATCTCGGTGGAAGATCATCTGCAAAGAATTTACTCCTCTTCACCTTGTATCTCTTCTGCACTCTCTTCCAGATCGCTGATATCTTCTGCCTCATTATATGAAGCTGAGCCTTCAAATTCACCAGCACCGAAGTAAGCATCAAATACTCTTCTTGCCGCACGCTGGTTTTCCTGATTCGTCCGATTCTCGTTCGGTAAATTCGGTACAACGACTGCTACAGCTATTTCCGGATTGTCGTACGGTGCATAGCCGACAAAAGTCAGATTTGTCACAGAGACAGTGTTTCTTCCTAGGTCATCGTCCCAGTAGAAAGTCTCGGCTGTACCCGTTTTACCAGCAACCACATAAGGTGTACCCGAGAAGATCGTTCGGGCTGTTCCCTGGCTGCCGTTTACGGCCTGATAGAACCCCTGCTGGACCCTGCTCATTGCTTCTTCACTTGCATTAACATGGTTTAATATTTTCGGTTCTATTTCAGTCTTCAACGCACCTACTTGTCCATTTGAGGAATCAGTGTCTCTTATTTCTGAAACTAGTCGAGGAGCAAGACGTGTCCCACCATTTGCTATGGTTGAAACGTACTGAGCCAACTGCATAGTAGTGTATGTGTCGTACTGACCAAATGAAAAGAATAATGCTTCCCCTGCACCTGTTCCCGGACCTTGATAGCCTGTTGACTCCGATGGTAGGTCAATCCCTGTTGGCACGCCTAGTCCGAACTGGTTAAAGTACTTACGCTGAGTGGCAAGGACTTCTCCACCGTTAATCGGCAGCGCTTCACCTGGTGTGTAGTCATAGACTCCGCCCATACGCATGGCCAGTTTCGCCATATAGACGTTAGAAGAACGCTCGAGTGCAGTAATGTCATTCATTGGAATCCGTCCGCTACCCCGGTTGAATACAGAACGGATAGGGCTACTGCCTCTTATACGAATCGGCGTATCAACGATCGTATTGTTGCTACTGTTAAGAACGTCCTCCATGTAGCTAGCTATTATGGTTGCTCCTTTAACTGAAGATCCCATAGTAAAGTTTTGGTTGATGGTTCCCAATGCATTGTCTCTTACTTCACCGTCACGAATTTCTTTACCTGTTAGAGCCAGAACATCACCATTTCTTGGATCCATCGCCACGATATAAATGCTGTTGTTAAGACCTTGTCGTTGAGCTAAAGAGTCGATCGCAATCTGTTCGACCTGTTCCTGAAAACCGATGTCGATAGTCAGAATCAGATTGTCTCCCTTCTCACCCGAATACAGTTCGATCTGATTTATAATATCACCACGGCTGTTCGTCTCCGTATCCAGACGGGATTTTGATCCTCTAAGAACGGATTCGTATTGCCGTTCGATCTGACTTAAACCGACGCGGTCATTTCGAGAGTAGCCTTGAGCCAGGTATGTTCTCAAGCGATCAGCGGGCACACCTCGATCTTCAGTCGATACTGTACCTAATATACTGCTCAGCATATCTCCTTCAGGATACATTCTGACCCAGTCAGTTCCGGTTCCCACACCCGGCAAGTTATCTAGATTTTCACTGATACGAGCAATTTCTTCATGCGTGACATCTTCGTTTTTTACATTGACGGTACTCAATGCATAAGCGGCATTCATTTTCTTGAATATCGCAGCCGCTTCAAGCTCACGTTCCGTCAGTTCTTCAAGTTCTTCATCAGAGACATAATCGAGCATAGACTGATAGGCATCCGATCCATCCATCGTCATTTCTTCATCGGACATTCTTCCACGAATAACGTCCTGATTAGTTGCGATAAAGTAATCCTGGAGATCACGTCTACTTAAATCAGAACCGGAATCAACAGCAAAAAATGGAACGGAAGGCATCGAAATATAGTCTGCCAGATCATAAGCGACTTCTGCCATCTGGCTAGCCGGAACATTACGCCCTCTCGTGTAGGTAATGGTGTGTCTTGCTTCATTCCCCACCAGACGCCTCAAGTTTGCATCAAATATTTCACCACGTGGCACACTGCCAGTGATCGTGGTTCTCTCTGTCCGATCAACTTCTGCCTGAAATTCATCTCCTCTAATAATCTGCAAGTAACCTAATCTAAGTATCAAACTAGAGAAAAGTAAAAATACAATAAAAAAGAGTAAATTCAATCGGAAAGGGATATGGGACTTTTTCTTATCTCTTCTTTTTTGAGCTGGTGTCTTCACTCAATTCCCTCCTGTGATGTGTATTATATTGTTGAATTTAGGATTGGTTTAATAGACCTGTTTCTATAAACGTTTAAAATCACGTAGTAGAGACTATTAACCTCGTACTAGTTTACCAAAACAGCCATTTAAAAGCCACACACCACGAAGAAATTTAAGGAAGAAAATGTAAATTTTCATTTTAAATTCAAACTTTTTTCTCTAAAAACTGGCCACCTTCATAGAAGGAGACCAGTTCGATTGGGTGACACTTATTTAGCTTCGTTAAAGCGTTTAGCCACTTCATCCCAGTTGACAACATTCCAGAATGCCTGGATGTAGTCAGGACGTCTGTTCTGATAGTTCAGGTAATACGCGTGTTCCCAGACGTCTAGTCCAAGAATAGGCGTTTTCCCTTCAGAATAAGGAGAATCCTGGTTCAAAGTATCCATGACTTCCAATTTTCCGTCAGCAACAACTAACCATGCCCAGCCTGAACCGAAACGGCCAGCAGCTGTCTGATTAAATTTCTCTTTGAATTCACCGAAACCACCAAATGCATCGTTGATTGCGTCAGCTAGTTCGCCTTCTGGTTCTCCTCCACCATTTGGAGATAAGATTTCCCAGAAAAGAGAGTGGTTGGCATGTCCGCCACCATTATTTCTTACTGCAGTTCTGATATCTTCTGGAACAGAATCCAGTTTTTTCATTAAGTCCACAATACTTAATTCAGCAAGCTCAGGGTGATTTTCCAGTGCTGCGTTCGTTTTGGTTACATATGCCGCATGGTGTTTATCATGATGGAGATGCATGGTATCTTTATCGATGTGTGGCTCCAATGCATCATAATCATAAGGTAGATCTGGTAAAGTGTACGTCATAGTTAACATTCCTCCCAATACAAATTATCGTACATCTTTATTTTATCACTTATGATTATTTTAGCAAATAAAATTGCTTTATTTTAGTAAGTCTCCCTTTTCTCCCTTTTAGACCTTATCAGACCAATGACACTTATGGAAAAAATCAGTTTAGCACTGCTAGTCAGTCAAAAGTCTGATTGCTTTTTTTCAGCCGGCAACGTACACTGTTTCTATGAGAAATTGACGATAAGGAAGGTGAAATGTGAAAGAATATATACGTATTGGATTCTTAAATCCTAAAAAGCTTGTACAAGCGAAAAATATGACCAGAAAACAGGTGTTGGCTTACTTCGCATTCCTGACGCTCATCCTAACCCTGTCCCTGGCCTCCCTGTTATCTAATGTAATGGGCAATCTTCAAAATGACGGAACAGAAATAGCAGAGACCTTACCCACCTTCACCATTGAAGACGGTCAACTGCAGACAGAAGCTGATCAGGAAACATACGTGCATCAGACTAATTCATTCCTGTTCTTCTTCGATCCAAACGGTGCCATAGAGACGAACGAAATTGATTCCAACCTGGAACACTTAAATGTCCCAATCGGTATCGGTATGATGCAGGACGAGTTCTACATGAATGTGACCGGGCGCTCACTCCCAGTCAGTTATGAACAGCTGGATGGACTGGACGATACTTATCTAAGAAGAACCTTCCAGCAAATCGGCAGACTGTCTCCACTTGTCCTGGTGCTTATTTTCTTAATTGCCTATTTTGCCAGTGCCTTTGTATTACTGTATGAGTGGTTGATCGTATCACTATTTGCCAACATCCTAGTTACCCTGTTCCGCCTACGTTTCAAATTCAGAAAGAACGCTCGTATGGCACTCGTCAGTTTAAGTGTACCGACCCTCTTGCTTTCTATATTGGAAGGAATTGGCCTGGCCGTTCCTTTTGCTTTCGAACTGAAGCTCGGATTCGCCTTGTATTTCCTGTTCACCTCTTTAAAAGCGGTCGCTCCTAAACGAAAAGATCCTCACAACAAAGGATAATATAGGTTTTTTTAGAGCAAGTAGCCTGTTATGGGAGCTTGTTCTATTTTTTTGTCCTGTGACGGTCCTTTTGACTGAGGTTGATGATGGAGGTTGATTTTCATCTCTAATCGAGTCGATGAACTACTGCTGCGCCTAATCTCAGTTTATTAGTGGTTACCATCTTGCCTACGAACTACAGGTAGAGTAAGTTTAGTTGTAGTTTATTTCCCATAGTCAGAAATAAGATATAGCTAGGACAGCTCTAGTTATATTTTAGAGCTACAAAAAGATCATAATCACCGTTAGGAGGCTTCTAGCTGCAGTTTTTCTGCCGAAAAAGCTTTAAACTATCATTAGAATGCTTTTAGCGGGACCTTTTTAAGGGCATAGGTAGCGGAACTGTAGTTAGAGGCAATTCTACTTATATCTTAACAATACGTGGTAAGATTAAACTGTAACTAGGCAGCTTGATTAGGACTATTTTGTATCGCTTGCTTTGATAATGAGCCGATCACGACTAACTCACTCAATAATTTATAGAAAAAAACCGTGAGCACCTTATAAAATACCAATCCTCTCCACATATAAAAAAGCAGCGTTCCCTTGATATAATGGGTTCGCTGCTTCTAAGTTAGTTAGTCTCTGTCGTTTCGACGTTCAAGTCGTCTTGCGCGCTGTCTTTTCGCCTGTTTCTTACGTTCAATCTTCCGCTTGTATCCCGGTTTGATGTTCTTCTTAGCCTTCTTTCTCATCCCGTGAATTTCAGGGTCAAAGGATACCTCTTTACTGACAGGCTTACGCTTGTCACGACGGTTACGGTCATATGAATCGACGATTTCACCGTTCTTGATTTCCTTAGGTTTGAATTCAATGCCTTTTTTCTCAATGATCTGAATATCCTGCTCATCATCTGGGCCGTAAAGAGTAATCGCAGTACCTGGAAGCTGATTACGTCCTGTTCTACCAACTCGGTGAACGAAGAAATCCAGATCCTGAGGGACTTCAGCATTGATGACATGTGAGATACCTTCTATGTCGATGCCCCGTGCAGCCAGATCGGTCGCTACAACATACTGATAGTCCAGGTTCTGAACCTGTCTCATGACACGACGACGTTCTCTTGAAGAAATGCCTCCGTGAATGACTGCTACATCCAGGCCTTTTTTCTTAAGGGAACGGGCTATGTCATCAACATGTTCTTTTGTATTTGCAAATACCAGTGCGAGATAAGGCTGTCCGATCGTCAGCAAGTTGTAGATTAGATCGATCTTGTTCTTGCCTTTAGTAGAAATCAGCCAGTTATCAACAGTATCCGCAATAACCTGCTCGTTTTCCACTTCGATGATCAGTGGACTCTTCATATATTTCTTCAAGAAAGGCTGAAGCTTCTGAGGTATGGTTGCGGAAAAGACCAGCATCTGCCCATTTTCAGGCAGACGAGAGGCAATCTGGTCAACATCTTCCAGGAATCCCATGTCCAAGGTCATATCCGCTTCGTCAACGACCATAAATGGAGCTGTGTGTGTCAGAAGTGCGTTGGCATTGATCAAGTCCAGAAGACGACCCGGTGTACCAATCGCTACATGCGGCTGCTTATTGCTGAGTTTTTGAACCTGACGGTTTTTATCTGTTCCGCCGATAAATGACTGCACAATGATTTCCTGCTCAGAATGTTCTGCCAGCTGAGAGGCTGCATTGTATAACTGTTCAGCCAGTTCACGACTTGGTGCAGTAATAACGACTTGAACAGTGTTTCTCTCTGGGTTCAGTTTATTAAATAAAGGCAGTAAGAACGCATGCGTTTTACCGGATCCAGTCTGAGACTGTCCGATAATATCTCTTCCTTTTTTAACCTCTGGAATCACTTTATTTTGAATGTCTGTGGGTTCGTTAAAGCCGATTTCTGAAATGGCTTCAATCAGGTAAGGCGATAAATTAAATTTATCAAATGGGTGTGTCATATTATATTCCTCTTTTCTGTTCTCTATGTATTGTACCAAAGCTTGAGGCTTCAAGCCACAGTAAAATCGCACAATCGCTGTCATAAGATATATAGAATAAAGGGTTTCCTGAAAACAGCTCTTGAAAAGTCAGTTACCAGACCACCTTTTTCTTTATAACAGTACAGCAAAAATAAAAATGACCGGACTCGATCAAGCATCTAGTTAGGCTCAATCAAGTCCGGATCAGATATTCATTAATTTTACTTATACTTTAAAGTACGTTAATCAAACGGATACTGTCTTGGCTCTTCCTGTACAGAAATCCATTTCCATGTGGTGAATTCATCCAGTGAATGTTCACGACAGAAGCGTCCCAGTCCGGAAGCTTTGACTCCTCTTTTCTGTCTTCGATGATTTTAATTGCTTTGCGGATAATGGCTGCTTTTTCAAATGGACTGACTTTTTCCCATTCTTTCTGGTGACGCTTGGCACTTTCATATGCCTTATCTAAATCTTCTGCAGAAGCTGCGCGAACCGTCGCATACAAATCTTCAGTGTAAGGATCGATTGATTCAATGACTTCTTTACTGCTGCCTTCTACCCATTCCCCATCAATGTAGTTCAGATCAAGATTGTCTTAATTATACAATGATCTCATCCTTTCGGTTTTATCTATTAATAAGGTTTTGGAATCTTCAACTCAAACGATTTAAAGCCTAATGATTCGTTATCTTTCATAATAAAGTTGAATGATAGTAAAATTAAAAGTAAAATAGAAAACAGAATGAATCAGACATGATCATCATGTAGAAAAGAGGAACGATATGTCTCAAGGAACGAAAGCATTATTCATCATTTTTGGAGCGACCGGCGATCTGGCTCATCGCAAGTTGTATCCTGCTATATATAAACTATATAAAAAAGGATTTCTCGGTGAATCATTTGCTGTCATAGGAACCGCCAGACGTGAATGGTCGGATGACTATTATCAGGACGTCGTTATGGATTCCATTTCTGATTTGACTGAATCAGAAGATCATGCCAGAACGTTTGCAAGTCATTTCAGATATCAGTCTCACAACGTTAATGACACTAAGCATTACCACACACTGAAAGATCTTGCTGATAAGCTGGACGAAGAGTATGACATCGACGGCAACAGAATTTTCTATCTGTCCATGTCTCCAAGCTTCTTCGGTACCATTACGAGTCATCTTAAAGAGCAGAATCTTGTGACAGAAAATGGTTTCAACCGAGTCATCATTGAAAAGCCGTTCGGTTCAGACTTCAATAGTTCAAAAGAACTGAACGATGAAATCAATGCATCCTTTGATGAAGACCAGCTTTACCGAATCGATCACTATCTCGGTAAGGAAATGGTTCAGAATATACTGGCCCTTCGTTTTTCAAATCGACTGATTGAGAACAGCTGGAATAAAGCGTCCATTTCTAATATTCAGATTACGTTAAGTGAGGATCTTGGTGTAGAAGAGCGGGGAGAATATTACGATAAAAGCGGTGCTTTAAGAGATATGGTCCAGAATCATGTCCTACAGATGGTGAGCTTGCTGACTATGAACAGCCCTAAAGCCTTCACGACTGAAGAAGTTCGTAAAGAAAAAATGGCGATCCTGAATGCATTGAAAGACCCTGTTGTCACTCAAGACGAAGACACTGAATTTGTCAGAGGACAATATGATACGTCTATTGACGGAGAAACTAAAGGCTACCGTGATGAAGATAAAGTCGACCCAGAGTCCCTGACGGAAACCTTTGTTGCTGGAAAAATTATAATCGACACAGATAAATGGCGCGACACGCCGATTTACATCCGAACAGGTAAACGCCTGGCAGAGAAAACGTCTCGTGTCGATGTAGTATTCAAGCCTTCTCAGACAGCTCTTTTCGATGATAAACCGACAGTCCTTTCTATTCTAGTCAGCCCGAATGAAGGTTTCAAGCTTCTCCTAAACAACAAAAAGATCGGTCCTGGAATGGAACTGGAATCTGTCAGACTGTCAGCAGTCCGATCAGAAGAAACAGTTGAAGAAAGTCCAGAAGCTTACGAAAAGCTTATTCTTGATGTCCTGAACGGGGATGAAACACATTTTGCTCACTGGCAGGAAGTGGCGACTTCATGGAAATATGTCGATCAGATCAGAAAAAAATGGGACAGCTTTACTGATTCTATTCCATTTTACCCTGCTCTCACTATGGGTCCTGATGAAGCTGATACGTTGCTTCAAAATGATGGAAACAACTGGATTTATAAAGCATAAGCATATAATTAGAAAAACCGAGTCATCTGTCAGAACTGACAGGAGACTCGGTTTTTAATTTAGACCAAACGACTGGTATCGAGGTCTTCTATACTATAAAAGAATGTCTTCAGCTTTTCCTTAATATCGGGAATTCTGTCATTATCATCATTTTCGATTTGAAGAACCAGTTTCGGTTCATGCAGACTCATTCTTAGAAGGAGCCAGCCTTTACCATAAGGAGCACTGATCTGACTTCTCTTTCCTTCCAGATTATCTTCAACCAGACTGAAGCCCTCTGTTTCTTTAATCCATAAAGCAAATCGCTCAAGTATAGCCGGTCCGACTTCCTTGTAGGCTGGTGTTTCTATGACAAAACGAATTTCTTCTGTTTCTGCCGGCTGATCAAGATTTTGAATCAGTTCAGCTACACTACTGCCAGAAAGAGACATTTCCGCTTCTTTAGCAATGATCTTAGCTGCGAGATATGCCCCATCATCAAGGAAATAATTTTCTCTGATTGCCGCGTGTCCACTGGTTTCGATAGCCAGCGCACAGTCGATGCCCTGATCGTTCAGTTCAATTCCCCGATTAATGACATTACGGTATCCGGAAATGTAACGGTCGATTTTCCCACCTTTTGATTCTATAAACTGGATGAGGTGATCGGAAACTGGAGAGTTCGTCACGATAGTAGTTCCCGGATTCTCTTCAAGTATGATGGCTCCAATTAGACCAATAAGGTTATTTCTGTTAATACTATGACCTTTTTTATCTACGATCGCAGACCGGTCGACATCTGTATCAAAAATAATTCCTAAGTCTGCTTCATTAGCCAGTACAGCTTCAGAAATACTTTTCATCGCGGCTTTATTATCAGGATTTGGTTCATGGTTAGGAAATGTTCCGTCCGGCTCAAGGAACTGGCTACCTGTTGTATCTGCTCCTAATGGTTTTAGTACTTTATCAGCAAAAAATCCACCCGCGCCATTTCCTGCATCGACG
The DNA here is from genome assembly GCF_900101165.1 of Alkalibacterium thalassium. Taxonomy (GTDB): domain Bacteria; phylum Bacillota; class Bacilli; order Lactobacillales; family Carnobacteriaceae_A; genus Alkalibacterium; species Alkalibacterium indicireducens. The sequence goes on along the minus strand of NZ_FNFK01000001.1, from coordinate 2,974 downwards.
ATTATGCGACGTCCTTCCAAAGGGCAAGCGTTTTTTTCAACGTCAAGTGCTTCACGTATTTTACCGATAAGGTCATCAGCATAGACAGATAAAAGGTCTTTAGCCACGACATCCCCTTTATCGACCTGACCAAGCTGATTAACAGGTGTAACAGCAAGGTTAAGAATAGATGTTATATCATCATGTTCAAGTCCGCCGTCTTTAGTGAAGAATTTCAGTCCGTTATATTCCATAGGCAAATGACTGGCAGTAATCATGATACCCAAGTCTGACTTGAAGTCATCATACTGTGTAGACATAAACAAAGCGGGGGTCGTCGACATTCCCGCATCGATCACAGACATGCCCAGATCAGTAAATACGTGAGTCAGCCACTCTTTAATCGACGGTCCGGAAAGTCGGCTGTCGTGTCCAATCGTTACTACCGTTTTATCCAATCGTTTATTTGATTTTTCAGTCCACCACTTAGCTGTTCCTCGGGCAATGAGTCTAATCGTTTCCTCAGTCAGATTCTTCTTATGTACATCCGTATCCAGTGCGAATCCTCTAATATCCGATCCGTTCTGTAAAGAATTTAATTCAATTTTATCCATCATCCGTCTCCTCAATCAGTTGTATTATTTTTAACCATATGTTTTCTCTATTACTATAGTTTGTTTTAACATCCTTTGCAAACGCATTCTAATTTTTCGAAAAAAAAAAGACATGACAAAAAAATCACCGACACACTGTAAAATTCAGCGGGTGTATGGTTTATTCTCTGCCGTCTCTTTTCTTTCAGGAATGGTCTGCTAATAGATTATCATAATAATTATAAATTTTTTCAGCGTCTTCATTCGTTCTGGAAATAAGTATGATGGTATCATTTCCGGCTACAGTTCCTGCAATTTCAGGGAATTCTATATCATCAATCAATGCGCCGATGACGTGAGCATTCCCAGGTATTGTCACTATAATGTTCATGAACTGAACCCGTTCGTAACTGGTGACCACACTTTTTATAGTAGAATTCAGCTTGTCTTCCATAGTCAGCTGATTGTTCTGATAAATCGTGTATTTTGTTCCATTTGCGGTACTGTTAGTCTTAACCAGATTGAGTTCCTTAATGTCTCTGGAGATGGTCGCCTGTGTTGCTTTGACGCCTTTTTCCTGGAGCTGATGAAGGAGCTCTTCCTGTGTAGCAATATCATTATTTAAAATGATCTGCTTGATCAGCATCTGTCTTTCAGATTTCTTCACTTGACATCCCTCATTTCCCGAATATTAGTAAATATTAGTTGGTATTATAAATATTAGTATAACCTATTTTAAAAAAAAATTCATTAGATATACTAACTATGTATGTGTAAAGTTATTCTCGGAAATTTATTCTAGAAATCTGAAACGTAGTTTATTGTTTTTGTCTTTCTCAAGCCTTTTTTGCTCTTCGAGCTTTTAAAAGGCTTGAGAAAGTCAGTTCTAATTAAATAATTTCTGTAATTGCCCCATTGGACTTGATGGAGAGCCATTATTAGCTATTCTTCCAATTTTTACACCTATTGAAGGTCTATGTTGGCTTTTCTTCAAAGCTGCTCTCACTGCACCCTTAAACTCCGGCTGGAGTTTCGTTGTAAGTTCCGGTATTTTATCTGTTAGCGCTTTGAGAAACGTTCCGTTCTTACGTGCAGATATGATCGCTGCTACATTCCCAGCACCTTGAGCTGAAAACCCTCGTCCTTGTCGTTTCATACGATAACTATAAGGACGATGATTACTTTCGCAAACACCAATCCCTTTATTTACGGGTAAATCCCTCATTTTAAATGGTTTAAGACTTTCCCAATTTCTATATAGATAAGCTTTTAACATGGTAAGTTCTTCCTGAAATTCAGTTGCTTTTTCATTGTTAATTTCAATGCGACTCTCCGTTGTAGCGATTATGGTTTCAATACGATCCCAATCGTATGTACGCACAGCTTCTTTCATTTTCTTTTCCATCTTTTTATCAAAATACATTCGTTGTTTGATTTTCTCGTTTACATGATAAGCATCTCTAAAATGTTCGTGTCGCTGGCATTTGCCAATGATTTGATGGAATTTATCTTTGTCGTAACCACTGCCTCCATCACTGTTTGAAATGACGATCGTCTCGCGTATATCATACAGCGACTCTAACCAAAGGCTTGCACGTTTAAAAGCTTCTTTACTTGATACAGTACTCTCAAACATTTTAGAATTAATTAAGACAGGTCTTTTCTGTTTTCCTTTATACTCTACCCCTTCATGAAACTGAACACGATGAATCTCAGGACGTTTTTTCTCCTTGCCTTTTGTAAGCATTAACCCGTCACCTTCAATAAATAAGACAGGCGTTTTTTTCTTATCTTTCTGAGACGTCTCGTCTTGAAGAGGTGCTGTTTCTGTCCATTCTTGAATGGTTTCACCGACTTTTTGAGTGATAGTATGAATGGTCGTATGACTCAGCGAAAAAGATGTAAGAAGATTAATAGCTTCTTCTGCTTTGCGGTACGTTCCATCTGAAGCTATTTGAGCTGCTTTCATCTCTACAAGAGGAGAATTACGGATTCTAGGCTTTAAGCCGACGGCTTTATCAAAAGGAATCACACTTTTTTCGCCTTCTTTTCGCATACGGTGGCGTTCAAATTCAACGGTTCCGAATGTAAATTGAAGCGTACGGTCAGGCACACTGTCAATCTCATATCCTTGTTCTTTGTAATCATGAAGTAATTCTAAATCAATCTGTTTAATAGCGGCACTGAGTAACTGTTGAGTGATACGTTGAAAAACCGTTTCTAAGGCTAATTCTGCTTCTAAAAGGGAAGAAGAATCCTTTAAAGTTGTGATGATTTCTGATATAATTTGATTCATAAGAAGACCTCTTTCTCTAGCGTTGTCGTTATCTCTAGATTAAGGGTCTTCTTTCTTTTTGTCTAGGTCGAATTTCCCCTCTTCCGACATTAATTTTACACATAGA
>NZ_FNFK01000086.1 GCF_900101165.1 Alkalibacterium thalassium | reverse complement strand
ACTCCATACCCATCACTTCTTTTAATTTTGGGTTGACCAACTGTTGATCCAAATGCCGTAGGCTATCGGTTTCATCATTAATCGCATAGAGAAAGAGTTTCAGAACTTTCTTAAATGTTAACTTTTTTGAATAGCGATTAAACTGACTGATAGTCTGTCGAGACGATTCACTTAATGTTTCTAAAGAAATGTAGGAAAACCATTTATTTATGGTCATTTTTGTTTTATACTTATCCATGTTGTAGTCCTTTGTTTTGGTCTTGGATAAGTCATCCAACCCCATTATAAAGGACTTTTTTATATCATGAAACAGTTAAATTTTTAATGCAACACTAGTGTAACTTTTTATTTAAATCTATAAATACTTTCCCTGGAATTTTGCTTAAGACATTTTGACCGACCTTATTACTAAAATTAATGCCAGATTTTTTTAGAACATCTCCTGCTGACTTCCCTACAATACATGCATACACGAAAGTCTGTACAGCATCCTCATTTAGGTCATATCCCTTTATTATAGCTATTGCTGCTATCATTCTCATTTGTACATACGTAACAGATGTAATATTAACTGGTAGGGAAAATTTCATAAAAGCTATCCCACCAAAACCAGCAATAAATCCATTAATAGTATTCTTACTCAGCTGATTACTAATTAATCTATCAATCGCTTCATCTGTATTACCGTATCTACTTATATAATCATTGGCCAAATCTTCTATAGGTTTAGAAACTTTAGGAATCCCAGTTAAACATTTATCATAAGCAAAGTCTAAAATTTGAGATCCTTTAGATGTATCTTTCTCCAAGGTTTCACATCCCTTCTCTTGTTACGTTAAATTAACATGTATAATTCTTATTTTTACAAACTAATTTAATCTAAAATCTGTAATCCTAATAAAAAATTTATTGAGCCTTGATGAATTATCCCTTATAACATTTAAGGAAATTCATTGCAAATTATTGTTCAGTAAACTTTACAGATTATTATTTTCGTGAAATCTATTAGATTCAGTTCATTTATATCAACAACTTTAAAATAAAAGGTTTTATTTATCTCAACTCATTATCCAAAGGCACAATCACTTCATCCAAAACAGTTCGCCATTCCCGTTTCATTGCTTGCGCATATTTAAAGGGTTTAGCTTCCGGGTTTACCGCTTTATAACTCTCATAGTCTTTGCTTTCAATAATGCTTCCGATATTTGGCACAGGATCAGCTCCTACCATATACTGAATAGCTGAGGAATGAAGTTCGTGCCCCGATACAAACCATTCATTAGCGAAGCCTTTAATTGCTCTGTCTCTAGCACTTGTAAAATACTGCCTCTTCACTACAAAAATATCTTCATTTACATCTAATTCTTCTGCATCCATTGCATTTAAAATCGAACGATATACATTTCTGACGATTTCACTCTTATTCAATTTCTGTAATGCTTTCTCAATTTCATCCCGCACATCTTGATCGTTTGCTGAATAGGTATCAAGCAGTCGATCAATATAAGTGGAATCAATATCGTATAACTTAATATTGTTTTCACCGTAGAATTCGATACCTGAGAAATCAACTTCTCGTTTTGGATCAATGACTTCTTCATCTACTAATGATCCTTTAATAGTGTTATAAACACCCTGTTGTTCTTCCAAGATACTGATCTGGTCTTTTAGAGCGTTGGACGTCTCCATATCGTCGTTATAATCATCATAGGTTACTAGTGCCTCATAAGAGTTATTCAGCTCCTGATAGGCTTTTACGTAGTCTACACGTGTTTCAATCGATGAATGTTCATCTACATCACCGGGTACAATGATAAATTCTTTTACATTCTGGTAAGCTTTATTAAACCGTTTTTTTGATTCCTTATATGTTGGGTATATTAACCCCGTTTCTTCCTTAGCTTCTGAATATAACTTTGTCGCATCGGCTACATTCTTTTCCATTGTATGGGGCTTACGAAATGTCACGATTAGACCCTTCGTTTTTCCTGGGAACGTTCGATTGGTCCTTGAAAAAGATTGAATTAAATTAGCGTAACTCAAATTACGGTCGACAAATAACGTCTGAACGGTCGGCGCGTCAAATCCAGTTAGTAAGCGATCGACAACAATTACTAAATCGATTTGTTGTCCTATCTTCTTAAACTCTGCTTTTTTTCGGGCTAAACGATTATTGATGTCTCCGTTATAGCGCTCAATATCCTTTAGAGACCATGAAGTATTATAATATTCATTGTATTCTTCGATAATATTCTGCATTTCCTTTTCTTTTTCATTCGATTCTTCGGTATTCTCATCCAAAGAATAGGTAATAGCAACCCTTGGAAAATCTGGATCGTCAATCGTTCTTCCTGTCCGTACAGGATGTTCACTAAATTCTTTTTCTATCCAGCTCGGCTCACTCGTCATTTCTTTTATGGCGTAATAATACTTTTTAGCCATATCGATCGAGCTAGTGGTTAGAATAGCCGATTTTTGTGGTCTTCCATTTTCAAAATCAAATTTTGTATAGGCATTATCAGGACGTAGTATTTTACGAAGAACCTTTTGTATATGCTCATCCTGTTCGTATACGTCGTTAGTTAAATAGTCTTCTTTTTTGATCTCGTCCATATTGTCGATTAGCTGATTAATCTTTTTAGTAGAGTATGAAGCAGGTTCTTTTACTTTCTCTAACTGATGAAAGATTTGATTACTTAGAGAAACTGGTTCAATAGTATCTTCGTGTTCTACTTGAAACCCAAGTACCGATTCGTCCTCCAAAGCGTTCTTAATTGTATAGGTATGCAATACCTCTCCATATTGATCATGAGTTGTACGAGCTAGTTGCCCTTTAGCCTGCTTCTTGTTTTCTTCAAAAATAGGAGTCCCCGTGAAACCAAACCAAGTAGAATTTGGGAAGAAGGTTTTAATTTCTTCCATGCCTTCTGCACTTACCGCTCGATGACATTCATCTACGACAAATATAATATGCTGCCCTAATAATCTCTTAAAGCGGTTCGTTCCTTTATTCTCTTCTTGACGTTTAGCGTAACGTAATGCAGCATCTAATTTCTGTCGAGTCGTGACAATAATAACATTAGAATTGGCATCAGCCAAAAGGGTCTTACTCAATTCTTTTGCACTATCCGTTCCCACTATTAAACTGTTCTCTTTATTACTTCCCGAAGACATGCCTGTATTAAACTCCGAAGCAAACTTCGAAAACTCTGAAGTTGTTTGATTATCCAGATCTTTTCTGTCCACTAACATAATAGTCCGATCGATTCCCGATTTTCTAGCAAGTAATTTAGTGGATACAAAACTTGTCAAGGTCTTTCCTGAACCAGTAGCGTGCCAAACATAACCAGATTGGTGCTTATTTGCAGCAGTAAACAACGCTTCAATAGCGTGAACTTGGTAAGGATGAAGTACCATCAAATTTCTGTTGTCCTGGTCTTCACTCACAATTGTATAGTGAGCAACCAGTCGATGGGCATCAGGGATATTCAAAACCTGTTTGCAGAATTCATAAAGGTTCTCTACTTTGGTGTTATCCTTAGTGCGCCAACCGAATATAAATTTACGGTGCATATCTTTCGGTAAAGCATTGGCAAAATATCGTGTCGTTTGTTCATTGGAAATCACAAATAGTTGTAGTGTTGAAAAAATGTTATTTCGAAACATACCTTCATCGGCATACTTTTTCACTTGATTAAATGCTTGGAAAACACCGTCTTTGGCACTCGCTTGTTTTAATTCAATTTGAACTATTGGCAATCCATTTATTAGCAATGTGACATCAAACCGGCGATCTCGGCCATCAATATCTGTATTCTTCTTAGCAATTTGATTAACCACTTCATATGTAGAAATCCCTCCACCAATATCTTGACTGGAGTATAAAATCAAAGAAACAGATCCCAAGGTGGCATCTTCACGTTCTAGCGTAATACGTGCAATCCCATTTTCGCCTTTCAACCATTTAGCTGCATCGAAAGGTGTTTTAGTTCGTGTTAACAATTCTGTTTTAAGTGTGTCAAATTCTTTATCTGTCAGCGGCTGTTCACCAATCTCAGATAGATTATTCTGAGTAATTTTTTGCCTTAGATTTTTCCATAAGTCATCTTCTGACTTTAAATCTTCTCGGTAAGTCCATTGATTATATCCTTCACCTAATACTTCAATGAGTCTAGCTTCAACACCAGCTTCCCCATACTTATGAATCGATTCCACGATTTGGCACCTACCTTTCTTTATATTCTGTTATTATATCATGAAAAACTTTACAGGTGACTGTTATTCAGCGTTTTGTCGCTTGGGAACAGCGTAAGTTAAATGAGCTAACTGATTATACTGATTATCGAGGTAAAAGCCCAAAGAAAGCTGTAGAAGGAGTACAACTTATTACAGCGAGTAATATTCGATATGGGTATATAGATTACAACGCTGACAAGCAATTTGTATCGGAAGAAGATTACCCAGATATTATGCGCAGAGGAATGCCTAAAATAGGGGAAGTATTGTTTACAACAGAAGCTCCATTAGGAAACGTAGCCCAAGTAAACAATGAAAACATAGCTTTAGCACAGCGAGTGATCAAATTTGATGGAAAAGAAAATTTAATAAATAACGACTATTTATTCGAATATTTCTTAGCTCCAACTTTCCAAGTAGAAATTAATAAAAAAGCAACTGGCGGTACTGTGAAGGGGATAAAAGGGAAAGTTCTTCATAAAATTTTTATTAATTTTCCAAAAACAATTGAGGAGCAATTAAAAATTGGTAAACTTCTAAAACTTCTCGATGAAACTATCGCTCTTCATCAGGAGAAGTTAGATAGGTTGGATGAATTGAAAAAAGGATATATGCAGAATGTCTTGCCTCAAAAAGAACAAGACCTACCAAAAGTTAGGTTTACACATTATCATGGGAAATGGGAACAGTGTAAATTAGGAAAAATTGCTAATATAAAAATGGGTCAATCTCCAAATGGAAATAGTTATACTAACAACCCGAATGACCATATTCTAGTTCAGGGTAATGCAGACCTCAAAAATGGTGAAGTTGTTCCACGAGTTTGGACTACTCAAGTAACAAAGACAGCTAATCCTAAAGATATTATACTAAGTGTCCGTGCTCCTGTCGGTGATGTAGCAAAGACTAACTATTCTGTCGTATTAGGACGTGGAGTTGCTGGTATTGATGGAAATGAATTTATATATCAAAATCTCTTAAACTTGAAAGTTAATGGTTATTGGAAAAGGTATAGTACAGGTTCAACATTCGAATCAATAAATTCAAATGATTTAAAAGATGCTTCAATATTTGTGCCCTCGAAGAAAGAGCAATATATGATTGGAGATTTATTGGAAAAACTTGATAAAAACATTTTTTTACAGCAAACTAAGATAAATAAATTAGTAGATCTGAAAAAGTCTTTTCTACAAAGAATGTTTATTTAGTAATCTAGTTGTAAGAACTAAGCTAATAGGGATTTCCTATCAGCCTGGTTCTTAATTAAATTCACCAAACTCTATCTATATCTAGCTCTATCGTATTTTACAATAACATAGCTAGATGTCTCATAATCTTATCATTATCCTGGTTTTCAAGTTCATTGATTATGTGTAAATATGTTTCCTGTGTGGTTGTCATGCTAGAATGACCTAATCTTTTTGCTACACTAGCAATAGATACATTTGCAAATAAAAGTAGAGATGCATGAGTATGTCGCAATCCATGAATAGTTATAACCGGTATATCGGCATTTAGACACAGTGTTTTTAATCTATTGTTAACTGTAGAGTTAAAAACTCTGCCTTTGACGAAAATAGGTTGATCACTTTGCATATTTTTAATTAACTGAGAAAATTGCATAGCTGTTTGCCAATCTAATTGAACTTTTCTTTTCGATGATTCATTCTTTGTAGATTGAAATCCACCTTGAGTATGCTTATAATTCCAGGTTTTACTAATAGTAATTTTCTGTTGAGAAAAATCAAAATCATTTGGTGTCAAAGCCAGTGCTTCGGAGAACCTTATGCCTGTTTTAGTAATTAATAGAATGAACCAATCCCAGTTTATTTCTTCTGTAAGATTTAAGTTCTTCAATAATGCTTGTACTTCAAATTGATTAAGAAATTTATGTTTCTTTTTCCTACCTGAATTATTCATACCTCTAAATGTGGATAACTATTTCTATTAAACTCACTGCTTTTTTAGACATTTTTAAGTATTAACTGTCTATCATGCCACTTTATATCCTTCTCGATTAGATTGAAAACAAAAAGATGGAAAAAAGAGTATAAAGACCCCTTGGTCTTACAATCGTCAAAAAATTAATATGATCTTCTGGAGTAGCTAATGCAACAGAACCAGCTGTTGAATATTCTCCAATATTGTCCAGAACAGTGAAGAGAAAACGTAACCTGTGGACAAGCGGACTTTTATTTTACGCGCATGTCGTGTCAGCCTTCCAGCAATGTGGAAAACTTTAAACCGAATAGTCGCCA
>NZ_FNFK01000031.1 GCF_900101165.1 Alkalibacterium thalassium | reverse complement strand
ATATAAGAAAAAAGAAGCAACGCGAAAAGCTATTGAAAAATATCGGTTCAGCTGGGATAAACTCGAAAAAGAAAGCAATAAAAAACGTTGAATTTATCTGTCGCACGTGTCAAGAGATAGAGGAGATTCCAAAGGATATAGTCAAACAATTTGATGTTCTAGATGGTGGAGACCCAATGGATCCACCTAGATTTAGTTGTGAAAGATGTGGAAATGAGATGGTTCCTGTTTACTATAAGAGTATTCAAGGTATCGTCTACGATAATTCAGAACTGAAAAAGTAATGGCTACGCACTATCCCAAAAGGGCGAAGGCGTAGCCGAAGCTTTTTTTATGAATAAAAAGTGGGAAGGATAGATAGTATGGCTATAGAATTTGATACGATTGCGGCAATTTCTACCCCACCTGGAGAAGGCGGGATTGGGATCGTCCGAATCAGTGGAGATGAAGCGCTGGAGATTGCAGACAGGATCTATCAGCTTGGCAGCAAGAATTTGAAGGAACAGGCGTCGCATACAATTCATTACGGCCGAGTCGTCAATCCTAAAACAGCTGAACCAATTGATGAAGTCATGGTGTCGATCATGCGGGCACCGAAGACCTATACAAGAGAAGATGTTGTTGAAATAAATACGCACGGGGGTATCGTTTCCGTCAATAAAGTTCTGGAAACCGTTTTGAGCAACGGGGCGCGACTGGCAGAGCCGGGAGAATTCACTAAACGGGCCTTTTTAAATGGCCGGATCGACCTCTCACAGGCTGAAGCCGTGATGGATGTCATCCGTGCCAAGACTGACAAGGCTATGCATATGGCCGTCACTCAGCTGGACGGAAACCTGTCCCGGCTGATCAGAAACTTGAGGCAGGAAATTCTTAATACATTAGCTCAGGTGGAAGTCAATATCGACTATCCTGAATACGATGATGTAGAAGAAATGACCTCCAAGCTTCTAGTCGAGAAAGCAGCACAGGTCAAAGCGCAGGTCGAATCTCTGCTGGAAACAGCGAGTCAGGGAAAGATATTGAGAGAAGGTCTGGCTACCGCAATCATCGGGCGACCTAACGTCGGGAAATCAAGTCTGTTGAATGTCCTGCTTAAAGAAGAGAAGGCAATTGTTACTGAAATCGCCGGAACGACGCGAGACGTCATAGAAGAATATGTCAGTGTCAAAGGTGTGCCACTACGATTGATTGATACAGCCGGTATTCGCGAAACAGAAGATATTGTTGAGCGCATCGGTGTGGAGCGAAGCCGTAAAGCATTGAGCGATGCGGATCTCGTTTTGCTGGTGTTCAACCAAAGCGAACCACTGACGCCAGAAGACAAGCTGCTGCTTAAAGCCACTGAAGAGCACCACCGGATCATTATTTTAAATAAAATGGATCTTGAGAATAAGCTGGATCTGAATGAACTGAAAACGATGGTCGATCCGTCCAGTATCGTCTACACGTCCATAGTGACTCAGGCAGGACTGACGGAGCTAGAAGGCAAGATAGCGGATCTCTTCTTTGCCGGAAACACCGGTGAGAAGGATGCGACATATGTATCGAATATCCGCCATATCGCTCTTTTGAATGATACGATCGAAGCATTTGATGATGTCATCGAAGGCATCGAGACAGGGATGCCGGTGGATCTGGTACAGATCGATATGACGCGTGCCTGGGATCTGCTCGGTGAAATCACTGGAGACAGCGTACAGGACGAGCTGATCACTCAGCTGTTCAGCCAGTTCTGTTTAGGAAAATAATGACTAACTAATTTGACATGAATTAAAAAGACTGGTAAATAGAAAGGAATCATGCGATGCAAACTTACGAAGCAGGCCACTACGATGTCGTTGTTGTTGGTGCTGGACATGCAGGATCTGAAGCTGCGCTAGCCTCCGCTCGAATGGGTGCCAGAACTCTACTAATCACCATCAATCTGGATATGATTGCCCATATGCCTTGTAACCCATCAATCGGTGGACCGGCAAAAGGAATCGTAGTAAGAGAAATCGATGCCCTCGGTGGCGAAATGGGACGCAACACGGATAAGACCTATATTCAAATGCGTATGCTAAACACAGCAAAAGGTCCAGCCGTCCGAGCACTTAGAGCCCAATCCGATAAATATCTGTACTCTAACGAAATGAAAAAAACTATCGAACGGACACCTAACCTTGAACTGAAGCAAGGGATCGTCGATGAACTGATTGTCGAAAATGATGTGATCAAAGGTGTGAAGACCAATGCTGGAGCGATTTATCGTTCGGATGCAGTGGTACTCACTGCCGGAACGTCTTCACGTGGGGAGATCATTATTGGTGAACTGAAATACTCATCAGGTCCGAACAACACACAGCCTTCCGTCAAGCTATCTGAAAATCTGCTTGAGCTTGGCTTTGAACTGGACCGTTTTAAAACCGGTACGCCACCGCGTATCCACAAGTCATCGATCGACTACACGGTAACAGAAGAACAGCCTGGAGATGCTGAGCCGAACCATTTCAGCTTTGAAACACCTGACGAAGATTATCTTAAGGAACAGGTCTCTTGCTGGCTGACTTATACTAGTACCGTGTCTCATGACATCATCCGAGAAAATCTTCACCGCGCACCAATGTTTACGGGTATCGTTGAAGGAGTAGGTGCCCGCTACTGCCCGTCTATTGAAGACAAAGTGGTCCGTTTCAGTGACAAACCACGACATCAGCTTTTCTTGGAACCGGAAGGCGCAAACACGGACGAAATTTACGTTCAAGGTCTGTCCTCTTCTCTTCCGGAAGATGTGCAGCTGGCCGTGCTGCGTTCCGTCGAAGGGCTAGAGAATGCTCAGATGATGCGTACCGGTTATGCCATTGAGTACGATGTCGTCAAACCGTATCAATTGCGTCCATCTCTTGAAACTAAGCGCATCAGCGGCCTGTTTACTGCCGGCCAGATGAATGGAACATCAGGATACGAAGAAGCTGGTGGACAAGGTCTGATTGCCGGTATCAATGCAGCTCGTCTGGTAAAAGGTGAAGAAGCCTACGTACCTAAGCGAAATGAAGCTTATATCGGAGTTATGATCGATGATCTGGTCACTAAAGGAACTAATGAGCCGTATCGTCTGTTGACTTCACGCGCGGAATACCGTCTGCTTTTACGTCATGACAATGCTGATTTCCGACTGTCTGAAAAAGGATACGAACTCGGGCTGCTGACCAAAGAACGCTACGAGGCCTTCATGCTGAAGAAAAAACAGACTGAAAATGAATTGGCTCGCTTGAAAACTATACGTGTAAAACCGAGCGAAGTGGCAGACTACCTTGAAGAAAAAGGTGAACCACAGCTCAAAGACGGCATGCTGGTCTACGACTTCCTGAAACGTCCTTATGTTAAATATGATGACATTCTCAGCTTTGCTCCGACTGAAGAGGCACTGCCGAAACACGTCAAAGAACAAGTTGAAATTTTCATCAAGTACGAAGGCTATATAAATAAAGCGATCAGAAAAGCGGATAAAGTCAAGCGAATGGAAAACAAGCGTATTCCAGATGGCATTGACTACTCAGCGATCAATGGCCTCGCCACTGAAGCTAAAGAAAAGCTGACGAAAATTCAACCTGAAACGATTGCCCAAGCCAGTCGTATCAGTGGTGTGAATCCTTCAGACATCTCTATTCTGATGGTCTATGTCGAACAAGGGGACATCCAGAAGGTCAACGCCTCATAATAAAATTATAGAAAAAAACACATTCTCCGGACATGATTCGTCAAACGAATTAGACCTGTTCGGAAGAATGTGTTTTTTAGTTGATAGACCGACTAACAAAGGTGGATCAGATTGTCGATAAATGAATTTGAGTTAGTAGTATACTAAGTGAGTCGTTCGTTCTAATCTTGCCAAGAACAAAACTGAAGATGAAAAGCCGCTTCAGAAACTATAAACTATATTTGGAAAAGTATTGATTGCTGGATTTTATCTTAGAACATATTAGGTCAGAACATTGTCCGGTGCAGTCTGTCAATATATTCTTACGATAGCGATGTAGCACGCGTCAGACGGCTGATTGAAGAATCTGTTATTGAACTGCGAGAAGAAAAATGGAATAATATCCTCAAAGAACCGGAACCGAGAGTCTTTTTCGAATAATTTGGTGATTCTTCGTTAGATTTTACTGTCTGGTTCTAGCTTGAAACACAATCTGACGAGCGGGAATTCAAAATTCCGAGTGACTTGAGAATTAAAATTTTTGAGAAATTCGAGCAGAATGGAATAGAAATTCTATTCCCGAAACGCACATTCATGTAAAATCAAATTAAATAATCAACAAGACCAGTCATGAGGAGAAAGAGGGAGCAAATGAAAAAAGTTCTAATAGTTGAAGATGAGCAGTCTATTTTGAAGCTTCTGCAGTATAACCTGGAGAAAGAAGGCTATGAGGTTTCTGGGGCAATGGATGGAAAAGAAGGGTACGAGATGGCACTCAGCAATTCCTACGATATCATCCTTCTCGATTTGATGCTTCCGGAGATGGACGGGATGGATGTCTGCCGGGAGTTGAGAAGAGAAAAAGTCGATGCACCAATCATCATGCTGACGGCTAAGGATTCAGAGATTGATAAAATCGTCGGACTGGAACTGGGGGCAGACGATTACATGACTAAGCCGTTCAGCCCTAGAGAAGTCACTGCACGAATGAAAGCTATTTTCAGACGTATGGAGAGAAACAGTGCATCGATGGAACAGTCAGACGAATTGACGGAAGACATTATCATCGGTGATATCGTTATTTCTCCTGATCAGTATGAAGTGTCTGTCAGAGGGGAAAAGCAGGAAGTGACACCTAAAGAATTTGAGTTGCTTCTTTACCTCGCTCGACATAAGGGGCGTATTCTCAACAGAGAGCAGCTGCTCCAGTCGGTCTGGGACTTTGACTTTGCCGGAGAGACGCGAATCGTTGACATGCACATCAGTCATCTGCGGGAAAAAATCGAAGAAGACCCCAAGAAACCGGTCTATCTGAAAACGGCCAGAGGGTTCGGTTATAAGCTGGAGGCGCCGAAATGAAACAGCTGAGAGCCAGGATCCTCGGTTTTTTTATGCTCGTTCTTGTGCTGTTCACCCTATTATTTCTTTATCTTATTTCATCCATCCTTCAGCGGCAGGCTATTGAGCAGCAGGGAGAGGATCTTCAGTCTCAATTGTTAACCTTATCGAGCCAACTTGATGCATCGCAGTTCGAAGATGATCTGAATCTTGTAAATCTGCAGTTGGATCAAACGGCTGAAGTGATTACTGAACGAATTACCTTCATCTCGCCTGAAGGAGAGGTCATTTACGATACTCGAGCTCAGGAAGAGGTACTTGAAAATCATCTCAATCGGCCTGAAATTCAACAGGTACTTGATGGAGAATCGATTGGAACATTCAATCGTACGAGCGAAAGTACAGGAGAAGTTCTTTACTACGTTGCTACGGATGTCGTAAATACAGAAGGAGAGTTGATTGGTTTTCTCCGGCTCTCTAAAAATGTAGAGGAGATGGGTGGACTGACTGACCATTTCATTCAGACGCTTGCCTTGTTTACGATCATTTCCATTCTGGTCGCGCTGCTGTTTACCAATTACTGGACAAAGAGAATAAGCGATCCGATTGAAAAAATGAAACAAATTACTGAACGACTGAGGATTCAGGATTATTCAAGCCGATACCGGGAGCACTCCTATAAAGAAATCGATGAGTTAGGGCTTGCCATTAATCACCTGGCCACGAACTTTGACTATCAGATGCAGGAAATCAATCAGAATCAGACCCAGCTCAAGGAACTGGTCAACCATCTAGTTATTGGGGTGATGCTCGTAGATAATCAGGGAAATATCACCATGGTCAACCCTGTTATGAATGAAATCGTAGGGAAAGATCTTTACGGTAAAATCGGGATGTCTTATGAAGAGGGACTACACAGCACGGCTTTGATCGACTTGATAACTCGAGCGATTCAGGAGCAGAGCCTGCAGAATAAGGAAACGACTTTGCTGTACCCTGAGGAAAAGGTCGTGGATGTCAATGTCGTCCCAATTTTGAATCAGTCAAAAGAGACCATCAATCATATTGTGCTGCTGTATGATATTACCGAAATCAGACGGCTTGAAAAAGTTCGGACTGATTTTGTAGCCAATGTTTCTCATGAGCTAAGAACACCGATTACTGCAGTGAAAGGTTTCGCCGAAACGCTTTTGGATGGGGCTCTTGAGGATGAAGAAGTGCTTGTGGAATTTCTGAAAATCATTCATAAAGAGTCGACACGTCTGGATTTGATGGTCCAGGATATTCTACAGCTTTCCAGACTTGAGCAGCATAAAGTTCAGGGAGTCATTCAGGATGTACGGATAAAGGATGTCGCAGATGAGGTCAGAAACATCCTTCATCAGAAAGTGGATTTGAAACAGATCACACTCAATGTGGTGGAAAATGAAGCCGTCCTACTGGAAATCGACCGGGACCAGCTGAAGCAGATTCTGATCAACCTGATTGGAAATGCTGTCACCTACACGTCGAATAAAGGATGGATCGGCGTTACCATTGATCGGACAGACCACGAAGCCGTGATAACCGTCAGTGACAACGGCCTTGGTATTCCTAAAGAGAGTCAGTCGCGGATCTTTGAACGCTTTTACAGGGTAGACCAGGCTAGAAGTCGGAATGCTGGTGGAACTGGACTGGGTCTGGCTATTGTGAAGTGGCTGATTGAAAATAATCAGGGGCGCATCACATTAGACAGCGAAGAAAATAAAGGGAGTACCTTTACCATCTGGCTTCCTTTAAAACATGAAGAGAATAAATTTAACCCACGACTTTAGGACACCTGTCCAATGAGTCGTGGGTTTCTTTACACGATATTTACATTACTTTACATAAAATCGACAATAAATCCAACCAAAGTACACAGTCGACATTTAATATAAGGACTGTAGACAGGAGATGTCTTAATTTATCCATTAAAGGAGATTAACATGAAAAAACATATCAAACTGCTATCTATCGTAGGTTTAGCCGCAACAACTCTGGCCGCTTGTGCTGACACTGGAAGCGAAGGAGCTTCAAACGGAGGAGACTTTGATAACTCAACAAATCTGCACTTAGTTACTCGTGAAGTCGGTTCAGGAACGCGTGACGCTTTTGCTGAATTAACTGGACTCGATGATGGTGATAACGATCTGATTTCAGCTGAAGCAACAGCTCAACAAGGAACGAACGCAGTCAACAGTACAGTAGCAGACGACTTGTATGCCATTGGGTATACTTCAGTTGGAACTCTGACCGATTCACTGAAAGCAATTCAAATTGATGGTGTTGACGCGAATGAAGAGAATATCCTTGCTGGCGACTACGACATTGCACGTAACTTCAACGTCATTATTGGAGAAGATCTGGATGATGTTGCTGCTGACTTCTGGGAATTTATGTTTTCAGCTGAAGGACAGGCTATTGTTAACGAAGTGGGCTACATTCCTTCTGATACCGATGCTCCAGCATACGAAGGAAGCGATCTTGACTTAAGTGGATCGATCGTTGTTAACGGATCAACATCAGTATACCCAGTTGTTGGAGCAATGGCAGAAGCGTATCAGGAGATTCATCCTGACGTACAAATCGCTGTTCACTCAACTGGATCTGGTGCAGGTGTCACTTCTGTAATTGAAGGAACGTCCGATATCGGTATGGCATCAAGGGACCTTGATGATGACGAAACAAGTCAAGTAACTGAAGTAAGAGCTGTTGCACATGATGGAATCGCAGTCGTTGTCCACCCGGATAACCCACTTGAATCATTAAGCATGGATCAAGTTGCAGACATCTTCAGAGGTGATTTCTCAACATGGGCAGAGATTTTAGATTAATCAACAGCATTTAAACAGATAGGAAAGAGGGGTCTGCAGAACAGATAATGCGTCTGTTCGGCAGCCCTCTTGTACTGTAATTGAGAAAGGATTTTACTTATGGAACACATGAATGAAGGGGCAGCGGGGAAAACTAAGCGTCGTCCTCCCGTCAGAAAAACAGCGAGGACGGATTGGAAGGAAAAAATCATGCATGGGATCTTCTTCATGGCGGCATTCACTTCTATTTTGTCTCTCCTACTGATCGTAATTTTTATTTTTACTAATGGCTTGCCTATGATGTTCGAGTATGGCTTGACTGATTTCGTTTTCGGAACCACCTGGAATCGGACCACGTTCGGCCTCTTACCTATGATTACAGGTTCTATACTAGTAACACTGGGTGCAGTAGGTCTAGGTGTGCCAATCGGTGTCATGACGGCTGTTTTTTTGGCGGAATTCTGTCCGAAGAGACTTTATGCATTCTTAAAGCCTGCAGTTAATTTAATGGCAGGAATTCCTTCTATTGTTTACGGATTTTTTGCACTGAGAATCATCGTTCCACAAATTCGTGGCATATTCGGCGGTCCAGGTAACAGTATGCTGGCAGCGATACTCCTGCTTGCCATCATGATTCTTCCGACAGTCATTTCTTTATCTGAAGCAGCGATCCGCTCTGTGCCCCGTTCGTACTTTTCAGGAAGCATGGCCTTGGGTGCCAGCCACGAAAGAAGTATTTTCTCAGTTGTCGTTCCAGCTGCCAAATCTGGTATTTTCTCAAGTATCGTATTGGGAGTCGGACGGGCAATTGGTGAAACGATGGCAGTGGTCATGGTTGCCGGAAACCAACCGTTAATGCCTAGAGGGCTTACGGAAGGGGTCAGAACGCTGACTACGAATATTGTTATGGAAATGGCCTATGCATCCGGTCAGCATAGGGATGCTTTAGTCGCAACAGGTGTCGTCTTGTTCGTCTTCATTATGATCATCAACACGACATTTCTGATTATGAAAACAAGGGAGGCTAAATAATCATGGTAAGTAAACTAATGAAAGGTCTAGTCTATGCATCGTCAGTTTTTACTTTCGGCATGCTGGGCTATCTGGTTATTTACATTCTGATTAACGGAGTCAGATTTCTGACGCCCTCTCTGTTTTCATGGCAGTACAGCACATCCAATGTATCAATGATGCCGGCGCTGATGACGACACTGATGGTCGTTGCGGGCACCTTACTGATTGCGACTCCGATCGGCGTGTTCACAGGCTTTTATCTGGTGGACTATGCTGACAGAAAAAATCCAGTGGTTAGAGCAGTCGGAATGGCTACAGACACTCTGGCTGGAATCCCGTCAATCATTTACGGCTTATTCGGTATGCTTTTCTTCGTTATTTTCCTGGAGTTCCAATTTTCACTGATTGCAGGTATTCTGACGGTCACGATTATGTCGCTGCCTGTCATTATTCGAGCGACTGAAGAGGCACTGATTGCCACAGGTATGCCTATCAGACAAGCCAGTTATGCGCTTGGAGCAGGGAAACTGAGAACCTTGTTCAAAGTGGTCCTGCCAGTGGCTATGCCTGGTATATTATCGGGTGTCATTCTGGCTACTGGTCGAATCGTGGGTGAAACAGCAGCACTTATGTTCACTCTTGGAACAGCAACGAACCTACCAGGCAGTCTCTTCGCTTCCGGAAGAACACTGTCTCTTCATATGTATATACTGTCTCAGGAAGGGCGTCACGTTAATGAAGCCTATGCAACAGCAGTCGTTCTGCTTGTGTTTGTTCTAGTGATCAATGCGTTATCGACACTAGTCAGTAAACGATTGGCTGGAGGAGGAAAATAATGTCTAGAACAAATAAAATAACAGTCAGAGATTTAAAACTCTGGTACGGAGATTTCGAAGCCCTTCATGGTGTCGATCTCGATATTTACGAAAAAGAAATTACAGCCTTTATCGGCCCGTCCGGTTGCGGTAAATCGACGCTGATCAAAACGCTCAACCGTATGAACGATCTGGTTGAAAACTGCCGAATTGAAGGAACCGTTGAGCTTGATGGAAAAGACATCTACAGCAGAAAAGTCGAGCTGAACAATTTGAGAAAAAGAGTGGGAATGGTCTTTCAGCAACCCAATCCTTTTCCAAAAAGTATCTATGATAATATTGCCTTTGGCCCAAGAACGCATGGGATAAAGAACAAAAGTGAACTGGATGAGATTGTAGAAAAGAGCTTGAAGCAGGCAGCTATCTGGGATGAAGTCAAAGATCATTTGGATAGAAATGCGTTATCTATTTCTGGGGGACAACAGCAGAGAATCTGCATTGCACGTGCACTAGCGGTAGAGCCGGAGGTTCTCTTAATGGATGAGCCGACAAGTGCCCTTGACCCTATTTCCACGTCTAAGATAGAAGATCTCGTGTCTGAACTGAAAAATGAATATACCATCGTAATGGTCACACACAATATGCAGCAGGCGTCACGTATTTCAGACCGTACAGCCTTCTTCCTGAATGGGAATATTATTGAACAGGATGAAACTCGTAAAATCTTTACGAATCCTAGCGAAACAGAAACAGATAACTACATTTCTGGGCGATTCGGGTAATTGCTTTCAGGAATAAAAGGAGAGAATATTATGCGACGAGCGTATGATGAGGAACTCGAAAAACTGCATCGTCAGTTTTTTCAGATGGGGAACCGCGTTAATGAAGCCATCTATAAATCGATCAAAGCTTTTGCGAATCATGATAAAGAGCTGGCTAAGCAAGTCATTGATGAAGATATAAAGATCAATGAAATGGAACATCAGCTTGAACACGATTGTATTGAACTGATTGCTTTGCAGCAGCCAGTTACAGCAGATCTGCGTAAGATCATCACAGTGATGAAAGCCTGCGCTGACTTGGAAAGAATGGGCGACCATGCTGTATCCATCTCAAAATCCACCATTAGAGTTAAAGGGAATAAACGCAATGCGACAATTGAAAATAAAATTTCTCTAGCTGGAGAAAAAATTAAGGTGATGGGTCAGGAGATTATTGATGCCTATATCAAGTATGATACTCAAAAAGCCAGAGAGATTGCGCATAAGGATGAAGCCATTGATACGCTGGCCGATGAAATTAAAAAAGCCAGCATCGATGAGATGCGTCAGGATCCGGAGCTTGTTCTGGGCGCCACAGACTACATTCTTGTCAGCACCTATATTGAAAGAATGGGCGATTATATTACGAATATATCTGAATGGATCCTTTATTTTGAAACAGGAGAAATACAGGAATTGAATACACACCATAACTACTCATAATAAGCCTATAAAGGGTGAAAGCGAGGAATGGAGGGGCCGAAATCCTGTTCATTCCTTTTTTTCATAAAATGACTGGGTTTTATCCAACTTCCTCTAGCTAATAAATGAGGTTTTGTGTATAATATTTTAATATAACTGATATTATAATGGTAATATAATGAGAGGAAAAAGGGGTATGAAATTAGGGGAGAAGATTAAGACAAGAAGAAAAGAAATTAAAATGACGCAAGCGGAACTGGCCGATGGTATCTGTACTCAAGCCATGATCAGCCGTATCGAAAAGAAGAAAGTCAGACCAAGTCGGGAACTGATGGAGAAAGTAGCGGAACGGCTGGCCGTATCGATTCATTATTTTTATGGGGAAGATTCGATCGAGAGCCGTTATTCTCAAACAGCACAGCTGTGCCGCATTATTCGTCAGCACCTTGAAAGAAGAGAGTATGAATCAGTCTCGTATCTGATCGAATCGAATGAAGAACTTATCGAAAAGACGATAGGTGAAGAAAGAGATTTCTTTAACTGGATACAGGGATTGTTATACGCTTATCGTGACGGGGATAACGATAAGGCTCTTGACTATCTGATTGAATTGGAAACCGATGTAAAAAATGGAGAACTACGAGTTGAAGTCATTGACAGTATTGGAAATCAGTATTTGAGAAAGAAACAGTACGACCTGGCAGAAGCTTACTATCAGAAAGGGTTCGACTCATTTGCAGAATGGATGAACCATGAAAAGAAAGCAAAATTGCTGCTTAACTATTCAATTTGTCTGTTCAGAGAAGGCAAGTATTCCAGCTGTCTGGACAAAGTCATGCAGGGGCTGGAGCTGGTTATAGAGAAGAAGACTTTGTTTTTATTAGGCGACTTTTTCTACTATAAAGGCTCGTGTCTGGAGAAGCTGGGTCATAGAGATGAAGCACTGGATGCTTACAAAAAAGCTCAGACCGTCTTTGATATTCAGCAGAATGAAAAGTACCTGCTGATTACTAAATTGGCTCAGGAACAGCTTCAGTCAGCAGTAGAACGGAATAAACGCATAGAATAGAAAAAGATCAGCTCTCCCTGTCGGGGAAGCTGATCTTTTTGAATAGATTGAATTAGTTTGAGCTGTTAACGACCATTGAAGTGATATCAAGAGTACGGTTGACCTGGTGCTCAACGGCACCTTTAACGTCTTCCTGCATTTCACCTTCACCACTTACAGTGACAGATGTACCGTAAGGATTTCCGCCAGCTCCAAATAATACTGGATCAGAGTAACCAGGAGCCGCGATGATTGCGCCCCAGTGCATCATTGAAGTGTATAGTGAAAGGATGGTTGCTTCCTGTCCACCGTGAGGGTTCTGAGCAGAAGACATGGCACTGACAACTTTGTTCACTGTCTGTCCAGTTGCCCACAGCCCACCTTGTGAATCGATGTATTGTTTCATCTGAGATGGCATTGTTCCGAAACGTGAAGGAACGCTGAATAAAAGTGCGTCTGCCCAAGTGATGTCATCTGAAGTTGCTTCAGGAACATCTTTAGTCGCTTCGTAATGCTCTTTCCATGCAGGGTTTGATTCAATGGCTCCCATTGGCGCAGTTTCAGATGCTTTGACTAGTCTTACTTCTGCTCCTTTAGCTTCTGCAGCAGCTTTCGCCCACTGAGCAAGTTGATAGTTTGTACCTGTTGAGCTGTAATAAATTATAGATAGTTTAACTGACATGTGTATGTGCTCCTTTTTAGTTGGTGTTTCGAAGTAGATTATCTCTAATTCGTATTACTTACCTTTGTATAGTAACTCAAATCGATTGAAGTGTCAACTGATAACTGTAAATCGTTTTTCTAAAAAAGTTCAATGTGGTTTAGCAGGTTTATTTCCTGGATTCGATGAGCTGGCAATTCCTTTAGTGACTTTGAAGGATCTTGGGAGAGCTACTTGTAGTTCAGAGTCAAAAGTCATAAATAAGGTGTAAGTAGCTGGAGAGTTAGTGCTAGTTTAATAGTAGCGTTAGGGAATAAGGTATAATTAGCGGTGTTTTAATGATAGTTCGGAGCGAAATCATAAAATAAGGTATAGCTAGAAGCAGTCTAGTGACAGTTTGGGGCGACAAAATATAATAAGATGCAAGTAGAGACGGTCTAGCGGTAATTCAGAGCAAAATCATGGAATAAGGTATAAGTAGACGAGGTCTACTTATAGATCAGCACACCTTTGACCCAATTAACTATAAGTAGCCCAAAGGCAGTTCAGCAATAAATTAGGGTGAACAGATAGCGTAAGCATTTAGTACATAGCCTCTAATGAGTAAACTCTTCATGAAATCCACAAGAAGAGACAGAAAAAACAAGCCAGTACCAACAGGAAGTCCTGCTGGTACTGGCTTGTTAAGTTCGCTCATCTATTTCAGACTATTGAGTAAAAGACCTAGCCAGGTTCGCCTGGAATTTTAGATCCATGGTCATGATCTTTATTTAGATCTTCAGTAGCCTGATCGACTTCTGCAGATACTTCTTCTGCAGCTTCTTCAGTGGTATCTTTGACTTCGTCTTTCAGATCCATCGCTTCTTTTCTGATTTCTTCAGAAGCATGATGCAACTGATCGCGAAGTTCCTGAGCTGTCTTAGAAATAGTCAGCTTAATGTTTTCAGTTGCTTCGCCCGTAGTTTGAGCCAATTCTCCAGATTTCACTTTCGCTTTATCTGCGTATTCACTGGCCTGTTTTTTTGAATCATCAAATCGACGAGCGATATCGTCACGTGTTTCTTTCCCGCTTTTAGGAGCAAACAGTAATCCTAGAGCTGCTCCGATTAATGCGCCTTTAATAAATGACATAGTGCATTCCTCCCTGACAAATAAATAATGTTGAATTCTCTCTACTCATTATAGAACAAACTTCACTTTTTTGAAAAGAGAATCCCTCGAGAGATTTGAAAATCTTATCGTTCGGATAGAAAAGGAATATGAATGGACCGGATTAGATAATATGCTATAGTCGATGTGTAAAGAATGAAAAGCAGCAGGCCCAAAAAATGGTGAGTAAAATCAATGGTAGATTTGGAAGAAATAGTCACTCTCTCAAGAAGAAAAAAATAAGAGAGGATCTTATGCTTGTTCATAACAGACAGGATGCAGGCAGACAACTGGCTGAAAAACTTAATAATACAGATATGAAAGATGCAGTCGTGCTCACTCTTCCAAGAGACGGTGTACCCTTAGGTTTAGAAATTGTCCGCAAACATCAGCTGAACTTCGACGTTTTGCTGTCGAAAAAGATCGGACATCCGTATCAGTCAGAATACGCGATCGGTGCAATATCAGAAAATGGAGACCCGATGCTGAAACGAATGGAAGCAGATTGGATCGCTACTGGACTCACAACGAAAGTAGCAATCAATTTAGTCACTCACGGCGGTCTGTTTTTTTGGTAAACTACGATAAGAAGAATACTTTTCAGGAGGCTATAATATGAAAGCAATAGTGATCGACGAGGCTGGCGGAATAGAAAAGCTGCAGATGAAGGACATCGATAGACCGGCTCTGAAACCGGACCGAATGATCGTTCAAATGGCTGCTACAAGTGTCAACCCGATTGATGTTAAGCGCAGGAAAGGATTGTTTGGCGGCAAGACACCAATGATCGTTGGCGGAGATGTATCGGGGACGGTAGTAGAAGTTGGCGATGATGTGACTGGTTTTAAAGTTGGGGACCGCGTCATGGCAAACGGGACGAAAACATACGCAGAATTTGTTGTAGTCAATCCTGACAGGGCTGTGGTCCTGTCCGATACGGTCTCTTTCGAAGAAGCTGCAGCTATGCCTTTAGCCGGACAGACAGCTTATGAAGCGGTAGTTACGCGAGGGCAAGTTAAAGAAGGACAGAGCGTTCTGATACATGGCGGTTCAGGCGGCGTAGGGTCTCTTGCTGTTCAAATCGCCAAGATCAAAGGAGCTTGGGTGGCATCAACGGCGAGTGGCAAGAACCAGAGTCTACTCAAGGATATTGGTGTAGATTGTCCAGTCGATTATAAGTCAGAAGCTTTTGAAAAGATACTTGATCCAGTTGATTTTGTATTCGATACAGTGGGTGGAGACGTTCAGACTAGAAGTCTGTCGGTCATTAAAGAAGGCGGACACCTGCTGTCGATTGCAGCAGAACCCGACGAAAATACAGCCGTTAAAGCAGAATTTTTCTCAATGAGTCCCAAAAAAGAAGCGCTGGAAGATCTGCTCAAGTGGCTTGAGGAAGGAAAAATCAGACCGGTCATTTCAGAGATGCTGGACTTTACGGAAGAAGGCGTCAGGAAAGCCCACGAATTGAGTGAAACAGGCCATGCAGGTGGAAAAATCATTCTGACTTTTCCTGAATAGCACAGAAACAGGAGAAGAAAGCACATTTTAATTAGAATAAGAGGAGAGGCCGTTTGCGTCGTAGCGAACGACCTCTTTTTGCTTCTCTTGTAGATAGCAGGGGGTGTCGAACCGCTTATAAACGGATATATGGACGATTAAGGTGTAACAATGACTAGCGAATACGCCAAATATAGGTTTTATGGTCTGTTCGCTGTCTGACTTCGTGCATGAATGACCCTTATATTGAGATATAAGTCATTCTTTAATTTTCTTAAATAAATTTTAAACAAGCTGATTTATACTGTATGAGAGTTAAGATAGTGAGAATGACGACAGGAGGACAATCGGTTGGATATAGGAATTGATAAGATTGGATTTTACACACCAAACGTTTTTGTAGATATGGAGAAATTAGCAGAGGTCAGAGGTGTTGATCCTGCTAAGTATACGATCGGTATTGGTCAGGAAAAGATGGCTATTGCCCCACTACATCACGACTCGGTCAGTATGGCGGCAAATGCAGCGTTATCTATTTTAGATGATGAAGACAAAGCGGCTATCGACTTTGTCCTGTTTGGGACAGAGTCAGGGGTCGATCACTCCAAGTCTGGTGCCGTATGGGTCCATCAGCTTACAGGTATTCAGAAAAATGCGCGTTGTGTTGAGCTGAAACAGGCTTGTTACGGAGCGACAGCAGGAATCAAGATGGCGATGGGACATATTGCATTGAATCCTGAAAGTAAAGTACTCGTTTTAGGTTCGGATATTGCAAAATATGGTCTGAAAACTGGTGGGGAACCTACTCAGGGAGCTGGAGCTGTTGCGATGGTTCTTTCACAGAACCCTCGAGTCATGTCACTGGATAATGACAGCGCGTCAATGACGAAAGATATTTCTGATTTCTGGCGCCCGTTGTATTCAGACTATGCCTTTGTGGACGGAAAATTTTCAAATGAAGCTTATTTGAGCTTCTTGAAAGAAGTATGGAACAATTACAAAGAACAGACCAGTCGGGAATTGAGTGATTTTGAAGCGATATGTTTCCACCTTCCGTATACTAAAATGGGCAAGAAAGCGATTCTTGCACTGACTGAAGACGCAGATGAAAGTGAAACGAAGCGCCTGATGAACTCTTATCACGACAGTATCTACTACAATAAGCAAGTAGGGAATGTCTACACCGGCTCTTTATATTTGAGTCTTCTGTCACTACTGGAACAGGGACCTGAACTGGAAGAAGGCGCACGTATCGGCTTGTTCAGTTACGGTTCCGGAGCGGTGGGCGAATTCTTCAGCGGGGTAGTCAAGCCTGATTATAAACAGTTCCTGAATAAAGAAGTGCATGAAACTGTGCTTGATGATCGTCGTGAGCTGTCTATTGATGAATACGAAACGATTCTTGAACAGGCGTTGCCTAAAGACGGATCAGATGTGGACATCGATAATGAGCAGGTCAATGTAGGAAAGGCTCATTTAGCTGCTATGAAAGAAAATATTCGTATGTACGCCATTAAATAGAATGAATGATAAAAGCACTGGGCAGGCGCCAGTGCTTTTTTATTCGTCCATACTGTCCATGATCTGCTGTTTTGCAAGTTCGAGCAGACCTATCGTTGTGAGCTGGGAGTCTGAGGTCTGATAGGTTTTTACAATCTGATCTTTCCCTATACTTACAATAACCATACTTTCACTTGTAAGCCACTCGTCTAAATAAGAATGAACAAACTCTTCATTACTCATTCCACGAACTTTCTTTCTGCGTGCTTCTGAAAAATCCATTTTATTCAATCCTTTGTTTAAATTAAAACGTAACAATTACGATTTACTAAACTATATAGGTGTTTCCTACAACTTTCAAGAGAATTAGAGGAAAACTCATCAGATACTTGATAATTATATAAAGGTATAGTAGAATTCTAAAACGTAACTATTACGATTTGATGAGGAGGAAATACAATGGCAGTACCAAAAAGAAGAACATCGAAAGCTAAGCAGAGAAAGAGACGGACACATAAAGGAGCTAATGTACCTGGAGGTCTTTCTTTAGATTCAAGTACAGGAGAATACCGCATGAGCCACAGAATTTCAAAAGATGGCTATTACAATGGAAAAAAAATTCTGGTTAAATAAACTGAGGTGAGAGACTGCTCTCATCTTTTTTTATTTAAAAAATTTAAAAAATAATTCGGCAATGGAATAAACTATTTTTATTTTCGATTTCTCTTGACAGATCAAACATAAGGATGTAAAGTTATAAATCGTAATGATTACGATTTAGGAAAAGGATGATTTTTTATGACAAAAGCATACATAAAGTAGGCTGCATTTCTTGCTTCAGCTCTTCTACTGACCGCATGTACGACTGAAGAAGAACCGGAATCCAGTGCTGCTCAATCTTATACTGAAGAGACTGCTGGAGAAGACACCAATCAGTCAGCAGGAGAAGGCATCGAAATAATGGGTCTGGCGCATCACTATCATACGGGTGACGAAGTTGAGCTGGTCGCTAGCTCAGAGACTGCAGAAGATTCACAGTGGCAATGGCATACAAGAGATAGTGACGATCAGGAATGGAGTCTAATCAGTGCTCAAACAACTGAACGCTTCTCACGTGAGGCGACACTAGATGGACTGCAGATCAAAGCGGTTTTAGTTAATGATGATGAAGAAGTTCTTGAAGAATCAGAACCGGTAGTGGTTGAAATCAATGAACACCATGGACATGACGAAACAACACGACGCATCTATAGAGGGTTCTTCTATAATGATGAAATTGGAGACCGCGATTTGTCCGACTGGGAAGGGGACTGGCAGTCTGTCTACCCTTATCTTCAGTCTGGTGATCTGGATGAGGTCTTCGAAGCTAAGGCAGCCGAGAGCGACACAATGGACTTTGATGATTATGTCGAATACTACGATATCGGATATGAAACAGATGTTGATCGTATTGTGATTGAAGACGACAGTTTTACTTTCTATTATCAGGATGGTAATGACTATACAGCCGAGTACGAATATGACGGCTATGAAGTATTAAATTACCAGAGAGGAAACAGAGGTGTACGCTTCATCTTTTCAAGTGTAGAAGGTAGTGAAGAGATGCCTCGATATATCCAGTTCAGTGATCATATTATTTCACCGAATGAATCAGATCACTTCCACCTGTACTGGGGAGATGACCATGACGAACTGATTGATGAAGTAACAAATTGGCCAACCTATTACCCATCTGAACTTGACTCAGAAGGACTAGTGCAGGACATGCTGGCTCATTAAATAATGACTCCCCAAAAATAAACCATTACGACTAGGAGGAACCGATCATGGCAAAAAAGAGTAAAATCGCTAAATTGAAACGTCAGCAGGCAACGGTTGAAAAATATGCGGCTTTAAGAAAAGAACTGAAAGAAAAAGGAGATTATGAAGGTCTCTCAAAACTTCCAAGAGATGCATCGCCGACAAGACTGCAGAATCGTGATAGAATTGACGGCCGTCCTAGAGGATATATGAGACAGTTCGGCATGTCACGCATCAATTTTCGAAAACTGGCACATGAAGGAAAAATTCCCGGTGTGAAAAAAGCAAGCTGGTAATTCTGATGGAAAACCACTAAAGGGAAAGGCGGTTGATCACTATGGACAATAAAATACCGGTTACGATTATCACAGGATTTTTAGGAGCTGGAAAAACGACCCTGATCAATGAACTGTTGTATCAGCCACAGGATGAGAAAATAGCAGTAATTGTGAATGAGTACGGAGATGTCGGTGTTGACCATCACTTGGTAGTCAATGTTGAAGAGGAAGTTTATCAGATGAATAACGGCTGTCTATGCTGTACTCTGAGGACTGATTTATCAGATATGCTGCAGACGATCTATTCTATTAGAGAAAAACAGACAGTGCAGATCGACCGGATCATTATCGAGACAACAGGGCTGGCTGAACCCGGTCCGATTGCTCAGACATTTATGCGTCATCCCTTTCTTCAGGAGCATTACACTATTGACTCTGTCATCACACTAGTGGATGCGGGCAGTGCATTGTACCAGCTGGCTCATTATGAAGAATCAAAAGATCAGGTTGCTTTCGCGGATAAGCTGTTATTGACTAAAGTGGATTCAGTCAGCAATGAGACGCTGCACGCTTTAAAACAGAAACTGAGAGCTCTTAACCCGTTCGCGGCTATTGATCACCTGAATTTAGAAGAAGTAGCGATAAAAGAAGTTCTTGGTCTTGAATTGTTCAACGAACAAAAAAGAGAAAAGGTTATGACCGAGGTGGATGAAGAGGAAGGCCATGACCACGACCACGGTCATGATCATGAGGTGCACCACCATCATCATGACCATCATCACACAGACGATATCGTGACATTGTCTCTTAAAGCGAAAGATCCTATTCATCCGACACTTATTGATATGTGGATGAATGAACTGATCATGACTTATGGTATGGATCTGCTGCGTTATAAGGGCATTTTGCACTTATATAAAGATCCGAATCAGATCGTTTATCAAGGCGTCAATATGACCTTCCAGGCCGAAAGAGGACAACCGTGGGGGGACCAAGAAAAGGAATCTGTTTTAGTATTCATAGGTAAAAATCTCCCAGTGAAAGAGATGGAGTTAGCCTTCAAGAGGTGTGTTCTGACAGAAGAAGTTATGGAAGAACTGGGAATATAGTAAAGAAAATCGATAACCTGAACTATTAATTATAACGATTCAAGATTCAAGTATTGAGGAGGAAATGTCTATGGCTGAGAAAACAAATGTCTCTACTGCGCGCCGTATGATGAAAAGCCCGAACAAAAAAACGGCCCGGAGAGGACTAAAAATAATAAAACAGATGAAAAAATAAAGAGAGGAGTCAGATGATATGAGAAAGACGGTTACTCTTGAGTGTGTTGAAACAGGTGAACGACTATATATCACAAGTAAAAATACCCGTAACAACCCTGAACGTCTGGAATTAAAAAAATACTCTCAGAAATTGAGACGAAAAGCTTTATTTAGAGAAACAAAATAACTGATAAATAAAGACCTCTGATTCTTTTAATGTAAAAGAGCCAGAGGTCTGTTTTTATAATGTGAAGTTAGATACGATGTTATCCATATTTTCTGCAAGTGCAACGAGTTGGGATACTTTCCCGCCGTTTCCAGCTACTTCTTCCATAGAACTGCTGATCTGTTGGGCAGATGCGGATGTCTGTTCGACACCGGCAGCAGATTCTTCTGATACTGAAGCAATCTCTTCAATAGACGTATTCATATCGATAGTATTATGCTCGATATCCTGAAGACTGGTATTGATATCGGTAATTCTGTCTGACATACGGTGAAGCGACTGGGTGATTGTGTTGAAAGTTCGACCGGTCTCGCTGATTTTGATTGATCCTTCAGCAACTTCTTTATACCCAGCTTGAAGGGATTCGCTGACATTCTTTGATTCTGCCTGAATCGTGCCGACGAAACCAATGATTTCTTTGACAGAAGTATTGACCTCTTCAGCAAGTTTGCGGACTTCATCTGCCACTACAGCAAAGCCTTTGCCTTGTTCACCTGCACGGGCGGCTTCGATCGCGGCGTTTAATGCAAGCAGGTTCGTCTGATTGGCAATCGCCTGAATGATTTCGACCAGGTTTGATATTTCCTGTGTCTGTGCATCCAGTTTGTCGACCCGTGTGACAGAATCTTTGACCAGCTTATCGATTTTGTGCATCTGCTGATCGGATTCGTCCATCAATTCCTTCCCTTTGGTCGTATCCTCAAGAACTTTGCTGGAAAGACTTGTTATAGCTTCACCATTGTCGCTCGTCTGGCTGACCATCTGAACAAATGAATCCATAATTACTGAGAGTTTGCTTGCGCTTCCTGCCTGAGTTTCTGATCCGACAGCCAGTTCCTGCATGGTCATCGCGACCTGGTCAGTACCTGACATCACTTCCTGAGCTGATTCAGACAATTCCTTGCTGTTTTAAAGTAAGCTGATAGGAAGCATCTGAAATATTCGTGATGATCTGTCTCAAACTTGTTTCCATTTCATTTATAGACGAAGCGAGTTTACCAGTTTCATCGGCTGCCTGGATATTCAGTGGAGCTGTATGCAGCTCGCCATTTGTAATTAGTGCGACTTTATCGACAACTTTGTTTATTGGTTTGGCAATCGATCGAGCAGTAACGAGGGCAATTACGATTGAAATTACGATAACTATAACGGAAATAATCAAGTCAAAGATCATTGATTGTTGACCACTGGCAATCATATCTGATCTCATCTGGTTGATCTGCTGTTCCCGAGCAACTGCTCTGTCAGACAGCTCATTCAATAGAGCAGTAGTCGTCGGAGCCAGTTCACCAAGATTTGCTTCTGCGAGCGCAGGGTCTCCTGCTGCATAGACATCAAAAACTTTCGTAAGCATTTGCTGTGTCCAATCATCATGGGTCTGGACGTTCTGGTCGATCTCTTCTCCTGGTATGAGCTGAGCCATCCGGTCAAAGTAAGGCTAGTTTTATTCAGCGTTTTCCACGAACATCTCACGATAGCGTTCTTCTCCAGTCATCAGATAAGCTCTGACATTTGTCGAACGTCTAGCTAGTGAAAAAGCGGCACGTTCGTTGGCAATCATTATACTAACATGGTTACCGGCTAAATGTTCGATGGAATCGTTCATGTCGTGTAAAGCAAAGTAACCTTCGAAGGTCAGCCCGGCCACCATGAGTATGAGTATACTGAACCCGAAGAGTATTTTAGCTCTCAGAGATTTGAAGGCGACAAGTGATTTAAGCTTAGTTAATAGATTGTTCTGTTCTTTTTTTGCGGATTTGTCATTTAAAGTCATTTCCATTGTACTTCACTCCTTTAATCAAATTATCGGTTGGAGTTAAAAGATATTTGAGCCAATTTCATAATTATTTGTCGTGTTTAACACCTGATAAATCAACTTTTTTAAAACATAGAAAAAAGGAACCCCCCCATATGGTACAATTAGGTTGTCGACTAAGACACGTACTCCAGGAGGGATTCCTTATGTCCATTATACAACAACCCACTTTATTTGACATTGATTTTTTAGAAAAACTTGACGTTCAGGAGAAATACCAAGAAATTCTCTCCCCACTTGAGTGGGGAAAAGTATTAGCTCTATTCGAAAAAGAATCTCGTGTGGGTCCACCCGTCAAATTGAACTATCAAGCGCTCCTCCGTTCCTTGATGGTGCGTATCCATGAGAACATTCCGACACAAAAAGCACTGATTGCACGTTTGAAAAGCGACCTTCGCTTGAAATTGAGTGTGGGATTTCTCTATTCAGATCCCATTCCATCCGAAGCAACCTATTCTCGTGTGATGAGTATCCTAGCCGATAATCTATCTGTGCTGGAAACCATGAATGATCAACTCCTTCAACTGATCCATAACGAATTCGCTATTTTTGAAGAAAACGTTGCGCTTGACGCAACGGCAGTTGAC
>NZ_FNFK01000002.1:26660-110890 GCF_900101165.1 Alkalibacterium thalassium | reverse complement strand
GGGGGGAAGAGGTGCCTTTTTGTATTTTAATTGATAGAGCAACGATAGTTACATTAAAACAACACGAAAAAACAAAAAAAATGGTAATTACTATTATAGATAAGGTAGGGGAAAAAATGAATAAACAAAAAATTGCTATATTAACCGACTCGGGCTCAGATGTACCTGAACAGATTCGTACGACATATGATGTCAAGGTCATTCCTTTGAAGATCATTTTTGAAGACGGTGAATATGTTGATAAAGTAAACATTACCGCTGAAGAAGTTTATGACCGAATGAGTGAAGAAATACCAAAGACTTCTCTTCCTGATGGAGAAATCATCAAAGGAATGTTTGATGAAATCAAGGCAGAAGGATATGAAAAAGTACTTGCCGTGACGATTTCAAGTGGACTGAGTGGAACGAATAACATGGTCCGCATTGTGGCTGAGCAGTACGAAGGGCTGGAAATATTTGTTTTGGATACTAAAAATATCGGTATTGGTGCAGGTTTTTCTGTTGTGGAAGCAGCACTTCAGGCAGCAAAAGATATAGAATGGGATACAATCAAGGCTAATCTTCAGAAGGGCATTGAAAAAGCGAAAGTTTTCTTCCATGTGCCTACACTTGAGTACCTTCAGAAAGGCGGACGAATCGGTCTGGTTCAATCAGTTCTCGGAAGCATGATGAACCTCAAACCGATCATTACGTGTAATGAAGATGGAATCTATCACACTGTAGCTAAAGTCAGAGGTAAAGCAAAGTCTGTGAACAAAACTATTCAGTTAGTTGAAGAGTTTGCTTCTACAGCTAAAAAGTACAATCTGGCAGTTGCTTACGGTGGGAGAACTGCTCTAAAAGAAGCTGAAGCAATCAGACAGGAGCTGAAGGCCAAGCTTCCTGATTATGAACAGTTCTTCTTTGATCAAGTCAGTCCAGCACTGGGTGTCCACACTGGACCAGGTCTGATTGGTATTGGCGTTCAGATCTTAGACTAATAGAAATATTATGAAACAGACGCAGTAAAGACTTCCTTTATTGTGTCTGTTTTTTTCTGTTATAATGTAGGAACGTGAATCAGACTAGGAGTGAATCGAGTGCTAGCAGAAACAATATGGCGAAATAATACAATCGGTGACGATCAGGCAATTTCAGATCTCGCTGCTGAAATGAACCAGTCAAAAACTTTCATACGCTTATGTATGGCTAGAGGACTGACGACTAAAGAAGACATCAGTCACTTTATGACGCCGACAGCGGAATGGTTTCATGATCCTTTTGAACTGAAGGATATGGACAGAACAATTGAACGGATTCAGAAAGCCATCGAGCTCCATCAGAAAATAACAATTTATGGCGATTATGATGCGGACGGAGTTACAAGCACAACTATTTTATATGAAGCGATCGAGATGCTCGGGGGGAATGTTGACTATTTTATTCCTAATCGGTTTGTTGAAGGGTATGGCCCGAATATCAATGCATTTGAACGCTTAGTTGAACAAGGTACTGAGCTGATCGTGACTGTTGACAATGGGATCGCTGGACACGATGCGATTAATAGAGCGAATGAACTGGGGATCGATGTCATTGTGACTGACCACCATGAATGCCCGGAAAAGCTCCCACAAGCTTATAGCATTGTACACCCTAAGCATCCCGAAGGCAGTTACCCGTTTAAGGAACTCGCAGGGGCCGGTGTCAGTCTGAAAGTAGCGCAAGCCCTTCTTGGAGAATTGCCCGAAGAAATGATCGAACTGGCTATGATCGGAACGATAGCAGATGTAGTGTCTCTCACTGATGAAAACAGGGCGCTCGCTTATTTCGGCTTGAAGCTGATCAGACAGACCCAAAGAGTTGGGCTGCAGAGTCTATTAAAACAAGCTGAAATCTTCAGGGAAGACATTGATGAAGAAACGATCGGCTTCAAGCTTGCTCCGCCTGTCAATGCCGTAGGCCGTTTAGGGGATGCCACGATGGTTGTCGACCTTCTCACTACATATGATGAGAAAAATGCAGAAGACCTAAGCAGAAAAGTGATGGAGAAAAATAGTGAAAGAAAAAATATAGTCAGTCAGATTACCGGCGAAGCATTATCTAGAGTTGATGAACAGCAAAATGATCAAGTTATTGTATTAAAAGACGAGAAATGGCATCAAGGGGTGCTGGGTATCGTGGCCAGTAAAGTGACTGAAAAGACTGGAAAACCAGCTCTCATATTTTCTGTTGACCAGGAGACTGGGATAATGAAAGGCTCAGGTAGAAGCGTGTCCGGTTTCAATCTGTTCGACTGTATGCAGCAGACCAGTCATCTCCTGAGCAGTTTTGGTGGACACGAAATGGCCTGTGGTGTCAGCCTTGAGTTGACCAATCTGGAAACATTCTACGACGCACTCCAGAAAAGTGCGAAGAATCTAGTGGGAGATAGGGCACTGAAGACTGAACTGACAATTGATGTTACGGCAGAATGGGAAGATCTGTCCATCGACCTGATTACGGAACTTGATCAGCTCAGACCATTTGGCCAAGATAACAGAAAACCTATATTTAATATTTCTTCTGTCGTTCCAGAAGGGGCTCGCTTGATAGGGGCGAATCAGGATCATTTAAAATCGCTCGTTACTAAAAATGATACTAAAATGGATCTGATCGCATTTGGAGCTTCAGACTGGTTTGATGTGTTCAAAACCCAGCCGGAAATAGATGTTGCTGGATATGTGTCGATCAATGAATGGAATGGAAACAGAAAGGTTCAGATCCAGGCTGTCGACTTCAAATCCAGAGAAAAAATAGTCATCGACAGACGCCAGTCAACTTTAAAGTCGGAAGTGTTCCTCGATTCTGAAGGCCATTATGTATTCTTTCAGAAAGCAGTATATAATAAGTGGCAGGAACAGATTCATCCAGAAGCTACCTGTCAGTTGGTGGACATGAGCACTGAGTTATATTCGGTCAGCAAAACGACTAAAATAATTGTTGTTGATACTCCAGACCATCTCGAACTTTTCCGGACTGTGTACAGGAATTATGTGAAGCAGTCTTTCTACTTGTATCTTTATTGTCCAAATGAGTACTATTTTAAAGGCATGCCGAAACGTTCAACGTTCTCATCTTTGTATAAATGGCTGCGAACAAAGGAAACAGTCGATCTGTCAAAAGACACCAGGGAACTGGTGACTAAGCTTAATATCGATAAAGAAGTCGCTAAATTCATGTTAATGGTGTTTTTAGAGAACGAATTTGTTACAATAGAGGATGGAAAGGTGAGAGTCGTTGCCGATCCGGACCCGAAAAAACTGGAAGACACCAAGACGTATAAAAGACGGCTGGAACAGATTGCTGTTGAAGAAAAACTGGTTTACAGCTCTTTTAACGAATTGATGGCTGCCATAAATGACACAGACTAAGTATGTGTAAACATAACGGAGGATTATAAATGGATTTTAAACAATATATTGCTGATGTACCTGACTTTCCTGAAGAGGGGATTGTGTTTAGAGATATTTCTCCACTGATGGCCGATGGCGAAGCTTACAGAGAAGCAACCAGACAGATCGTTGAATACGCTAAAGGAAAAGGGGTCGAAATGATCGTCGGTCCTGAGGCCAGAGGGTTCATCGTTGGCTGTCCTGTTGCCAATGAACTGGGAATTGGCTTTGCACCCTGCCGTAAAAAAGGAAAGTTGCCAAGAGAAACTGTCGAAGTGAGTTACGGACTTGAATACGGCAATGATATCCTTCAGCTCCATAAAGATGCGATCAAACCAGGTCAAAAAGTGCTGATCACAGACGACCTGCTTGCTACTGGAGGTACCATAGCTGCAACGATCGAACTTGTAGAAAAGCTGGGTGGAGAAGTTGTCGGTGCGGCATTCTTTATTGAACTTGCTGATTTAAAAGGTCGCGATAAAATTGAAGGCTATGACATTTTTAAATTAATGACTTACTAAATACTGAAAACCCCCTCTCGAGTGAGAAGGGGGTTTTTATTAGAATATATGGCTTCTATATAAAGAAATAACTTTTCCGAGAATTTTTACATCGTTAAGGATGATAGGGTCAAGTGCATCATTTTCGGGCTGAAGTCTGATATGATTCTTTTCTTTGTAGAATCGTTTACAGGTTGCTTCATCATCTTCAGTCATGGCAATGACAATATCTCCATTACTTGCACTTTCCTGTTTTCTGACGATAACCTGATCGCCGTCTAGAATACCAACATTCATCATACTATCTCCACGGATAGTCAGCATGAACAGATTGCCTCTGTCCAGCTCCAGGTCATTTGGAATCGGGAAATAATCTGTAGCTTCCTCAATAGCAAGGATAGGTTCGCCGGCAGTGACTACTCCTAGTAGAGGTATTTTGTCCTCTTCATCTATTCCTAGTTTATCCAATCCCGCTTTAGTGAACTCGATCGCTCTTGGTTTCGAGGGGTCTCTTAGGATGAATCCATTTTTTTCAAGACGTGCTAAATGTCCGTGAACTGTTGACGTAGAAGAGAGAGCTGTCGCCATCCCGATTTCTCTCACAGTGGGAGGATACCCTTTCTTCTTCACTTGGTTATATATATATTGTAGAATTTCAATTTGTTTTTCACCTTTACGGCCTCTAGTGGTCATTACTCACCCTCACTTTCGGAATAATTTATATGAACAACTGTTCTATTGTTATCAGTATAGCATAGGGCAGACGCTAATTCAAACGGATGTTCGAATAAAGGAAGCAGGTTTCGATCGAATCTTATCTACCACTTTTTAATCATGAATGTTATGATATAAGGTGTAGGACTTGCAAGAAAAGAGAACTGAGGAGGATTCTATGTTAGAAAAGAAAAAACTGGACAGAATAAATGAACTCGTACGAAAAGAAAGAAGCGACGGTCTGTCTCAGGAAGAAAAAGATGAACAAAAAGGGTTGAGAGAAGAGTATATCCAAGCTTTCAGGTCCGGCATGAAGAATCAGATCGAAGGGATGAAAGTTGTGGATCCTGATGGAAATGATGTCACACCAGATAAAGTGAAAGAGATTCAGAAAGAAAAAGGCCTCCATGGCCGGGATGAGTAAACAGCCATATTCGCAATAACTGCAGAATAGATTGAAATAAAGCGCTAAAAATAGTACAATAACAGAGTAAGTTTAAATTTTAAACAAACGAAAGGGTTGAAGTTCATTGTTCGATAAAACAGATCAAATGGCTGTCGATACGATTCGTACATTAAGTATTGATGGAGTACAGGCAGCTAATTCAGGTCATCCTGGGTTACCTATGGGAGCAGCTCCTATGGCATATACATTATGGACCCGTCATTTAAACGTTAATCCGAAAAATTCGAGATGGTTCAATAGAGATCGTTTTGTCCTTTCAGCAGGACACGGCTCTATGCTATTATACAGCCTTCTTCATCTGTCAGGTTATAACGTGTCTATTGATGACCTTAAAAACTTTCGTCAATTGGGAGGGATTACACCAGGACACCCTGAAGTGCATATCACAGATGGTGTCGAGGCAACTACTGGTCCTCTAGGTCAAGGCGTAGCTAATGCAGTAGGAATGGCAATGGCAGAAGCACACCTATCTGCTACCTATAATAAAGGTGACTATAACATCGTTGACCACTATACTTATGCACTGTGTGGAGACGGAGACCTTCAGGAAGGTGTTTCTCAGGAAGCTGCTTCTCTGGCTGGTCACTTGAAATTAGGCAAACTGATTATGCTTTACGATTCCAACAATATCCAGCTTGATGGACCGACTTCAAAAGCGTTCACTGAAAATGTCGGTATGCGTTTTGAGGCTTACGGATGGGAACATATCCTGGTTGAAGATGGAAACGATTTAGAAGCCATCGATGCTGCAATAACTAAAGCGAAAGAATCCACCGATAAACCAACACTTATCGAAATCAAAACAGTCATCGGATTCGGAGCACCAAATGCCGGTACGCACAATGTTCACGGTGCACCACTTGGACCTGAAGGGGTAAAAGCTGCCAAGAAAGCATACGGCTGGGAAGGCGAAGACTTCTACGTACCTGAAGAAGTCACTAAGCGATTCAAAGAGCACATGATCGATAAAGGTCAGGAGCTAGAAGATAAGTGGAACAGTCTACTTGATGAATACCGCAGTGCTAATGGTGAACTTGCGAATCAGTTCGACCTGGCTTTATCTGGAGAGCTTCCAGAAGGATGGGATGCTGAACTGCCTTCATTTTCTGAAGAAGACGGAGCAGATGCAACACGTAACTACAGTGGAAAAGTGCTGAATGCTATTGCTAAAGCTGTCCCTAACTTCTGGGGTGGATCTGCCGACTTGTCAGGATCGAACAAGACTATGATCAGTGGTGTTAAAAACTTCCAGGCTGGTCAGTATGACGGACGCAACATCTGGTACGGTGTAAGAGAATTTGCTATGGCAGCTGCTCTAAACGGTATCCTGCTTCATGGGGGAACAAAATCTTACGTTGCTACATTTTTCGTCTTTACAGATTATCTGAGACCAGCGGTACGCCTGGCTGCACTATCTGAAATTCCGGCTATCTATGTCATGACACATGACTCAATTGCCGTAGGTGAAGACGGACCGACTCACGAACCTGTAGAACAGCTGTCTAGCTTCAGAGGAATGCACAATCTGACTGTTCTTCGTCCGGCTGACGGTAACGAAGTAGCTGCAGCTTGGGAAATTGCTGTGACATCAACTAACCGTCCAACTATGCTAGTGCTGACTCGTCAAAATCTTCCTGTTCTTCCTGGAACTAAGGAAACAGCGAGACAAAATGTTAAGAAAGGTGCGTATGTCCTTTCTCCGTCTGAAAACGACACACCTGATGGTATCCTGATCGCTACTGGATCTGAAGTGACATTAGCTGTTGAGGCACAGAAAGAACTGAAAGCACAGGGGCACGATGTATCAGTAGTCTCCATGCCAAGTTTCGATTTGTTCGAACTTCAGTCTGAAGAGTACAAGGAATCTGTTCTTCCAGCTGCTGTAAAAAACAGAGTAGCTATCGAAATGGGATCTCCATTCGGCTGGCACCGTTATGCTGGACCTGAAGGTAGTATTCTTGCGATCGACAAATTCGGAGCAAGTGGTAATGGTGAAGCTGTTGTTGAAGCTTACGGATTTACTTCTAAAAATGTTGTCAACACTTACCTTTCAATGAAATAATCTAACTGAAAAGTCTGAAAGCCACCTGTATTCCTGCTGGAGCACAGGTGGCTTTCAGCATGTTGTGAATAAAAACAGGAAGACGGACTGGCCAGTACTTCCCTCTCTAAGTCGATCGATGGTATAAAATAGCTTTTTAACATATAAAGGTTTATTTCTCCACGTTTATTGTGTAAAATAGTTCAGTGAGTAGATATGTCTATGTCTGCTGTATGGTTACAGTATCGATTTTTGAAAGGAGTGAACAAGATGAGCACAGGCCTTGCTATTGTACTAATTATTTTAGCTCTGATCGCCGGACTGGTCGGAGGATTCTTTATTTCCAGAAAATATATGATGGACTATTTTGAAAAAAATCCACCAATCGACGAAAACATGCTGCGTATGATGATGCTTCAAATGGGACAGAAACCTTCTGAACGTAAGATCAATCAGATGATGAGTCAGATGAAATCTCAGCAGAAGAGCGCAAAGAATAAAAAGAAAAAATAAGTAAGGGACGGACAGAATAAAACGCTGTCCGTTAACATTTGACACAATATGACAATATGTCATATTGCTTTCACAATCGATTAAGCTAATGGGAGACGACGATATGGGGATATTTAAACGACTGAGCTGGTTTTTCAAACAGGAGAAAAAATCCTATCTGGTAGGAATAGGTGCGCTGATCATCGTAGCGCTGCTCCAGCTGATTCCACCGAGAATTATAGGCATTGTAGTCGATGAAATAGATATGGGTATAATCACACAGGAATCGCTGCTTACGTGGCTGCTGATTCTGGCTTCCACTGCAATCGGTCAGTATGCTCTAAGGTATTTATGGCGGGTGCGTATCTGGGGAAACGCTGCTAAACTTGAACAGATCGTGCGTAAGCAGCTGTTCAATCATTTTACAAATATGGATAATGAGTTCTTTCAGAAATACCGTACAGGTGACTTGATGGCACATGCAACAAATGACCTTCGTGGTCTTAGAATGGTTGCAGGTGGAGGGATTCTTACGATGGCTGATGCAATCAGTGTCGGTCTGACCACTTTGCTGGCAATGATTTTTTTTGTAGACTGGCGCCTGACACTTCTGGCGATCATTCCACTGCCATTATTAGCCATGACGTCTCGTGTGCTCGGGAAAAAGCTTCACCTGAGATTCAGAGACGCTCAGGCTGCTTTTTCGCATCTGAATGATAAAGTTCAGGAGAGTATTCAGGGGATCAAGGTCATCAAGACGTTTGGACAGGAAAAAGAGGATATAGAGCAATTTTCAAAACAGACTGACAATGTCGTTGAAAAGAACAGATCAGTATACAAAATCGATTCACTTTTTGATCCGGCGATTACGTTTATCATGGGGATTTCATATTTCCTGACGATACTTGTAGGAGGCTGGCTGATTTCAGACGGAGAAATATCTGTCGGAGATTTCGTGACATTCATCAATTATATCGGAATGCTCGTTTGGCCGATGTTTGCTATCGGACGTCTGTTCAACATTATTGAAAGAGGATCTGCCAGTTATGACCGGATCGAAAATCTGCTTAGAGAAGAGACATCAATAGTGGAACGTCAAGGGGCGATAGACAAACCGGTTTCAGGAGAGTTGTCTTTTGAACTTGATTCCTTTTCCTACCCTGATGAGGAAGGGACCACCCTTAAAAACATACACTTCACGCTTGAAGCTGGCGGGACATTAGGTGTCGTTGGTAAAACGGGAGCAGGTAAAACAACGATTCTTAAGTTGCTTCTCAGAGAATATGATGGGTATAAAGGCAGGATCAGGTACGGGGGATATGACATACGTGATTATACCCTCGATGCGTTATTGAAACATATAGGCTATGTGCCTCAGGATAACTATCTGTTTTCAGATACGATAAGAGAAAATATCCGCTTTGCAGATCCGACCTTGTCTCAGGAAGCTGTCGAAGCGGCAGCTAAACTTGCTGATATTCATGATGATATTCTTGCGATACCGAATGGATATGACACGGAAGTAGGCGAGCGGGGCGTGTCACTGTCCGGGGGGCAGAAACAGCGAATATCAATTGCCCGGGCTATCCTCATCAATCCTGAACTGATGATTCTTGATGATTCACTATCGGCTGTCGATGCGAAGACTGAGGAAAGTATCCTATCAGGGCTGAAAGAACTGCGCAAAGGACAGACGACGATCATTGCGGCTCACCGTATCAGCTCAGTCATGCACGCTGAAGAGATCATCGTTGTCGAAGACGGTGAAATTGTCGAGCGCGGGACGCACAATTCGTTGCTTGCACAGGATGGATGGTATAAGGATATGTATGAACAGCAGCAGCTGGTAAGGGAACTGGAAGGGGGAGAGGGCTAATGGAACAGCAGGAACTACAGAAAAGACGAACGATTCCGTTTAACGAACAGATAAGTATACTGAGACGGATCCTTACATTTGCGTCACCTTACAGAAATCAGTTTATACTGGCTATCTGTTTCAGTGTGGCTCTTGCAGTGACTAATGCGGCACTCCCCCGAATCATTCAGGTTTTCATTGATGACCACCTGACAGTCGGCGGCGTGACGATTCAGACCATTCTCTTCTTCGCATCTCTACACTTTGGTGTGACGATCGTTAGAATGACTGTCTGGTATTTCGAATTGTATATCTTTAATATGGCATCAGAAAAAACAGTACAGAACATAAGAAATCAGCTGTTCACCAAACTTCATAATCTAGGCATGCGATTCTTCGATCAGACCTCTACTGGCTGGATCATTACGCGAGCTACAAATGATACTGAAGCAATGAAGGACTTCTGGCATGTATTTCTGACGATCATACAAGGGGTGTTTGGTGTCATCATCTCCCTTGGAGCAATGTTCCTTCTGGATGTAACGGTGACACTATGGCTCCTTATCTTTGCACCGGTCCTACTACTGGTCATCAGATTCTATCAGGTCTACAGCTCACGCACTTACCATGAAATGAAATCCAAGCTGAGCCTGCTGAACACAAAACTTGCAGAAACCATTAACGGGATGTCAGTGATTCAGCAGTTCAGACAGGAAAAACGGCTTCAGAAGGAATTTGAAGAAACAAACCAGTCCTACTTCAATTCTCGTTTCTCCATGGTCAGAATCAACGCCTTGCTTCTGAGCCCGGTCATTAACATGCTGTATACTCTTGCTGTTGTTCTGATCCTGGCACTGTTCGGGTTCGACGCGTTGACCAGCCCGATTGAAGTAGGAATCATTTTTGCCTTCACATCATATGCAAATGATTTCTTCAGACCATTGACCCGGCTGATGGATAGTCTGAGTCTGTTCCAAGACGGAGTTGTTTCAAGCAGCCGCATCCTTACAGTTATGGATAACGAAGAGTATGTGCCGGAGCAGGACGACGATCCTGAAGCGCAGATCACTGACGGCAAGATAGAGTTCAAAAATGTAAGCTTCTCATATGACGACGAGAATTACGTTCTGAAAGACATTTCGTTCACTGTAAATCCAGGAGAGACTATTGCGCTTGTCGGTCATACAGGGAGCGGAAAGTCTTCGATCATAAACGTGCTGATGCGTTTCTATGATTTCCAGAAAGGGGACGTGCTGATCGATGGGCAGTCCATCAGATCCTTCCCTATGCGGGAGCTGCGTCAGCGTATAGGTCTGGTTCTGCAGGATTCCTTCCTTTTCTACGGAACAATCAAGGACAACATCCGTTTGATGAACGAGGCTATTACAGATAGAGAGATAATTGAAGCGGCACGATTTGTTCAAGCCGATCAGTTTATCGAAGAACTTCCAGGTCAATATGATGCGCGGGTTGTTGAGAGAGGGGCCAGCTTCTCCGGTGGTCAGAAACAGCTGGTCTCATTTGCCAGAACGATTGTAAAGGACCCTAAAATCCTAATCCTCGATGAAGCAACAGCAAATATCGATACAGAGACGGAGTCGCTCATTCAGGAAGGTCTGGAACGCATGCGTCAGGGACGAACGACTGTGGCGATCGCTCACCGTCTGTCTACGATCAGAGATGCTGATCAGATCCTGGTACTCGATAATGGGCATATTATAGAACGCGGGACCCATGACGAGCTGATTGAACGTGGCGGTTCATACAGAGATATGTACGAATTGCAGAACATCGGTCTGCAGTGATAGAAATATACTAGCAAAGCAAAAAAAGCCTTATCCACATCAGCCAGTAGATTGGTTGATGTCTGGATAAGGCTTTTTTTTATTTATGATCTTCATAATCTAGAGAGATGAACGCATCCTGTATTTTTTCGGAATAATAAGCAGTGATGTCCTTGATGCCTTCTATTTTAGGTTCAACTATGAACGGTTCTCCGAAGCGTACAGTTGCTTTCTGACGTTTCAGCAGGTCTTTGAATGTATAAGGGCCGTGATAGACAACAGGTACAATCGGTTTTTTACTCATTTTTGCTATCGTAACAGCGCCACCTTTAAGTTCAGTGGAATGTCGTGTTCCTGTGGGGAAAATCACCAGACCGAGATCGGTTTCCTTCAAAATCTTGACTGGGGTCTTGATGGCACTTGGGCCAGGATTTTTACGGTCAACAGGAAAAGCGTTCATTTTTGTAATCAGCCACTTAAAGAGTGGGTTCTTGAAAAGTTCTTTTTTTGCCATGAAACTGAATTGCTTGGGCGAGGCGGCAAGGACTAAATATACCGGATCGATCCATGAGCGATGAGGTGCTATAAGAATATAGTTATCATCTATAGGCAGGTTTTCCTTACCTTGGACTTTATATCGTCCATTTAAAGTCAGTATAAGCAACCTTACAATTAATCTAACAAATGAAAAAAACACTAGGGTCCACTTCCTTTTTAGGTTCTCAGTATAGTATGCGATAGAACTGTAAAATGTGCAAGAAAAAAATAACTGGGAGTTGCATTTTAAGAGTATATGTAGTATACTTATCAGCGGTGCAAAAAGCACCAAATTTCACACCTGAGTGGATGGATTGAATGGTGCTCTATTGCCATGGAGTGTTCAAACAGATGAAGCTCGGGGAGGAAAAATATAAAACCAAATGGAGGAATGACAAATGGCAGTTGTATCAATGAAACAATTATTAGAATCAGGTGTTCATTTCGGTCACCAGACT
Source organism: Alkalibacterium thalassium (assembly GCF_900101165.1). GTDB lineage: Bacteria > Bacillota > Bacilli > Lactobacillales > Carnobacteriaceae_A > Alkalibacterium > Alkalibacterium indicireducens. Next base: position 98,633 of record NZ_FNFK01000002.1, on the reverse strand, counting down.
AGACGCTGGAACCCTAAGATGAAACCATATATCTTTACAGAAAGAAACGGCATTTACATCATCGACTTGCAGAAGACTGTTAAGCTGATCGACAAAGCTTACAACTATGTCCGTGATATTGCAGAAGATGGCGGAACAGTTCTTTTTGTAGGAACTAAAAAACAAGCACAAGATGCGATCAAAGAAGAAGCTCAAAGAGCTGGCGCTTACTACATCAACCACCGTTGGTTGGGTGGAACGCTAACTAACTGGGATACAATTCAGAAGCGTATCAAGCGTCTGAAACAGATCGAAAAAATGGAAGAAGACGGAACATTCGATGTCCTTCCTAAAAAAGAAGTCGGTATCCTAATCAAAGAACGCGATCGTCTTGAAAAATTCTTAGGCGGAATCAAAGATATGCCTAAGCGTCCTGACGTGTTATTCGTTGTTGACCCAAGAAAAGAGCACATTGCTGTTAAAGAAGCTCAAAAACTTAATATTCCAATCGTAGCAATGGTAGATACTAACTGTGATCCAGATGAGATCGACGTTATCATCCCTTCAAACGACGATGCTATCCGTGCAGTAAAATTACTGACTAAAACAATGGCTGATGCTGTTATCGAAGGAAATCAGGGAGAAGAAGGCTTTGAAGAAGAAGCTAAATCTGATTCTCTAGATGAAATCGTTGAAGTCGTCGAAGGCGATAACGAGTAATCATCGCTTTTTACCGGATCGATATACGACTAAGGAGGAATTTTTGTGGCAAACATTAAAGCAGCTCAAGTAAAAGAGTTACGTGATAAAACAGGCGTTGGAATGATGGATGCGAAAAAAGCATTAGTGGAAACTGATGGAGATTTAGACGCAGCTGTCGATTACCTGAGAGAAAAAGGTGTATCTAAAGCAGCTAAGAAAGCAGACCGTATTGCGGCTGAAGGACTGGCTAACGTTCACATCGAGGGTAACGTTGCGGCTATCGCAGAAATCAACTCAGAAACAGACTTCGTTTCTAAAAACGATAAATTCCAGAACCTTGTTAAAGGTATTACTAAAACTATAGCAGCAAACAAACCTGCAACTATAGAAGAAGCACTTGCTTTGGATATGGGGGGAGACTCAATTCAGGATACAATTACTGAAGCGACTCAGACTATCGGTGAGAAGATCACTCTACGTCGTTTTGCTGTTGTAGAAAAAACTGACAATGATGTATTCGGCGACTACGAGCACATGGGTGGACGTATTACTGTTCTTTCTATTATTGAAGGAACCGATGATGTAGAAGTCGCTCGTAACGTATCTATGCACATTGCGGCAATTAATCCTAAATTCATCACTCGTGAAGAAATCTCTCAGGAAGAAAGAGATCACGAACTGAACGTGTTGACTGAACAAGCTAAAAACGAAGGAAAACCTGCAAATATCGTTGAAAAAATGGTACAGGGACGTCTGAACAAATGGCTAGCAGAAGTAAGTCTTGTTGATCAGCCATATGTTAAAGATCCAGACAAAACTGTTGGTGAGTACTTAAGCGAAAAAGGTGCATCTATCAAATCATTCATCCGCTACGAAGTGGGAGAAGGAATTGAGAAACGTACTGAAGACTTCGCTGCAGAAGTTCAAAGCCAATTAGGCAATAAATAAGTTTGTAGATATGGAGCAGGGGTATTTGATCCCTGCTCTTTTTTTGCAAGCTATCTCCACTACTAAATACATAAGGGTTCTGACAGAACGGAGGCCATATGATTTTACATAAAGATCAGCTTAATACTCAATACGACGTTATTATCGTTGGTGCAGGTGCAGCCGGTTTATCAGCGGCGATTCAGGCAAATGATACAGGTGCCTGTCCTGTTATTTTTGAGAGCATGCCCGGTGTGAAAGGGAACAGCATTAAAGCATCTGCGGGAATGAACGCTTCACAGACAAAATTTCAGCAGGCCCAGGGGATTGAGGACAGTCATTCACTTTTTTATGAAGAGACACTTGCTGGCGGAAACCGGACAAACGATGTAGAGCTGTTGTCCTATTTTGTTGAAGAATCGCCGAAAGCAGTTGACTGGCTTGACTCAATGGACATTACTTTGTCCAGTCTCACAACTACAGGCGGAATGTCTGTTAAACGAACACATAGACCATCTGATGGATCTGCTATCGGAGGATACTTGATGAAAGGTCTGATGCGTATAGTCGAAGAACGAGGGATCCCTCTCTTTATTTCTGCAGAAGTCATTCGTCTGTCGACATCAGAAGATACTAATCTGATCAACGGCGCTTATGTAGCTATAGACCGGCAAGGTGAAAACTTAGTCAGGGCCGGGGCTGTTGTCATAGCAACTGGTGGTTTTGGCAGTAATTATAAAAAAATAGAAGAAGTGGCTCCTGACCTTGTTAAGCTTATCACTACAAATCACGAAGGAAGTTTAGGGAGTGGGATCGACATGGTCAAGGCGGTCGGAGGAAGTATCAGAGATCTTGATCAGATTCAAATCCATCCCACAGTTCATCAGAGAAGTCGATTTTTATTGACAGAGGCAATAAGAGGCGAAGGAGCCATACTCATTTCTTTGTCAGGGAAACGGTTTGTCAACGAAATGGACCGTCGAGATGTGGTATCACACGCTATTATAAACTGTCCAGAACAGAAAGCGTTCCTGATTTTCGATGAACAGCTAAAAGAAAGAGTGCCCGCGGTCGGGTTCTACGAGTCAAAAGATATGGTGTTAAAAGGAGAGACGTTGTACGGACTGGCTGATCAGATCGGTGTACCAAAAGAAGTATTAGCAGCAACGATTTCAGAATGGAATCAGGCCGTCGCCTGTGGATCAGACGACCTGTTCGAACGGACTACTGCCATGGAACATCCCATTCAGACAGGTTCGTTTTATGCCATAGAAGTGGCTCCAGGAATTCACCATACCATGGGTGGTGTCAGAATCAATACAAGGTCTGAAGTGATTGATGAAGATGGCAGAAAGATCAGTGGCTTGTATGCAGCCGGAGAAACGTGCGGGGGACTGCATGGAGAAAACAGGATAGGTGGCAATGCAATTGCTGAAACCATCGTGTTCGGAAGACAGGCTGGAAAGCAGGCGGCAGAGTACGTACAAAAAAGTGCAGGGGATTATGGTTTTTTAATTTAACAAAATAGAACGCTAATTATTTTAAAACGTCGCATAGCTGCACGGAATAACTGTCAATTTTTAATGACCTTGCACTTGTTATGTGGTAGAATAAAAATGTATGAATTATGGAGGGAACGATTATATGGATGAACCGAAGTACAAGCGAATCGTACTGAAATTAAGTGGAGAAGCTCTTGCTGGAGATGCTGGATTCGGCATAAAGCCGCCAACTATACATGAAATCTGTCAGGAAATTAAAGATGTACATGAACTTGGCGTCGAAATCGCCATCGTTGTAGGCGGCGGGAATATCTGGCGTGGTCATGTTGGAGCTGAAATGGGTATGGAGCGCTCACAGGCAGATTATATGGGGATGATTGCTACGATCATGAATGCTCTGGCCCTACAGGATTCACTTGAAAATGCCGGTGTACCAACACGTGTTCAGACGTCTATTGAAATGCGTCAGGTTGCTGAACCATATATTCGCAGAAAAGCTATGCGTCACCTTGAAAAAGGCCGTGTCGTCATTTTCGCCGGAGGTACTGGCAGCCCGTACTTCTCAACAGATACAACTGCAGCGCTTCGAGCCGCAGAAATGCAGGCTGATGTCATCATGATGGCCAAGAACAATGTCGATGGGGTTTATTCGGCTGATCCGAATATTGATGCCAATGCCGTTAAGTTCGAAGAACTGACTTATCTGGATATCATAAATAAATCACTTCAGGTAATGGATACCACAGCGTCCTCTTTAAGTATGGACAACGATATTCCATTAGTCGTATTTAATCTGAATAAAAAAGGTAACATTAAACGTGTAGCCTTAGGAGACACGATTGGGACAACTGTAAGGAGGAAAAAACAGTGACTGAAGCAATATTGAAAGACACACAGGGAAGAATGAAAAAAGCGGAGCAGGCTTATGTAAGGGAACTTGGAAGCATCCGTGCAGGACGTGCTAACCCGAGTCTGCTGAATCGCATTAACATCGAGTATTATGGTGTACCTACGCCTTTGAACCAGGTAGCGCAGATTTCAGTACCTGAAGCACGTGTTCTTCTTATCACCCCATATGATAAAAATGCACTCGGTGACATTGAGAAAGCACTGAATCAGTCTGATATCGGAATTCCGCCGGCAAATGACGGGAACGTCATTCGACTCGTCGTACCGGCACTTACGGAAGAAAGAAGAAAAGACATAGCAAAGCAGGTAGGCAAGGAAGCTGAAAATGCGAAAATTGCTGTAAGGAACATTCGCCGTGATGCAATCGATTCATTGAAGAAGGCAGAAAAAGATGGTGAACTGACTAAAGATGACCTTCATCACTATGAAGAGGAAGTTCAAAAGCTGACAGATGCCAGTGTTAAAGCTATCGACAAGCTATCTGCAGAAAAAGAAAAGGAAATTTTAGAAGGATAAAAAAAGGAGAGTAGCTGAAGCACTTTTAAGGAATGTATCCCATCATCCTTAAAGAGCAGAGCTGACTCTCCTTTTGCTTTATAGTTTACTGATAATGTATTTGTTCACTAATTTAGTAACAACTGAAGTAACGACTATGCTGATAATATACTTTCTTAAGCGTCTCATATGCAGGTCCTCCTTTATATTAAATTAACACTTTTCTGTTAGCTTACTTATAGTATAGCAAATCGCCATAAATACAGAAAACAGAACGTTTTAAAATATTCATAAACACCTTCTGAATTTCTGTAGCAATTTAAATAGATTTTTACTACAATAGAAGAGATGTATATTTATTTCTAGGAGGGTATGGTGCATCAGGCACCAATAAATATGGTTGAAAATGAAGAAACAAATGCACCTGCACACGTCGCCGTGATAATGGACGGAAATGGACGATGGGCAGAACGACAGGGGAAAGCGCGGAAATTTGGGCACCAGGAAGGCATGGAAGCAGTCAGACGAGTGACCATCAGAGCCAGTGAACGTGGAATCAAAGTGCTCACACTTTATGCGTTCTCAACCGAGAACTGGAAACGTCCTCCTCAGGAAGTTCATTTTCTTATGCAGCTGCCGATTCGTTTTTTTGATCGGTTCGTACCGGAACTGCAGGAAAAGAATGTGAGAGTCAACATGATTGGTTTCGAAGAAAAAGTTCCTACCTCAACAAGAAAAGCGATTCAGAAAGCAATGGATCAGACGAAAGATAATGATGGAATGATTCTGAATTTCGCATTCAATTACGGCAGTCGTGCAGAAATTGTCAGAGCGACTCAGTCATTATGTGAACGGGCTTTAAATGGCGAAATTAGTATTAGTGAAATAAATGAGGAAATGATCGAGCATCATCTGCTTACGCAGTCAATTGCACCTTATCAGGATGTGGACCTTCTGATCAGAAGCAGCGGAGAACAGAGGTTAAGCAATTTTCTTCTCTGGCAGAATGCGTACAGTGAATTTTATTTTTCAGATCTTCTCTGGCCTGATTTCACCGGTGATGTACTGGACGAGGCCCTTTTGAGCTATATAAACAGACAACGGAGATACGGGGCGGTCTAAACTACTATGAAAGCTGAGGATGAAGATGTCTAAACGTATATTAACTGCACTTATTGCACTAGTATTATTCATACCATTGTTTATATTTGGGTCATGGCCCTTAGAGTTGCTAGTGGGATTAGTTGCGCTTTTTGCACTGATGGAGTTTGTTCAGATGGAAAAGATAAGCATTCGCTCCTTTCCAGCCATTCTGTCGGGTCTTATTGTATTGAGTATGGCTCTCAGTCCGAGAGTGAACGAGCTTTTTTCAGGTGATATCTTTACGCCTGTAATCATATTGCAAGGCTTGATACTGCTGGTTTATTCTGTATGGAATCCTGATTTAAAAATCAGGCAGATCGGTTCTGTGTTATTGATGACGGTTTATATAGGAGTCGGTACTGTTTCGTTTGTATCGTTAAGACAGTATAGTCTGACCTTTGTCCTGCTTGTACTACTAGTAATCTGGGCAACTGATACTGGAGCTTATCTCATTGGTGGAAAAATTGGAAAAACAAAATTGGCACCTAGTATATCTCCAAATAAAACAATTGAAGGATCAGCCGGTGGAACGATTGCTTCTGCCATAGTCAGCGCTATCTATCTTAATTATTTTCCGATAGCGGACTCTTACATCCTTTCCATTCTCTTTATGATGGTGCTTTCAGTAGTAGGGCAGTTAGGAGATCTGGTTGAGTCAAAGATAAAGAGAGAGTACGGTGTCAAGGACTCAGGAAAGATACTCCCAGGACATGGTGGGATACTGGACCGGATCGACAGCCTGCTTTTAGTACTTAATGTGTTATTTGTCATCGGATTATTACGATAGAAGAAGGAGACCTTTATGATTCAGACTATTCTTGCGTTTGCCCTTGTATTTGGGATTATTGTCATTATTCACGAATTTGGTCATTTTTATTTTGCAAAACGAGCAGGCATTCTAGTAAGAGAATTTGCCATCGGATTTGGACCGAAAATCTTTCATCATCGCAAAGGAGAAACAACCTATACCATCAGGCTGCTTCCTGTTGGCGGATATGTCAGGATGGCAGGATATGAAGAGGAAGCTGATATACGACCCGGCATGACCGTCAGTTTATCCTTGGATGATCAGGATAAGGTCGAAAAAATCGATCTACAGTCTAAAGACGCGGCGCTGGATACTGTACCTTTGGAAGTGACTGATTTCAATTTTGATGAAAATTTGTTCATAGCCGGACGTGTCGGATTTGATACTGAAGTTAAAAGGTATGAAGTCAATCATGACGCTCTTTTAGTAGAAAAAGACGGAACATCGCTTCAGATTGCTCCGAAAGATCGTCAGTTCCAGAGTGCGTCACTTGGCAACCGGATGATGACCAACTTTGCCGGTCCGATGAATAATTTCATACTGGCAATCATTGCATTTACAGCCCTTGCTTTCTTGCAGGGGGGAGTCCCTTCTCAGGAGCCTCTCATCGGAGCAGTTGAAGAAGGCTCTCCTGCAGCTGAAGCGGGTCTTGAAGAAGGAGACCGTGTTCTTTCTATTGATGACGAAGAAGTCGGATCATGGAATGAAATGGTTCTGATCATTCAGGACAGTCCAGAAGAAGCTATGACTTTCGACATCGAAACAGCCGATGGAGAACGTGTCCAGCAGACGATCACGCCATACAGTTATGATTCAGGCAATGAAGTAGTGGGGCGAATTGGCATCGAGACATTTGTAGACGACAGTCTGACTGCCAGATTGACCTTCGGATTCACAGAAACATGGTTTATCATTACTCAAATAGTTACCTTACTTGGATCATTCTTTACCAGCGGTTTCAGCGTTGACCAGCTTGGTGGGCCTGTTGCAATTTATGCAACAACTGAAGTAGTTGTTCAAGCGGGAATATTCGGACTCATCAGGTGGATCGGAATTTTAAGTGTGAATCTCGGTATCATGAACTTGCTTCCCATCCCCGCGCTTGACGGAGGGAAACTGCTGCTCAACCTCATTGAAGGGGTACGCAAGAAACCATTGAGTCAGGAAAAGGAAGGGTATATTACACTTATCGGTGTCCTGTTCCTTCTAATCCTCATGTTACTAGTTACATGGAATGATATTCAGACATTCTTTTTAAATTAACCACTAAAGGAGACAGTCGTTTATATGAAACAGTCAAAATTGTTTGCACCTACATTAAGAGAAGTTCCAAATGATGCTGAAGTGATTAGTCATCAGCTGCTTTTGAGAGCAGGATACATCAGACAGGTATCTTCAGGGGTATACAGCTATCTACCACTGGCATACCGCGTCATCGAAAACATCAAAGTAATTATACGTGAAGAACTGGATGCGATTGAGGGTTCAGAAATGCTTCTTCCGGCGCTACTTCCTGCAGATTTATGGAAGGAATCCGGACGATATGAAACATACGGGGAAGATCTGATCAAGCTTAAAGACCGTCATGAGCGTGATTTTATTCTTGGACCGACTCATGAAGAAACATTTGCTAAACTGATCAGTGAAGAAATCAAATCTTACAAGAAGCTTCCGCTTCACCTCTATCAGTTCCAGACTAAATATAGAGATGAAAAGCGTCCCCGTTTCGGTTTGATGCGCGGAAGAGAATTCATCATGAAAGATGGCTACACATTCCACGATAATTATGAGAGTCTGGATGAAGCTTATGATCAGATTGCCCAGGCCTATACAAAAGCATTCGAAAGACTCGGGCTGAATTTCCGCTCGATCATCGGTGATGCAGGGGCCATGGGAGGAAAAGACTCCGTAGAATTTATGGCTCTAGCTGATGCTGGTGAAGATACCGTTGTGTATTCCGACGGCAGTGACTACGCAGCCAACCTGGAAATGGCGTCAAGTGCATACAAGCAGTCACCTAATACAGATGTTCTGCTTGAAATGAAAGAAGTGGGCACGCCCGATACGACAACGATTCAGGAGCTTTCTGAGTTCCTTGATTTACCTAAAGCTCAGCTTCTCAAAAGTGTGCTCTACATGGCAGATAATGAGACGCCTGTTCTTGCGATCGTTAGAGGCGATCAGGAGGTTAACGATATCAAGCTTAGAAACGCTATCGGAGCTGAAGAGGTCGTGCCTGCAGAGGATGACCAGATCAAGTCTATCTTCAAGACTATACCAGGATACGTTGGACCGGTCGACCTCTCAGAGGAGGTTCGAATTATTGCAGACCTGCATGTTCAGGATGTGGTCAACGGAGTGACAGGAGCGAATAAAGAAGGGGTTCACCTGATCAATGTCAATCCTGGTCGAGACTTTTCTGTTGAAACATTCGCCGATATCCGTACTGTAAAGGAAGGCGACCCTTCTCCTGACGGGAAAGGCAGCCTGAAATTTACCAAGGGAATTGAAATCGGGCACATCTTTAAGCTGGGAACACGTTACAGCGACGCTATGAATGCTACCGTTCTGGACAGTAATGGCAGACAGACGCCAGTTATTATGGGAAGCTACGGCATCGGAGTCAGCCGACTGCTTTCAGCTATTGCTGAACAGTATGCCGATGATAAAGGACTGGTGTGGCCAGCCGCTGTTGCCCCGTTCGATCTGCATATTATCCCTGTCCAAGTGAAAAATGACGAGCAGAAAGAACTGGCTTTCCGCCTTTATGATGAGTTCAAGTCTAAAGGCTATAAAGTTCTTCTGGACGACCGCAAAGAGCGTCCTGGTGTTAAATTCACAGATGCAGAACTGATCGGTATTCCGGTACAGCTAACTGTTGGTAAAAAAGCAGCTGAAGGTATAGTAGAAATAAACATCCGCAAGACTGGTGAAATGGTCGAGGCCAGACTAGATGAAGTGCTGCAGACTATCGATATTCTGATGAACAATCAGAACTAATTAAATGATTAAAATGAAAACTGAGGCATTTACTGTCTCAGTTTTCTGTTCTATAATCGTAGGAAAGTGACAGGAGAAAGAAGGATTTACTTTGAGTTTAAATAAAACTGAACTGTTTCAGACACTTCTTAAACAGACAAAAGTCGAATTAAGTGATGAAGATAAAGAATGGATACATAAGGGTGAAGTTGAATCAGTCACCGTCTATAAACGAGAGAAGAAATGGGACCTTGTTTTGACATTTCCGAATATTCTGCCTTACCGTCTCTATCTGGCCATCAGTCACGCCATCCGAGAATCGTTCAAGGCGATTTGTGATGTGAACCTGACTGTCCGGACAAGCGAGCCAACTATCACTGTGGAAAAAGTGAGAGATTACTGGAATGAAGCGTGCAAGCAAAGTGGAGTGGATTCACCAATTTGCAACCAGGTTTTTTCAGAACGTTTTCCTGTTTTTAAAGATAAAAAATGGCTGTTCATAATTGACCAGGAGCTTGTTTTCGACAAATACGACAAAGAATTCCTGCCTCAAATCAGCAAGGCCTATCACAAACTGGGATTTCCTGAAACCTTTTCAGTCAGGGCTTTAGTAGATGCTCAGGCTAGTCAGGACAAGGTCAATGAATTCAAACTTAAAAAAGAAGAAAATGACCGGTTGATGGCTCAGGAGTATACGAAAATGATCGAAACTGCCGAAAAGAAAAAAGAGCAGTCCAGAGAAGACAGTCATAGTGGCCCGATCAAACTGGGACGGGCTATCCCAGCTAACGAAGAAGTCAAGCAAATGATCGAAGTTGTTGAAGAAGAGCGACGCATCACGCTTGAAGGATATGTATTCGACTCTGAAGTCAGAGAACTGAGATCCGGAAGAAAACTGCTTCTGATGAAGATTACCGATTATTCTTCATCTTTTACCTGTAAACGGTTCTCAAACAATGAATCAGACGAAGCTCTTTTTGATGCAATCAAACCCGGTATCTGGGTAAAGGTCAGAGGGAGCATTCAGGAAGACACATTCATGAGGGATCTTGTGATGAACGTACAGGATATTACTCAGACCTTCCATGCTGAAAGAGAAGATACGTTCGAAGGGGAAAGCAAGCGCATTGAGCTGCATGCCCACACAAATATGAGTCAGATGGACGCGATTTCCGGGGCGACTGCACTGATCGAACAGGCGGCCAAGTGGGGACATGAAGCCATTGCGATTACGGACCATGGAGGTGGTCAGTCATTCCCAGAAGCCCATGCTGCCGGTCAGAAAAATAATATAAAAGTCATTTACGGGCTGGAGGCAAATCTGGTCGATGACGGAGTGCCGGTGGCTTATAATGAAAGCCACCTTAACCTGAATGAATCGACTTATGTCGTATTCGACGTTGAAACTACAGGGCTCTCAGCTATTTATGACAGCATAATTGAACTTGCGGCTGTAAAAATGCACAAAGGAAATGTAGTGGAAGAGTTTCAGGAGTTCATCGATCCGGGTCATCCGCTGTCAGAAACGACCGTTCAGCTGACCGGCATTACCGATGATATGGTACGGGGATCCAAGACCGAAAAAGATGTCTTGGAGCGGTTCAGAGCTTTTTCTGAAGACGCGATTCTAGTTGCTCACAATGCCTCATTCGATATGGGCTTTCTGAACACGGCATACAAGAAACACAAGATGGACGTATCGACCCTTCCGGTCATCGATACACTTGAATTTTCACGGTTCATCAACCCGACATTCAAAAGTCATCGACTCAATACGCTGGCCAAGCGCTTCAAAGTCAATCTTGAACAGCACCACCGTGCGATCTATGATTCGCAGACGACCGGTAATCTACTTTGGATCTTTGTCAAGAAGGCGCAGGAAGAACACAACATCCATTATCACGATGAATTAAATCAGTTCATGGGTGAAGGGGATGCGTATAAACGCTCCCGTCCGAGCCATGTGACCTTATGGGCAAGTTCACAGTCCGGACTGAAGAATCTATTCAAACTGATTTCAACGTCACTAGTGGATTATTTTTACAGAGTCCCCAGACTGCCTCGTTCTGTACTGGAAAAACACAGGGAAGGCATTATTGTAGGATCGGGCTGTTCAAAAGGGGAAGTCTTTGAAGCGATGATGCAAAAAGGCTATGAAGAAGCCCGAAGGGTTGCGGAGTTTTACGATTATCTGGAGATCATGCCCAAAGAAGTATACAGTGACCTGATTCAACGGGAGCTAGTCAGAAGTGATGCTGATCTGGAAGATATTCTGACCAACATGATCAAACTGGGTGAAGAGCTGGACAAGCCGGTCATTGCGACTGGGAATGTCCACTACATTCATCCGGAAGATGCTGTTTACCGTGACATCCTGATGGAGACACAGTCATCAGTTGCTTCGTCACCAGGAAATAATCCAGCTGTTCATTTCAGGACAACAAATGAAATGATGGACGCGTTCCGCTTCCTCGGAGAAGACAAGGCCCGCGAAGTCGTTATAGAGAACCCGCAGCTACTCAATCGTCAGATCGAAGACGGCATCACTCCAGTGAAGAAAGATCTCTTCACTCCTAAGATGGAAGGTGCGGAAGAAGAGATCAGACAGATGAGTTACGATAAGGCTCACAGTCTATATGGTGATCCGCTTCCGGAAATCATCGGAGCCCGGCTTGAGAAAGAGCTGGACAGTATCATCGGAAACGGGTTTTCCGTTATCTATCTGATTTCTCAGAAACTGGTGCATAAGAGTATTGAAGATGGGTATCTCGTTGGTTCAAGGGGGTCGGTCGGCTCGAGCTTCGTTGCTACGATGACGGGGATCACAGAAGTCAACCCAATGCCTCCACATTACCGATGCAACAGCTGTCAGTACTCTGAGTTCTTCACTGAAGGAGAAGTAGGGTCGGGGTTCGATCTTCCGGAGAAAGCCTGCCCGAACTGTCAGGCTGACTTATACAGAGACGGACAGGATATTCCGTTTGAAACCTTCCTGGGATTCAAAGGAGATAAAGTCCCTGATATCGATTTGAACTTCTCGGGAGAGTATCAGGCAACAGCGCACCACTATACAAAAGAGTTGTTTGGGGAAGAATACGTCTACAGAGCCGGTACGATCGGTACGATTGCAGACCGAACTGCTTTTGGATTCGTTAAAGGATTCGAGAGGGATCATCAGCTGCATTATAGATCAGCCGAAATCGACCGTCTGTCCAAGGGGCTGACAGGTGTCAAACGGACAACCGGGCAGCACCCTGGTGGAATCATCGTTATTCCGGACTATATGGATGTCTACGACTTCAGTCCAGTGCAGTATCCAGCAGATGATCAGGAATCTAAATGGAAAACGACGCATTTCGATTTTCATTCTATTCATGATAATGTGCTAAAACTTGATATCCTGGGACACGATGATCCGACAATGATCCGTAAGCTGCAGGACCTTTCAGGAATCGATCCTCTGGATATCCCTGTCAACGATCCTGACGTCATGAAACTCTTCAGCGGCACAGAAGTTCTCGGAGTCACTGAAGAACAGATCTTCTCAAAAACAGGGACCTTGGGTGTTCCGGAGTTCGGGACACGATTCGTTCGTCAGATGCTTGAGCAGACCAATCCGACGACCTTTGCTGAGCTGCTTCAGATCTCCGGACTGTCACACGGAACGGATGTCTGGCTGGGCAATGCTGAGGAATTGATTAGACTGCATAACATCCCTCTCGCTGAAGTAATCGGGTGTCGTGATGACATCATGGTCTACCTTCAGCATCAAGGATTAGAAGATGACATAGCCTTCAAGATCATGGAGCATGTTCGTAAGGGTCGAGGGATACCGGATGAGTGGCAGGCCGTCATGCGTGAAAAAGACGTGCCGGAATGGTATATCGATTCCTGCCTGAAGATCAAGTATATGTTCCCTAAAGCCCACGCAGCTGCCTACGTCCTTATGGCACTTCGGGTCGCCTACTTCAAGGTGCATTATCCGCTTTACTACTATGCCGCATACTTTTCCATCAGAGCCAGTGACTTTGATCTGGAAGCGATGTGCCAGGGGAAAGACGGCATCAAGTCAAGAATGAAAGAAATTACGGATAAAGGGATGGATGCTAGCACGAAGGAAAAGAACCTGCTGACGGTACTGGAACTGGCTAACGAAATGGTCGAGCGCGGCTTTGAATTCAAGATGGTCGATCTGGACAAATCACACGCTACTGACTTTATCATTGAAGACAATGCACTGATTGCACCATTCAGAGCTGTCCCATCTCTTGGAGCAAGTGTAGCAGGAGCGATCGTAGAGGCTAGAGAAGACGAGCCTTTCCTTTCAAAAGAAGATCTTTCAAGAAGAGGGAAAGTCTCAAAAACCGTAATGGAATATCTGGAAACAAACCATGCCTTAAAAGGACTTCCAGATGAAAATCAGCTTTCTTTGTTCGACATCTAGTCTGATGCCGTTAAAGTTGCCTTGTTTAGGCAGGTGTGGTACACTAGTAGACGAATCGAGCAAGATAGACCGTGTAAAGAGTGAGCGAATCCGCTCACTCTTTTTCACAGCCTTGACGAATGCTGCGACAACATCGTACTCATTTGAGAGGAGAGTGAAGTGTTTGAATACAATAGACAAAGTAAGAGAACTGTCAGAGCCATTGGCAGATGAATTAGGATATGAACTAGTTGATGTGGAATACGTTAAAGAAGGTAAGAACTGGTTTTTAAGATTATACATCGATAAAGAAGCAGGTGTCGATCTTGATGACTGTGCCCTGTTCAGCGAAAAAGTTGGAGAGACACTGGATGCCATTGAACCAGACCCGATTCCGCACGCTTATTATCTGGAAGTGTCCTCACCGGGAGCGGAACGTCCTTTAAAAACAGAAGAAGATTTCGAGAAAGCTGTCGGTAAGTACATCTATGTGGCATTAAATGGTGAAATTGGAGGGTTCGATGCCTATGAAGGTCATCTGAAATCTTACGATGGCGATGAACTGGTCATGGAAGTTATGATCAAGACACGCCGGAAAGAATTGGTTCTGTCTAAAGGTCAGGTCGCTAAGGCGAGATACGCCATCGAATTTTAATTCAGATAAAAAGTAACTACTTTATAAAGGGGTATAAATATGAGTAAAGAATTGGCAGCTGCTCTTGAGACACTCGAACAGGAAAAAGGCATCTCCAAAGAAATCGTGATCGATGCACTGGAAGCTGCACTCGTTTCAGCTTACAAGCGTAACTATGGGACGTCCCAGAACGTTGAAGTGAACTTTGACGAAGATACCGGTACGATTACGGTCAACCAGGTTAAAGAAGTGGTAGAAGATGTGTATGACTCTCAGCTGGAAATTAGTCTGACAGAAGCACGTGAACGAAACAAAGCTTACGAAGTAGGAGATAAAATCAAGTTTGAAGTAACGCCTAGGAACTTCGGACGGATTGCAGCTCAGACAGCTAAACAAGTGATCATGCAGCGAATGCGTGAAGCCGAGCGTTCAATAATCTACAACGAATATATTGCCTATGAAGATGATCTGATGACGGGCACCGTCGAGCGTCAGGACAGCAAGTTCATCTACATCAACTTAGGAAAAGTGGAAGCTGTTCTTTCTAAGCGTGATCAGATTGAAAACGAAACGTATGCAACACATGACCGTATCAAAGTATACGTCAGCAATGTAGAGAACTCGACAAAAGGACCTCAAGTCTTTGTCAGCCGGACACATCCGAACTTGATCAAGCGTCTGTTTGAACAGGAAGTGCCGGAAATCTACGATGGCATAGTAGAAATCGTATCGATTGCAAGAGAAGCTGGTGACCGCGCGAAGATTGCTGTGTCGTCCCGAGATGAAAATGTCGACCCTGTCGGAACGTGTGTCGGACCAAGAGGGTCTCGTGTACAGGCCATCGTTAATGAGCTGAACGGCGAAAACATGGATATCGTCGAATGGGACAAAGACCCTTCAGTCTATATCAAAAATGCTTTAAATCCGGCTCAGGTCATTGATGTTCAGTTTGATGAAGATCAGCATTCATGTGTGATCGTTGTCCCGGACTATCAGCTGTCACTGGCTATCGGTAAGCGTGGACAGAATGTTCGTCTGGCAGCTAAATTGACTGGCTTCAAGATCGACATCAAATCCGAATCTGATATGGAAGCTCTTGCCAAAGAAGCAGAAGAGCTTAAAGACGATTCTTTCTTTAATGCTTTGAACGATGACAGCGAAGAAGCAGTGCAGCAGGCAGATGCCTTAGCTGATGCAGATACACTGTTTTCTGAAGATGAGACGATAGAAGTTGAAGCACTTGATGAAGAAGAAGTCTCTGACGCAGGAGATTCTACTGTGTATGCTCAAGATAACGATCAGCCTGATGCACAGCCGGGAGAACCTGTCATGGAAACAGACTTTCAGTCTGGTGAACTTGACTCAAACGATGCAGAAGATCTGATCGAATTTGCTGAAGAAAGAGACGGCAGAGGCGAAGAGGATGCAACCGAAGCATCAATGGAAGAAATCGAAGAAGCGACATTCTCAGAAGATGATGAGTATACATTATCTGATGGTGGCGAAGGTGAGCCGCCGTTTACTGACACAGAAAAAAATACATTCCCAGAAAATCAGGAAACCACATTTTCTGATGATGAGAACTTGGGAAGTTAAGAGATCAATTAAGGTGGGCAGTTATGCAGAACCGTAAAGCACCAATGAGAAAATGCATTGCATCTGGAGAAATGAAGCCTAAGAAAGAGATGGTACGTCTGGTCCGAAGCAAGGACGGAGCCGTATCCATCGATCCTTCGGGCAAAAAGAATGGCAGAGGAGCCTACATCTCCCTCGACACTGCGCTGGTTCAGAAAGCGAAAGACAAAAAACTGATCAGCCAGGCGCTGAACGCAACGATCGAGCAGTCGTTTTATGATGAGTTGATCGAGTATATCGAGTACAGACAAGCGCGGATGGAAATTGAAAATGAACAATAAACAACGTGCATTAAATCTGATAGGCCTGTCCCAGAGAGCCGGTCAGCTGATATCTGGAGAAGCCTTGGTACTTCAGGCAGTCAGATCTAAAAAAGCAAAAGCAGTATGTTTAGCATCAAATGCAAGTGAGAACACGAGAAAGCAATTTTTGAATAAGTGTGAGCATTACGACATCCCAGTTGTAACAGAGTTCTCCAGAGAAGAGCTCTCTCATGCTTTAGGGAAGGATCGGACAGTATGTGCCCTTTTAGATAAAGGATTTGTGCATTCCCTTCAAAAATTGCTGTAAAATGAATGGGAAGGTGATTAAATGGGCAAAAAAAGAGTCTATGAATTCGCGAAGGAA
This sequence comes from Alkalibacterium thalassium, assembly GCF_900101165.1. Taxonomy (GTDB): domain Bacteria; phylum Bacillota; class Bacilli; order Lactobacillales; family Carnobacteriaceae_A; genus Alkalibacterium; species Alkalibacterium indicireducens. Next base: position 81,870 of record NZ_FNFK01000002.1, on the reverse strand, counting down.
AATGGTGTACCAAGTAAGAAAGTACTGGAAACAGCAGAAGGTCTAGGGATCAAGTACAGCAGTCACATGTCGACAATGAACGATGGGGATGTGGACAAGCTAGCTAAAGCAATTAAAGAACCGGTTAAACCTCAGAAAAAAGCGGAATCTTCCCAGTCTGGGTCAAAAGTATCTGCTCAGAATACAAGCAGATCGAACAACAGCAGGACTGGCCAGGCGAATCAGAATGCAAACCGCAATCAGCAGAAAAAATCGACTGGTTCAAATAGGTCACAGCAGAACAACCGACCGGCTCAATCGAACAAATCGAATCAGTCTGCCAACTCAAACAGACCGAATAACCGACCGAACAGTAAGTCTTCTGACAACCAGCCAAGCAGTAAGTCAGAAACTAAATCAAACAATAGAAAAGGACAATCCAACATAAATAAGTCTAATACTAAACCATCATCACAAAATAGAAATACGAATAAGAAACCGGACGCTAACCGTGCAGGGGCAGATGCTCCTAAACGCACTACTGACGAGAAACAGAAACAGCAGTTCGACAATAAGAAAAAACGCAACTCGCGTCAGCACCGCGGGATTCATGGCGGACCTGCAGGACGCAAGCGTAAAGGAAAAAAGAATCAGAAGTCACAGACACCTCCGACCCCACGTAAATTCAAAGAGCTTCCAAAAGTTCTTGAATATACTGACGGCATGACGATTGTAGAGCTGGCTAAGAAGATTCACCGTGAACCAGCTGAAATCGTCAAGAAGCTGTTCATGATGGGAGTCATGGCTACTCAGAACCAGTCTCTGGATAAAGAAACAATTGAACTTCTTGCAGCCGAATACGGTATGGATACAGAAGAAAAAGTTCAGATCGATCTGACTGACTTCGATACCTTCTTTGACCAGGAACCAGTAGAAGAAAACCTTGTTACCCGTCCGCCGACTGTTACTATCATGGGACACGTCGATCACGGAAAAACGACTTTACTTGATACTCTTCGGGAAACTAATGTAACAGAAGGGGAAGCTGGCGGAATCACTCAGCATATTGGTGCCTATCAGGTTGATGTAAACGGCAAGCTGATCACTTTCCTGGATACACCAGGACACGCTGCCTTTACTACTATGCGTGCGCGAGGAGCAGACATCACAGATATCGCAATCATCGTTGTGGCGGCTGATGACGGGGTTATGCCACAGACGGTTGAGGCGATCAACCATGCTAAAGCAGCTGGTGTGCCGATCATTGTAGCTGTCAATAAAGTTGATAAGCCGGGTGCCAATCCGGACCGCGTGATGCAGGAACTCACTGAATACGAACTTGTTCCAGAAGACTGGGGCGGAGATACGATATTTGTTCAGATTTCAGCACTATTCAACCAGAATCTGGAAGAACTGCTCGAAATGATCCTGCTTGTTGCAGAAGTAGAGGAGCTGAAAGCTGATCCTGAACGTCTGGCTATCGGTACTGTTATCGAAGCAAGACTCGACAAAGCTAAAGGACCTATTGCTACCCTGCTTGTTCAGGAAGGAACACTTAGACAAGGTGAGCCAATCGTTGTCGGGAATACGTTCGGACGTGTCCGTACTATGACAAACGATAAAGGGCGCCGAGTAAAAAGTGCTGGACCTTCTACACCAGTAGAAATCACTGGATTGAACGAAACACCACAAGCCGGAGACCGCTTCGTTGTCTTTGAAGATGAGAAGACAGCACGTCAAGTCGGTGAATCCAGAGCGTCTGCAGCAACAGAAGCGCAGCGTTCGACTACAAATAAAGTTACACTTGAGAATCTATTCGACAGTCTGGAAGAGGGAGAACTTAAATCAGTTAACGTTATTGTTAAAGCTGATGTACAAGGTTCGGTTGAAGCTCTGGCTGCCAGTCTTGAAAAAATCGAAGTTGAAGGCGTTAAAGTCAACATCATTCACACTGGAGTTGGAGCCATCAACGAAAGTGATATTACTCTGGCATCTGCAAGTTCTGCCATCGTTATCGGGTTCAACGTTCGTCCGACGATTCAGGCGAAAGAAAGTGCAGACCGCGAAGAAGTGGATATCCGTACTCACCGTGTCATCTATGATGCGATCGATGAAATCGAAGCTGCAATGACAGGGATGCTGGATCCTGAATTCGAAGAGAAAGTTACCGGTCAGGCTCAAGTACGTGAAACTTACCATGTGTCTAAAGTAGGAACGATTGCCGGATGTTTTGTTACTGACGGTGTGATCAAGCGTAACAGTTCCATTAGACTGATCAGAAATGGTATTGTACAGTATGAAGGGGAACTTTCAAGCTTGAAACGATTCAAAGATGATGCAAAAGAAGTAAGAAACGGATATGAGTGTGGATTGACGATCGAAGGCTATAACGATATCAAGGTTGATGACGTGATCGAAGCGTACGAAATGGTTGAAATCGAAAGAAAATAAATATATCCCATCAGATCCGAAATTATTTAAAAAGGACAGGTGAATACATTGCCGAACTATAGAGTAGGTAGAGTATCTCAGGAAATTCAGAAGGAAGTAACAGACATTCTCCGTAAACGAGTAAGAGATCCCAGAGTTGATGGAGTGACTGTAACAGGTGTAGACGTCACAGGCGATCTTCAACAGGCTATGATTTTTTACAGCATATTGTCTGAAGACGAGAGTGAAATAAAAAGCACTCAGGAAGGTCTTGATAAAGCAACTGGACTGGTTCGTAAGGAACTGGGCAGCCGTCTGACTCTGTATAAGACACCTGAACTGAAATTTTCAAGAGATGAATCGATTGCTTATGGAAACAAGATCGACTCACTTCTCAATCAAATAAAAAAAGAACATGAGGAATAAGTTTCTCTAACCAAATAAGCGATCAACTGAGCAGTAAAGAAGAGAATCTTTGTTTTTAAACATCGATTCTCTTTTCTTTTGCCAGTACATATATAAGCGGGTCAGAAGGAGGATATTATGGAAGGGATATTGCCTATATGGAAAGAAGCAGGAATGACCAGTCATGACGTGGTATTTAAACTGAGAAAGATTTTAAAGACAAAAAAGGTGGGTCATTCCGGAACCTTGGATCCAGATGTAGATGGCGTGCTTCCAGTAGCAATTGGAAAAGCCACTAAGATTATCGAGTACATGATGGACTCTGACAAGATTTATACAGGAGAAATTACATTGGGCTATTCAACTACAACTGAAGACCGCTCTGGAGACATCGTCGACCGTAGACCTGTTTCAGAAGCACTTTCTCTCGAATCAATTGATGCGGCGCTTGCTGCGCTGACCGGGAAGATTGAGCAGACGCCTCCAATGTATTCCGCAGTCAAAGTCAACGGCAAAAGACTTTACGAGTATGCCAGGAAAGGGGTCGAAGTCGAACGTCCGACGCGTACTATTGAGGTTCATGATTTTCAGAGGACGTCAGATCCAGTGTTTGATGAAAAGGAACAGATTCTCCGGTTTACCTTCGAAGTCCGTTGCGGAAAAGGGACTTACGTGCGTACACTGGCTGTAGATTTAGGCCAGTCCTTAGGTTATCCTTCACATATGTCTCAGCTTACACGTATCTCCAGCGGTGGTTATTCAAGCGAACAGGCCTTCACTTTAGCTGAAGTAAAGCAGCTTATGGAAGACGATAAAATGGACGCGGCGCTGTTTCCACTGGAAAGTGCGCTGACGGAAATTAAGAAACACGACCTGACGGAAGAAGAATATGCCAAGGTCAAGAATGGTGCACTGCTGGATAAAGCAGACTATGCATGGGATGAATCCGACCGGCTTGTTTTTATGAAAGAGAACAGAGCGGTCGCTATTTATGGCTCACATCCAAGTAAAAGTCAGTTTATCAAACCGATAAAAGTCTTACGAAATGAATAGTAGGTGGAACTCATGGAAATTATAAAGATTCATCATCCATATGATAAAAAAGATATATATTCCGGCGATATCGTTCTCATCCTGGGTTTTTTTGACGGGGTACACCGCGGACATCAGGCGGTCATAAAAAAAGGCGTACAGATTGCCGCTCAAAAAGGGATGAAATCGGCGGTCATGACATTCAACAGACATCCGGCTTTCGTTTACCGAAGCTTCGATCCGGACAAGCATAATTATCTGACTCCGTTGGATCGAAAAGAAAAGATCATGGAAAATTTAGGAGTAGATATCCTTTATGAGGTCGATTTCACATCCAGCTTCGGCCGTCTCTCACCGCAGGAGTTTGTAGATGACTATATAGTGAAATGGCATGCTAAAATCGTCGTTGCCGGGTTTGATTATACCTACGGAAAAGCCCACTTAGCCAATATGGATACCTTGCATGAGTATGCAGATGGGCGCTTTGATATTATTAAGGTGGAGAAAATGCAGGACGAACGAGATAAGATCAGCTCCACCCGTATCAGACGTTATATCGGTGAAGGTCAGATCGAACGGGCGAACAAACTACTGGGATACATCTATGAAACCAGCGGCTTCGTGATTCACGGGGATGCAAGGGGAAGAGAACTGGGCTATCCTACGGCCAATATCTATCCACACCCGTACGTCATGGTACCTAAACGTGGCGTCTATGCTGTCAGGATGCGAGTCAATGGAAAATGGCATGATGGTATGGCCTCAATAGGCTACAACCCGACATTCGGTCATCGGCCGAGCTATTCGATCGAAGTCCATCTCTTTGATTACAGCGAAGAGATATATGGCGAAGATGTTTCAGTCAAATGGGTCTCATATCTGAGAGACGAGATCAAGTTCGACTCTGTCGATGCTTTAATCGAAAGACTGGATCAGGATGAGATAGAAGCGAGAGAGAGTTTGGCAAAGGTCAAAATAAATCAGATTTAATTGTTGACAGACAAGAGTCTATTTGATAAATTATAGATGTATTAGCAGTCGGCTTGTTCGAGTGCTAATTTAATAAATAAATTGATGCGGTGTGAGTGCTCAGCTAGTAAATCAATACGTTTGAAGTCTGTCTTCGTGCCAAGGAGTGATGCACATGTTGACAAAGAGGCAAATAAATATACTTGATGCTCTCATCAGACTCTATACGTCTACAGGGCATCCAATCGGGTCGAAAACAATCATGACTGAAACGGCTATCGATGCCAGTTCCGCAACAATCAGAAATGAACTGAGCTTTCTTGAAAAACTTGGATTCATCCAGAAAACTCATTCGTCTTCAGGACGTGTTCCGTCGATGAAGGGGTACCGGTATTACATCGATCATCTCGTGAAACCTCAGGAAGTAGCTGAGGACAAGCTGCAGATCATTAATGAAGTCCTTGGTAATCATGTCAAGCAGATGGATGATATCATGAATCAGTCAGCCAAGCTGCTGTCCGACTTGACCAGTTATACTGCGATCGTTCTTGGGCCGAAAGCCGAGTCCAGTCGCCTGACCGGATTCAGACTAGTTGCCTTGAATGATAATCTGATTATGGCAATTGTTCAAACAGATGGCGGACTGATAGAGAATAAAGTCTTCAGACTGCCGAAACCGATCGATGAGTCTGATATGGTCAAAGTGGCCAATATATTCAATCAGCATCTGGTCGGCCTGCCTTTAATGGAGGTCGCTAGAAAACTGGAACAGGACATTCCGTTCTTAATCAGAAAGTATGCGTCCAATGCGATGGATATGTATCTGTCGCTTGAATCGGCGTTCAATGCTTCTGCAGAAGACCGTTATCATGTTTCCGGCAAGATGAATCTGCTGGATTTCACTGAAGACATGGACAAACAGCAGCTTAAATCCTTATATTCTCTACTGGACAATAAAGGAAACCTCAATGTGCTGATCGATCCGATTCATGAAGATTTCGTCGTGAAGATAGGTGACGAATTCGACAACGAACTGTTTACCAACTTCAGTCTGGTGACCGCAGCATATCAGGTCAGCGGCCATGGCCGAGGGATACTTGCCGTGTTAGGTCCGACCAGCATGTCCTACGATGAGACATTCGGCGTGCTGGATGTATTCAGAAAACAGCTGACACACACACTATTAAATTACTACCTGGAATAATAAGGAAAAGAGGAATGTCACGTGGATGAAAAAGATGAAAAAGAGTTGAATGAAGACGTATCGTCAAAACAGGAAGAAACAGCTGACGAAGACATTCAGCTTGAAAACGATGAGAAGTCCACAGAAGAAGAGAGCAGCGGGACTTCTGAACTGGAAGAAAAGCAGAAAGAACTGGACGACCTGACAGACAGATATTATCGTCTTCAGGCAGAACTGGCAAACATCCGTAGACGTAATCAGCGGGACCGCGAAGAACTTCTTCGCTACAGCTCACAGTCTCTGGCGAAAGAACTACTTCCTGCACTGGACAATATCGAACGTGCTTTAAGTATCGAAGTCGATACTGAAGCAGGAGAAAACCTGAAAAAAGGTATTGAGATGGTCTACAACAGCCTGCAGCAGGCCTTAGAAAAAGAAGGGATTGAAGTAATCGATCCTGTTGGAGAACCGTTTGATCCCAACTATCACGAAGCGTATACGCAAGTACCTGCGAATGAAGATCAGGACAGCAATGAAGTGGCTCAAGTTTTTGAAAAAGGCTATAAACTGCACGATCGTGTGTTACGTGCAGCCAAAGTATCAGTTACATTATAAAAAAATTCTATAGAAAGCAAAGGGTGATTTAAAAATGGGTAAAGTAATCGGAATCGACTTAGGAACAACGAACTCAGCAGTCGCAGTTCTTGAAGGCGGCGAAGCTAAAATTATTCCTAACAAAGAAGGAAACCGTACAACACCATCTGTTGTAGCATTTAAAAATGGAGAAATACAAGTAGGGGAAGTGGCTAAGCGTCAGGCTATCACAAACCCGAACACTGTCATCTCTATCAAACGTCACATGGGTGAAGATTTTAAAGTTGAAGCTGAAGGCAAGACGTATACTCCTCAGCAGGTGTCAGCATTCATTCTTCAGCACTTGAAAGATTATGCAGAAGATTACCTTGGTGAAGAAGTCACAAACGCAGTTATCACTGTACCTGCATATTTCAATGACTCACAGCGTCAGGCTACAAAAGATGCTGGTAAAATAGCAGGTTTAGAAGTTGACCGTATCGTAAACGAACCGACCGCTGCTTCACTAGCTTACGGTCTGGATAAAGTAGAAAAAGATGAAAAAATTCTGGTATTTGACTTAGGTGGCGGAACATTCGACGTATCTATTCTTGAACTGGGAGACGGCGTATTCGAAGTTTTGGCAACCGCCGGAGATAACCACCTAGGTGGAGATGACTTTGATGAAAAAATCATCGACTACCTAGTTGCTGAATTCAAGAAAGAAAACGGCGTTGACTTAAGTAAAGATAAAATGGCTCTTCAGCGTCTGAAAGATGCAGCTGAAAAAGCTAAAAAAGATTTGTCAGGTGTATCTTCTACACAAATTAGCTTGCCGTTCATCAGTGCAGGAGAATCAGGTCCATTGCACCTTGAAATGACTCTGACACGTGCCAAGTTCGACGAAATCACTGATGACCTGGTTACACGTACGAAGAATCCTGTCCGTCAGGCACTTAAAGATGCAGGACTGTCCAAATCTGACATCGATGAAGTCATCCTTGTTGGAGGATCAACACGTATTCCAGCTGTTATTGAAGCTGTTAAAGCTGAAACAGGAAAAGAGCCTAACCGTTCTGTAAACCCTGATGAAGTTGTTGCTATGGGGGCAGCTGTCCAAGGTGGAGTTATCTCAGGAGAAGTAAAAGACATTGTTCTACTTGACGTAACCCCTCTATCATTAGGAATCGAAACAATGGGCGGAGTATTTACTAAATTGATTGAGAGAAATACTACGATCCCAACAAGTAAATCTCAAGTATTCTCTACTGCTGCAGACAATCAGCCTGCGGTTGATGTGCACGTTCTTCAAGGTGAGCGTCCAATGGCTAAAGACAACAAGACACTTGGTCGCTTCCAGTTGACGGATATTCCACCAGCACCACGTGGTGTGCCTCAAATTGAAGTGACATTCGATATCGATAAAAATGGTATTGTAAATGTTTCTGCTAAGGATCTCGGTACAGGTAAAGAACAGAAGATTACGATCAAGTCTTCATCTGGTCTTTCTGAAGAAGAAATTGAGCGTATGGTGAAAGAAGCAGAAGAAAATGCAGAAGCAGACAAAAAACGCAAGGAAGAAGTAGAACTGCGTAATGAAGCTGACCAGCTTGTCTTCCAAATCGACAAGACATTGAAAGAACTTGAAGGTAAAGTTGATGAAGCGGACATCAAGAAAGCTGAAGAAGCTCGTGACGAGTTGAAAACTGCACTTGAGAACGATGATCTTGAAGAAATCAAGACGAAGCGTGACGCACTGAATGAAATCGTTCAGGAAATGTCAGTTAAACTATACGAACAGGCTGCAGCTCAGCAGGCAGAAGCTGAAGGAGCAGAAGGCGATGTTCAGACAGACGACAACGTAGTCGATGCAGACTTTGAAGAAGTAGATGACGAAGAATAATTGAAGTGAGATTTGAAGAGAAGAAAGCACTTTTAAAGCACCACAAATAAGTGCTTTCTTTCTTTTTGAAAAGAGATACAGAGCCCCTGTAGCTGCTGTGCAAGAAGCCTAACAATCGTAGGACTCAGCTCTACAGAGACGCGTGACAGTAGCAATGGAGGGATAGTATGCCTGAAAAAGAAGATTTTTATGACCTACTAGGAGTTTCTAAAAATGCTTCTAAAGATGAAATTAAAAAAGCTTACCGCAAGCTTTCTAAAAAATACCACCCGGATATCAGTGACGCTCCGGATGCCGACGAGAAGTTCAAGCAAATCTCGGAAGCCTACGAAGTGTTGAGTGATGACCAGAAGCGTGCAGCATACGATCAGTATGGACATGCCTCAACTGATCCGAACTTCGGTGCAGGCGGCGGCTTTGGTGGCGGGTTCGGCGGTGGCCAGGGTGGCTTCGGCGGCGGATTCGAAGATATCTTCGACCAGTTCTTTGGTGGGGGCGGTTCAAGACGCCGTAACCCAAATGCACCCCGCAAAGGTGAGGATCTGCAGTATGTCATGGATCTTAAGTTTGAAGAAGCTATTTTTGGTAAAGAAACAACGATTCGATACAATCGTGAAGAAACGTGTGATACGTGTGCCGGATCCGGTGCAAAACGAGGTACCAGCCCGCAGACCTGTTCGCAGTGTCAAGGTGCGGGTGCGGTAAACGTTGAGCGTAATACACCATTCGGACGTGTCATGACTCAGCAGACCTGCCCGACATGTAATGGATCTGGACAGGAAATCAAAGAAAAATGTACGACTTGTCACGGTTCGGGTCACACTAAAAAACAGCATTCTGTTAAAGTGACTGTACCTGCCGGTGTTGAAGACGGCAATCAGATGCGCGTGCAGAACCAGGGCGATGCCGGAGTCAACGGTGGCCCTTATGGCGACCTGTATGTCGTATTCCGAGTCGAACCATCTGAACTGTTTGACCGGAGAGGATCAGAAATATATTACGAACTACCGATCAATATCGTTCAGGCTACTTTGGGTGATGAGCTTGAAGTACCAACTGTACACGGCAAAGTGAAGTTCAAGATCCCCGCTGGAACTCAGCCAGGTACAACGTTCAGACTGAGAGGCAAAGGTGCACCAAGACTGAGAGGAACAGGTAATGGCGACCAGCACATCAAAGTCCGTGTCGTTGTTCCTGAAAAAGTCACTGAAGAACAAGCTAAACATCTGAGAAACTTTGCGCAGGCCAGCGAGTATGAGGACGTGGTCGAGCAGGTGGATGGCTCGTTTTTTTCGAGAGTGAAGGACGCCTTTAAAGATAAGAATAAATAAAGTGAAACGCGCTCTCATTAAAGCAGGCCAGTATGTCTGTATTAACGAGAGCGTGATTTTTATCGTATATATGATATATTCTATTATCTATAGATTTGAGTAAAGAAATGTGAAAGCATTCAGGTTATAAAGTGTGACAACAGAGACCAAGATCATTCAGTAGGTCAGACAGAGATTGTACTCTCTTGCCATCGTTGGTATAATAGTAAGGAATGTTTTTAGAGGAATGAGGAAAATATAGCAATGGATAAAAAACAAGCAAGAGAACGACAGAAGAAAATCAGAAACTTTTCGATCATTGCCCATATCGACCACGGGAAATCTACGCTGGCTGACAGAATTCTTCAGTTGACTCATACAGTAGCTGACCGTGAAATGCAGGATCAGCTCCTTGATTCCATGGATTTGGAAAGAGAGCGTGGAATCACAATCAAGCTTAATACAGTCGAAGTACAGTATCAGGCTAAAGATGGGGAAACTTATATCCTTCATCTGATCGATACACCTGGACACGTCGACTTCACATACGAAGTCTCACGTAGCCTGGCTGCCTGTGAGGGAGCCATTCTAGTGGTAGATGCGGCACAAGGCGTTGAAGCACAGACGCTGGCTAATGTCTATCTTGCACTGGATAATGAACTGGAAATCCTTCCGATCATCAATAAGATCGACTTACCTGCTGCAGATCCTGAGCGTGTAAGAAAAGAAATTGAAGACATCATTGGACTGGACGCAAGTGAAGCTGTCCCAGCCAGTGCTAAAAGTGGAATAGGGATCGAAGAGATCCTTGAACAGATCGTGGAGAAAGTACCTGCACCAGAAGGGGACATCGATAATCCGCTGAAGGCTCTGATCTTTGATTCTGCCTATGATGCCTATAGAGGGGTAGTCCTGAACATCCGAGTGATGGATGGTACACTCAAAAAAGGTGATACGATTCAGCTGATGAGTAACGGCAAGAAATTTGAAGTCACTGAAGTTGGTGTGCATTCACCTAAGCCAGTCGAAAGAGACGCGCTGATGGTTGGAGACGTCGGATACGTCACAGCTAACATCAAGACCGTCAAGGACACCCAAGTAGGTGATACGCTGACTTTAGCCAACAATCCGACAGATAAGCCACTGCCTGGTTACCGTGAAATGGTACCAATGGTATTCTGCGGTATGTACCCGACGGATTCTTCAAGATATGAAGACTTGCGTGAAGCGCTTGAACGTCTGCAGTTGAACGATGCGGCACTGAAATTCGAAGCAGAAACGTCTCAGGCTCTAGGATTCGGATTCCGTTGTGGATTCCTTGGCATGCTTCACATGGATGTTATCCAGGAACGTCTGGAGCGTGAATTCAACCTTGATCTGATCACAACAGCACCATCTGTTATTTATCACATCAACAAGACCGATGGCGAACAGATCACTGTTTCAAACCCTGCGGATATGCCAGAACCACAGGAAATCGAATCAGTAGAAGAGCCTTACGTCAAAGCGACGATTACCGTACCAAATGATTATGTTGGTGCCGTCATGGAAATCGCTCAGCGTAAGCGTGGCGACTTCATCACGATGGAATATCTAGACGACATTCGAGTCAACGTCATGTACTACATGCCGCTGTCTGAAATCGTTTATGACTTCTTCGACCGTCTGAAATCAAGCACTAAAGGCTATGCGTCTCTGGACTATCAGGAAGCCGGCTATCGCGTCAGCAACCTGGTCAAGATGGATATCCTGATTCACGGAGAAAAAGTCGATGCCTTGAGCTTTATCGTGCACAAGGACTTCGCTTACGCCAGAGGACGCTCAGTTGTAGAACAGCTGAAACAGACGATTCCAAGACAGCAGTTTGAAATTCCAATTCAGGCTGCAATCGGTCAGAACATCGTTTCCCGCTCAACAGTTAAAGCCTACCGTAAAGACGTTACGGCCAAGTTGTACGGAGGAGACGTCACCCGTCGTCAGAAACTTCTGAAGAAACAGAAAGCCGGTAAGAAGAGAATGAAGAACGTCGGAAACGTGGAAATTCCGCAAGAGGCGTTTATGTCTGTTCTTAACTTGGATGACGAATAAACGTTGATATAACAAGGTTGGCTATTTGTTAATACCCTTGAAAATAGAGATTTGCCATCATTTTGCCATCATCTGTCGGCAATTGATGGCAAATCTTCTTTTATTTCATCAAGTTTTCAAACAAATCGACCGTTTCCTTTTTAGTCTTTTTAGTTAGGTGGGAATAGGTATCCATTGTTGTGCTTATTTTGGAATGCCCTAGTCGCTCCTGGATGGCTTTTATTTTCGCTCCGCCTTCTAAGAGGAGTGTGGCATGGGTATGTCGGAAAGAATGGAAATTAAATTCGATTCCAGTGTCTCTTCGTGTTTTATGAACATGCCAGTTTATTGAATAGGGGGTGACTAATTCTCCATTTTCTTTCGTACATACATACTCATTATCGATATAATGCTGGCCATAAAATAATTTATTCTCTAACTGTCTTTTTCTATGCTGTTTAAGAGCATTGACCAAATCGTTTCCTATTCCGATCGTTCGATAGGATGCCTGAGTTTTTGGTGTACCTTCTTCATAACCCTCGTCGTTCATGATAACTATCCTGTTAACTGTTATAGTCTGTTCTTCGTAGTTAATATCACTCCATTTAAGCCCGCATACTTCTCCCCGTCTCATGCCGGTATAAAAGGCGACCATCATAGGAATGTAAAACGGATTAGCTGGACTAACGCTATCTTTTAATCGTTTGAATTCATCAACAGTTATTATCTTTAAATCTTCTTTTGTTACTTTATGTCGTTCATCAAATTTTGGCATACTTATAAAACGGGTAGGGTCTTGTTGGATATATTGGTATGGGAACACTGCACGTCTAAATGCTCCGTTGAGTACAGTTTTTATTATGGCCAACGTTTTTTTAGACAATCCTTTTTCAAAGTTAATATCTATAACTTTCTGAAGAGTGGAAGGTTGTATACTTTTTAATCGGTACCCTCCAATGTAAGGATAGATGTGTTTATCTAAAATGTTTCTATAATTCTTATGCGTATTGTATTTGAGGTTACGCAATACATAGTCATCGTACCAAAACTCTAAATAGTCTTGAACGCTTATGTTCGTGTCGTTGAATACCGCTCCAGATTTCTCATATTCACTGATAGCCTTTCTTAAAGCAGCTAAAGCCTCAGCTTTGGTATCACCACCAGCACGCTCAATAATTTGCCGTTTCCCGTTTATTGGTGCAGCGTCAAAAAAGTAATACCATCGATTGCCTCTTTTTCTTACAGATCCTTTCATCATTTATCATTCCTTTTATAGATAGAGTAGGGGAGTTTAACGTGCAATTGATTGTCTTCATGGTCCATGTAGATGTCTTCTGTTTTATTTAGCTCGATATCTGGATAAATGAACCCAGCAGTTTGTATCTCTTGCCAGTCTCTAGAACTAGTGCGCTGGTCGTTGTACCGTCGTATTTTCAAATGGATGTAATCGTCATAGTAATAAGCAAACATTGACATCTGATGATTCACATCATAAGTCCTGATATCATTGGCTTTGGATCTAGTCAGACTTTTTATGATAAAGTCCGATTCAAGTGTCGTCATATCGATAATAAACATAGTTTTTGCCTCTTTTCCCGTACTTTTATATGTAGAAGTACGAACTTGTGTTCTTTTTTAGTTGAAAAGAAAAGGCCGAAGCCTTTTCAAAAACCAATCAACTCTTAAACTTGTTGTAGATTGAAGTTAATGTACCAAATATTGAATTCTTACTTTTCTGCGGACTCTTTCTTGAAGAAGTTTTGTTGCCACCAGATCGCTTAAATACTTTTTTATATAGTCTGATTAGACTTTCTTCATCTAGATTCATACTAAACTGTATTGAATCTTTTATTTCGGATGGTGTGAATATAGATTTTATTTCAAGGGAGTTAATTGCACCATCAATATTAGTAAATAACTCATCATTGTACTCACTATTTGTAGATAAAACTATTTTTAAATCTTTAGTCATCACTTCTGGGATTTTATATGTATCCATAAAATAATCAAAGTCTTGTAATAAATAGTCCATGCTGTATTGTTCTTGGCTACTGAAGTTAGATACACAACTTTTAACTAAGAAGATATATTGGCCATAATAATCTTCATAACTTCTGCAAATTTTTGATGCTTCCCATAAAGGGAATACTAAATTTCTGCTGAACCTTGTAGTTTCTCTTTGATAGTTATACGAATTTTCTAAACAGTGAATTAGAATTTCCTTGTCGTTTAGTTGTGGGTTATTCTTCTTAGATTCGTATGCATCTACGACAGTAACGTACTGAGATAAATTTCTATGAGCATACATTAGGTAATCAGTTGTATTTATTGTTTCTTTACCATGTTCAGTAGGTAACCAGACTTTTTTTAGCTTTTGAATATAAGTTTCAGTATCAGCTGATTCGATAACTCTATTTATTAAATCTTTCTTTTTTCCAGATACAGGCAGCTGATTATTCTTTAAAATAGACTTTAGTTCGTCTACTTTCAATGTATTCAGTGATTTCTCGGCATCAACATCTAACTTAATATAGCCTTTTCTTACCAAGTGATTTACTATTTTGTTAATATTCGCGCTGTACCTTTCTTTCCAAAAAGACTGATTAAGTTCATAAGCCTCATCTTTACCGTTTAAATAATGCAAAACTAAAATTTCTACTGCATTCATTCTTGTCCTCCTTTACTTATTAAAGACCTGCCCACAATTCTTGCAATGCCATTTGTCTGTTTTGCCTTTTTTTCCAGCAAATCCAGCTAATGTGCCAATTCCTCCAGTTAATAACCCTCCTCCGATTGCTTTGCCTACCGAAAATGATTTTTTGTTATTGCTTATATGTTCGACATCTATGCTCGAACAGCTAGGGCAAGCAACTGTGTTTGCTTGAGGGTTTTCTGCTTCTTGTAACTCTTTAATTAGCTTCTCTTGCTTTTTTAATCTTTCTTCATCGGTCATTGATTTTGATTGTTCTCGTATTTCTTCATAAGTTAACCGTCTTTCACTTACATTTTCTGCTAATTGTTTTCCATCATGGGAAGTTATCGATTTTCCTTGGTAACTTACGGCGTTTATTATTAGCATAAAGGAAGCGAATCCTAAAAATAATAAAATTCTAAAGAACCCAAAATCAGGAACCATCCAAATGAATAGTAAAGATGAAACTATTAAATTTATCATCCAGCCCCCCTTAAATTTATAAATGATAAAGGAAGGAATACCTACAGTTAACAAAAATGCTCCAATAATAACTAATGTATCCATAGTTTGTACACTCATACTCACGAACCCCTTTACTATAATAGTATCTCCGACAACTGCAACGGTACTCCGTACTCATTCAACAAATCAACTGTGGTTTCTGGCAATTTTTCTTGTTCTTCTATATATAAGTTCAGGCACATTGCAGCTGCGAACTTATTCGCTTCTTGCTCCATCTTAGACCTGGATAAACTATTTAGTGTGTAATAACTACATATATCTTCATGCTCTAGTGCATGATGTAATTCGTGTGACAATACAAAGAATCGTTCGGGGGATCCCTCTAATGTGTCACTAAGTAAGATAGTAGGAGTACCTACTAATTTTAGATATTGCCCCATAGGGTTATCTAGATAAGGGACATAGTGCAAATCAATACCGGCGTGTTCGACCAGCGCGAACGGATCTAATGTGCCATATTGATTATATAACCCCTCAATAAGTTCAGTTATGCGTTCACTCACGTTTCCCACCTTCTTTTTTCTTCTGCAATTTATCCCAGAAGAGGGTAGTAAGGATGTCTTTGACTCTTTGTTTTTCTTCTTCGGTTAGAGATTCGCCACCATAAGCCATATTCACGTTGTTTTCTAATAGCGTTTGCAGTTCGAATACATCTTCCGTAGATGCCCATTCTGGAACATCTCTGCCTAATAAATAATCAGTAGACACATTGTAATAATCTGCTAATTTTATTAATGCATCATCAGGGACTCTCCTTTTGTTGGTTTCCCACATCGCTATACTACTTTGCGACATGCCGAGTCTTTCAGCTAGCGCAGCTTGTGAGAGCCCTTTTTTTTCACGTAAATTTGCTAATCTATGCCCAATATTCAATACAAAACACCGCCTTCTTATATCGTGATTATACTATTACAAATAGTAATAGTGAAGCCGAATAAAAAAAATAATTACAAACAGTGATTAAATTCCTTGACAATTACTTTTAGTGATTATATACTGATTACAGATAGTAATTGAAAGCGAGGTGAAAAAGGATGTCAATTCTTAAACATGAAAGAGAAAAGCTTAATAAGACTCAAAAAGAAGTAGCTGATGAAACAGGCATTTCTTACTCTATGATTCAATTAATGGAGCAAGGGAGAAGAAATCCGTCAGATAAGAACAAGGTTAAATTAGCTATGTATTACGGAAAATCTGTAGAGTATCTTTTTTTTAACGGAACTATCACTAATAGTGATTAAAAGTTATCTACTATTATTTTATTCAAAAAGGAGCCGCACTTTCTACAAGAGAAGTACCTAAATGAAGGAGGATGAGGAAAATGAGTACGAAAGTTATAAGCCAGCAGTTAAAAGCTGCGGCGGAAAGAAAGTCATTGAAACAAGTCACTATAGCCAAAGGGACGAATCGAGCCAAAACAACCATCAACGGTTATTTCAGAGGAGATTCAACACCTTTGGAAGCTATGGAAGAAATAGCCACATACATTGACGATTCAGTATTGAATCAGCATTTCACACATGAAGTATTTAGCTGGATTCCGCCGATGGAATCAGAAACGTACAAAATGGATACTTTCACATTAGAAATAATCAAAAACATGGAGCAAGAGGTAAGAGAGTCATTAAGAGGCAGAGCAAAACTAGCCATGACCAAAAGAGAAGACATGTACTCCGAAGAAGACAAAGAAGCGATCCGCCAATATGCCCTGAATTATCTGGATGAAGTATTTATAGAGATCCGGTACATCGTTTCTGTATTTGACAAGCTCGACATGTCGATGATGAGTGCCATTCAGGAGAGAATACCGGATTGGAAAAGAAAGAAATATATAGGAGGGAAGTAAAATGCAAACAAAAGAAAGAGATCAAATTCAAATCATCGTAAATAATGACCAGGCGGTAACTAGCAGCAGAAACGTTGCAGAGAACTTTAAGAAAAGACACGATCATGTGTTAAGGGATATCGATAATTTGCTGTTGGAAGATCGCCCCAATTTTGGGGAGATGTTTTTTGAATCAACAGAGCCTGATTCTTACGGAAGACCTCAGAAAGTTTACTACATGAATAGAGACGGCTTCTCATTCTTAGTAATGGGGTTCACAGGAGCTAAAGCAAGAGAATTTAAACTAGCTTATATCTATCAATTCAACCGAATGGAGCAGCAAATTAAAGAACAGCTTGATACATCACAGTTAAGTCCAGAACTTCAAATGTTCAACGCACTTGGTAAGGCGCTGGCTAAACAAGAATTAGCAACCAAGCAGATTGAGAAGAAGATGGACGGCATTACAGAGCTCATGTCTATGGAAACTAAAGACTGGAGAAAAGAAGTCAACACTATCATTCGTAGAATAGCGATCAAGCAAGGCGGATTCGATAAGTTCAGCGAAACAGTCAATGAAAGTTACGAACGGCTAGAGAGAAAGGCACGTTGCAACCTAACACTGAGGTTAGAGAACAGGAAGAAGAACATGATCGCTCAAGGGTTAGGTAAATCGTCGGTGCAGAAACTTAACAAGTTAGATGTCATTGAAGAGGACCACCGTTTAAAAGAGATTTACGTCACAGTTGTAAAAAGCATGGCGCTTAAATATGGATTATGGGAGGAACAACGATGAGTGATTTAATTTCATATGAATTAAGCAAAGAAGAGTTGTACGAGTTAGCTGCGGACACTATTGAATATTGTTGCGACGGTAAGTTTTACGATGAATTCGGAGAAGTAAAAGGGATGATGTTTCAAACAGCTGAAGACACTTTCATTGAACTTTCGAACGACAAAAATATTTATGTACACAGGACTATCGACAATATTACCCACCGAATTAAGTTGTCTCCGGAAGCATTTTATTCACTCTTCATCCTTTTTGAAAGCATGACCGATAATTACAACGACCGTAACAAGGAGTGATCGTATGGCAATAGAAATAGAACCAATTAAAAAAGAAGTATTCACAGTAAGAGAAACGGCGGCCATCTTAGGCGTGAATGTAAATACCGTTTATGCTCTGATCAAACGGGGCGATTTAAGAAGTTATAAGATGCCAGGTTACAAGATACCAGATTTAGAAATAAAACGCTTTAAACGTTGGGCTTGGGAGAATCAAGTAGATTACAGCGATATATTGAAGAAAGGAGAGTAAGTAGATGAAGAAACTTTTAGTCGTAGCAATCGCCCTTGCAACTGTTGCAGCAGTCACAAAGGCGAAAGATTCAAATAAAATTACTCGAGGTACTTTATCCGCTAAAGATGTAACACTCATCAATTTAGATACTCTAAACTTACCAAGCAATAATGTTGGACTTAGCACGAATAAAAAAACCGTGCATCTTAATGCACCTAGAGTAATTTTAGATGGAGAAACCACTATTAGATAACATCCGTAAAGTTCTTGTTAGGGCTATCGAGTCTTGGAGTAATAACATTCGTATCTACATTGAAATGATAATTGTAGTTTGAATGAAGAGTTACTCCGCTTAGTTTTATATCGAAAATAACAATTACCTCGTCTGGATATTCAAACCTAATAATCTTGTGCTGAGACTCATTTTTGATAACACTTTTAACTGCTGAGTCTGTTGAATAATGAGGGTGCTTATATTCAGCGTTAACCATATGCATCACCTCCTCTCTAAGAGGAGTATATCAAACTAAACACAGAACAGATGTTTAATTTAAAAACAAAGGAGTGATCGCAATGACTAATGAAGAAAAAGCAAAAATCATACTGGAAGCACTGGATGAATACATGATGGTCAATTGGGACTTCGAGAAATACTATGTGAAAGGCGTCAAAAACGGACTGAAAAAGATAGAAAGGAGAGAAGACCGTGAAAAAGCACAGAACCTTAATTCTGCTGATCCTGGTAGGTATCGTATTGACCCTGTTAGCTAGAGAACACGCAGTTGAACGTCGTTTATCACTAGGATTACAACCTTCATGGGGCGGGGAATATCTTATCCTTCCACTGATTCTTATTACGTATTCAGCTGCAAAAGCAGATTGGAGTGTTGATTAATGCAAGAACCAATTATACGACAAGACTTGATCGAATATGCCTTTGACGACTGGAGACGACTAATCAGAAACGGACTGACACCAAGACAGGCACGAATAGACGTGGAACGTGATTATGAATTACTGGAAATTGAAGTAGCTGAGTTGAATAAGCGGATGTTTGAGGAGATGGAAGGGTTGCTGGAAAGGGAGGGAGATTAACAATGGCAAAAGGGAAAACCTACGATGACCTTTATCTAACAGATATTGAAAGAATCATCATAGACAGTTATCGAAACGGCGCCAGGATTGATATTCATTTTCGCGGAGAACAAACAGTAGATGAAGCAATAAGAAAAATAAACAAATTCGGAGAAGTTACGGACATCTGGGAGCTAACACACACCATTGCATTTAGACGCGACGACAACCACCGGAATTTAGATATAACGGCTTATATAGACAAATAAAAAGACACCTCGCACAAGGTGTCAGATCAAACTATGTAATTACATTATATCACACCAGGAGGCAATTAATCATGAAACAGATCAAATTATTGACTATGGAAGTACGAAATTTCAAAGGGTTTAAAGAATTTAAGCTGGAAGCAGACGGCAATGACCTAAAAATTTACGGAGAGAACGCCACTGGAAAGACAACGATCTTTGATGCTTTCTCCTGGGCCTTGTTTGGTAAAGACAGCAGCGACTCTGCTAACTTCGCCTGGAAGCCGTTAGATAAACAGAACAATGAGATCAATCATTTAGAAACTGAAGTTGTTCTTAACCTAGACATTGACGGATCAGTATTAGAACTATCTAGAACAGTTGTTGAGAAATGGACCCGTAAACGTGGAACGGATTCTAAATCATTTGAAGGACACGAAACGACTTACCGATTGGATGGAATCAAGACGACTCAAACCAAGTATAAGAAGAAAATTGAAGAAGTGATCTCTGAAGACACCTTCAAGCAACTAACCAACGTTTATTACGTGGCTGAAACAATGAAGCAGAAAGACCGTAGAGACTTACTCTTTTCCTTGGTTGAAGAAGTCACTGATCAGGAAGTAATCGACAGCAAGAAGGAATTGAAGCCATTAGAAGCCATATTGGACGGTCGTAGCGTAGATGACAAGCGCCAGTTGATTGTTGAAGAGAAACGCAGCGTTAAGAAAGATTTAGACCGTATTCCAGATCGGATTGATGAAGTTGATCGTTCTATTCCGGATCTAAGTAAGTTGGACCAGGTCAAATTGAATAACGACCTGGTAGCTGCTTCTGATGCTATTCAAGCAAAAGAAGAAGAAATTGCGTCGTTCTCAAATGGAAGCAGAGTGACATCGCTTCGATCAGAACTGCAGTCTAAGACAGCTGACTTGCAGACCGCTAGAAGTGAATACCAACTAAAGCAAAACGAATCAGTCCAGGAGCTGCAAGAAAAGAAACAGGATCTATATGAAAAAGCAATTGAAGCCAACAACGCTGTCATGGATAAAGAAAGCGAAGAGCAAGGAATCAAGCGAGAGATCGAATCTAGCAAGAAAGAAGTAGCTGCCATCCTAACTAAAATGGACAACCTGAGAGAGCGATTTAAGCAAAACCAAAGTGAAGTTTACCCGGACTTTGATGAGCATAAGACAACATGCTCTCTATGTGGCCAAGACTATCCGGAAGACCAGCAAGTTGAAATGAAAGAGAACTATGAGAAAGAGAAGGCTGAATTTAACAAAAATAAGGCAGCTAAGCTGGAAGGAATCAACGCCGAGGGTAGAGAGCTTAAAGCTGAGAAAGCAAGCTTAGAAGAGGCAATTCAGGAGAAAGAAGAAGCATTAACTGTCAAGAGCGACATGCATAAACTGGTCAAGAAACGTGATGACCTGAAGAAAGAACACGAAGCCGTTAAACAAGAGATTGAAGAGATCAAGAGTAAAGCAACCCCATTTGAAGACACAGTTCAGTATGAAACATTTAGTGTCGCTATAACTGAACTGAAAGATGAAATTAAGTCTCTGCAGGAATCAGCAGACGAGAAACTGAAAGAGAAGAAAGAAGAGCTTTCAACTCTCAAAGCTGATAGAGAAAATATCCAGGATGAGTTGTATCAATTCAAACTGGTAGATAAACAAGAAGCTCGTAAGAAAGAGCTGATTGAAGAAGAAAAAACTCTAGCAGCACGTTACGGAGAACTGGATAACCAGCTGTATCTGCTGGATGAATTTGTAAGAACAAAAGTATCAATGTTGACGGATCGAATAAATGACCAGTTTGATTTAGTAGAGTTCAAACTCTTTGAAGAACAAATCAATGGTGGACTGAAAGAAGTCTGTGAACCACTGGTCAACGGCGTACCATTCTCAAGCGGATTGAACAGCGCTGCACGCATTAATGCAGGGTTAGACATCATCAATACTCTAAGCCGATTAGAAGGCGTGAGCGCTCCAATATTCATTGATAACAGCGAGAGCATTACCAAGCTAATTGACACCGAAGCACAGACTGTACAGCTGATCGTAACTGAAGGACAAGATGAATTAAAAATCGAAACTAAAACACTAGAAGGAGTGGCTTAAACATGGCGAATGAATTACTAGAAAAAGCATCCGTATTTGAAGTAAATGGTGAAGAAGTGAAACTTACCGGAGCAATGGTCAAAAACTTCTTGGTCAGTGGTAACGGAGAAGTATCTGATCAAGAGTTAGTGATGTTTATCAATTTATGTAAATACCAGAAACTCAATCCATTTCTGAATGAAGCTTATCTGGTTAAGTTTAAAAGTAAAAACGGCTATGACAAGCCAGCGCAAATCATTGTTTCAAAAGAAGCATTCATGAAACGAGCTGAATCTCACAACCAATACGATGGCTTCGAAGCTGGAATTATTGTTGAGAGAGATAAAGAACTTGTCGAAATCGAAGGTGCTGTCAAACTCAACAGTGATGTATTGATTGGTGGTTGGGCCAAGGTTTACCGAAAAGACCGAGAAAGACCAGTCAGCGTCAAAATTTCATTGAAAGAATTCAGCAAAGGTCAAGCGACCTGGAATGATATGCCGCTTAACATGATCCGCAAGACAGCTGTAGTTAACGCTATGAGAGAGGCGTTTCCGGATAATGTCGGGGCTATGTACACCGAAGAAGAAGCGCAGCCGTCCTCTCAACCTCGAAACATTGAAGCAGAAGTAAAAGACGAAGTGAAACAGAATGCTAATCAGACAGTCGTCGATTTTGAACAACCTAAAGAAGAACCTAAACAGAAGCCTAGAAAGTCAGCTGAACCTATTAATGATGAACAATCTCAAGAACAAGGCACGATGTTCGAAAATCTAAACGATGTAGCCAGTGACGGACCGGACTTCTAATCATGGAGATTCAAGTATACGGATCAAGCAGTGCAGGCAACAGTTACATCATAACCGAAGGCAATGAATCACTAATGATTGAAGCGGGAATCGATCTGAAGAAGATGCGTGATGTGAAATGGCAGTCAGTTGTTGGCTGCCTCATCTCACATGAGCATGGAGATCATTCCAAACACGCTCACAAGCTCTTATCAAGCACAGGAGTAGACATTTATACCAGTCAAGGTACAGCGGACGCATTACAGCTTCCAGGACACCGAGTACAGCCATTGAAAGCTCTCGTGCAGCAACAATTAGGCAGCTGGTCCATTCTTCCATTTGATGTCCAGCATGACGTTCAAGAGCCATTAGGTTTTTTCATCCAGACACCTGCTGGAAATAAGATACTATTCGCAACTGACACATACTACATTAAGTACAAGTTCCCAGGCATTACTCATCTGATGATTGAGTGCAATTATGCCCTGGACATCCTTAATGAGAATGTAGCAAATAAGCGTGTAGGAGCGTTTTTAAAGAATCGAGTAGTTAAGAGTCACTTTGAACTAGGAAATGTTAAGAGCTTCATCAAATCGAACGACATGAGCCAATTAGAAGAAGTGTGGCTGCTTCACTTATCGAATAACAATTCAAATGAGCAGCGGTTTAAGACAGAAATACAGGAACTGACCGGCACGCCAGTATATGTAGGGTAGGAGGGAATATTATGGGGGAAAGAAAATCTATATCTAAAAAAATAAGATTTGAAGTGTTTAAAAGAGACTCATTCCAATGTCAATATTGCGGGGAATCTGCTCCGAAAGTAACGCTTGAACTTGATCATATAGAACCAGTTTCTAAAGGCGGAAGCAATGATATAACGAATTTAGTCACCTCTTGTTTCGATTGCAACAGAGGAAAAAGCGACAGGCAATTAAATGATGACTCTGTCATTTCCAAACAACACGAACAGCTGGCTGAACTAAATGAACGCAAACAACAGTTGGAAATGATGATGGAATGGAGAAAAGAATTAATGAATTTGCAAGACGACACCGTGCGGTCGATTGCTGATCATTTTGAAAGCGTGACAGGAGCTTCGATTAACGATACCGGAATGAACGATGTTAAAAAATGGGTGAAGAAATACGAATTTCCTACTCTGCTTGAAGCGATTGAACGGGCAGCTAGCCAATACGATGATTTAGAAAAAGCCTTCACTATGGTCCCTAGAATAGCTTATTACATCGAACATCCGTTAAAGGATTGGGAACAGGACTTGTTTTATATTCGTGGAATAGCACGAAACAAATGTTCGAACTATTTCGATAATGCCAAGGCGATAATTTTATTAAAAGAAGCATATAAATTAGGTGTCAGTATAGATGAACTGAAAGATGTAGCTTACAACACTAGAAATTGGACAGATTTTAGAAATGAAATAGAAGATTATATTGAAGTGATGAGTGATCGGGATGGGTAGAATTAAAAGGATTGTTAACGTAGATTTTTGGCAGGATGATAAAGTGATCGACACCTACTCTGTCGAAGACAAGTATTTCCTTCTGTATCTGATGACTAACCCGAAGAGTAAGCAGCTGGGCATTTACAAATTACCGAAAAAGATAATGGCGTTCGAAATGGGCTACTCGTTAGACACTGTCAAAGTGCTTTTAGATAGGTTTGAAACGAAATACCAAAACATTATTTACAACCATTCAACCCAGGAAATAGCAGTATTGAACTCTTTAAAATATAGCATTGTCAAAGGAGGCAAGCCTGTCGAAGACTTGCTCAAAAGAGAAATCGGAGAGGTTGAAGATGTCGAACTGATCGAACTTACCTACCAGCACTTGACTGATCACTGGCTCCTTTCTTCAAGAGCGTTTGATAAAACGATCAAAGAATTGTTTGAAGAAGAGTTAAGAAAAAGAAAAGAACCAAAAGAAAAAGAATTTAATAATAATAAGAATGACAATGACAATGACAATGACAATGAAGAATCGTACCCCGATTCGTATCACGAATCGTATAACGAATCGTCAAATGAAAAGAAGCAGCAAGTGGTGGCACTGGCTTCATGGGAAAAACTTTGGCTATTCCCTAATGAATTCCAACGGGAAGAATTAATGATGTTGGTAGACAATCATGGAGATGAATTAGTATCAGCGGCGATTAAACTTGCTGGCAGCAAAGATGTAATCAAAGGCAGAGCGTTACCGTTCTTAAATGCTGTTATTAAAGAATGGTCTGACAATAACGTGACGACTGTTGAGCAAGCTAGGGAATATCAAAAGAACAGGAATAAGCAATTCAAGAAAAATGACTGGTCAAATAAGAACAACAGCAATGCCCGTCAAGAATCATTACCTAGCTGGGCCGTAGACGACTATGAAGAGCCAGAGGATGAAATGATTGACGATACTGAATTTAAAAAACGATTGGAACGGATCAGGGCTAGGAAAGGAGCGGAAAAATGAGTGAAGAGAGCAATAACAAACCGCTCTGTCAATTTTGTCAGAAGCCAATAGAAGAGGACTATATTGCTGAGGTGTGGTCAAGTGTCGATTTTAAAGAACACGCATGGCATAAGTCCTGCTGGGATAAACTGACTAAGAACAGTGACGAGGACGATTTAGGTTACTTGTAGTTGAGGAAGGAGCAGACGAATGATGGAGTTAACAGGCGTTTCAAATGAATGCTTTAAATGCAGAAATAGATTTTGTTCAAATGGGATTATATCGATAGCGGATAAAGGAGAAGCGTTTAACGAAATTGCATGCCCGAAACATACTGGCGATTTGTATAAGTATGCTGATGAAGTATTAGGGAAGGACAACGGTGTTTATAGATTGCATGTTAGTTCATCAAGCACATTGTCTAGAAAAATGATGAAAGAAAAAGTAGAGGAGCAGACGAATGAGTAATCGTTATAAATGCATAGAAAGCTTTTATTTACCTATGCTAGATGAAAATGAAAATGAAATCGAAAACGAAGAAGTAAGAGTCGAGAAAGGTACAGTATGGGAAAGACAAGAAGTGTCCTATCTATCTGATGTGAGACTTGAAAATGATACTGGTTGGATAGAGATTGCCAACGAGAGCTTAGCTAGGTATTTCAAAGAACTGACAGAGGAGCAGACGGATGAACAGACAAATTAAATTTAGAGCGTGGGATAGTGAAGCTAATATCATGATTTACTCAGATCACAGGACAAGAAAATTATATGATGCTTATTATGGTTTCGAAATGAACGAAAAAGGTGAATTAGAGTGTCGGTGGGAGGGTGATTTTTTAGAATCACATGTTTTAGATGGTGGCACTTTAGATAATATCATGCAATACACAGGACTTAAAGACAAGAACGGTGTGGAAATATACGAAGGAGACATTGTTGAATACGAGTTGTTCGGTAGAGAAAAGAAAATGACTATTGAATACAATCAAGAAAGTGCATCTTTTAAATATTGCATAGCTGATGAAATTAAATTTACTTTTGATGGTGGGAATAATGAGAGAATGGCAGTCATCGGCGATATTCACGAGAATCCAGAACTATTAGGAGGTCAACGTGACTAAAATCGACGTTACGACAATATTTGGAAGGAGCATCCCATGCAGACAACGAATAACTACAGAGGGCTAAAGGCCAAGCGCAACGGAAGCGGTTTTGAGCGACTGATCGAAGTGACATGTGCTGTTTATAAGAATATGGGAAAGGCTCATATCCAGAAGACTCCGGAGCCGTTTAAGCTCTTGAAGAAAAAAGGGAAGCAGGCAATCGGTGTTTATGAGAAGAAGGCTCAACCCGATTTTACAGGAACAATCAAGGGCGGAAGATCTATTGTCTTCGAAGCAAAACACACGGACTCCACTAATGTCCCTTTTGACCGATTAAGCCCAGCACAAGAGAAAGATCTAGCCTATCACGATCATTTGGGAGCCGTGGCACTGGTTGTGATTAGCTTTTCTCTCAAACGGTTCTATGCGGTGCCCTGGACTGATTGGAAGCACCTGAAAGACACCAGCGGGAAGAAGTCAGTCAATGAGAAGGATTTAGCGGAGTTTGGACTTGAGATTAAAGGCGGACTGCTTGATTTGTTGAAGGAGGGGGGAAGGATGAACGCACAGGAAGCGATACAACAAAGATTAAAAGAAGTTAACCAAACGATAGAAAGATACCAAGAATATATTGGTAGGCAA
This sequence comes from Alkalibacterium thalassium, assembly GCF_900101165.1. Lineage (GTDB taxonomy): Bacteria > Bacillota > Bacilli > Lactobacillales > Carnobacteriaceae_A > Alkalibacterium > Alkalibacterium indicireducens. The sequence continues at coordinate 55,255 of NZ_FNFK01000002.1, read as the reverse complement.
ACTCTTCGGTTAAGGAATGGACAAGCAGGTTATGGCGAACACAAACTTGAGTGTTCTATTGAACGAAGAGAAGAGCAGTTAATGGTTAAGTTAGAAGTTAGAAATGAACTTGAGAATCTTTTAGACACTATCACTCAGGAAGGAGCCGACTCATGACCTACAATAACAAATCCTACCACTTCTACCGCTGCGCAGACGAACGATTCGTGACAGGACACAGCTATTTCGATCATACGAATGGGATTGCAGGGTTTGATACTCTGCAGTCCAGACGAGGCTATATCGGGCATTTAACGGTAGATGAACTGAATAAGGAACTGAACAGACAGAAGCATTTAATGAACGCCAGCGGAATTAATGGACATAAGGCAAGAGCTGGCAACGTGACGAGAAGTTATAGCAGCCGGTATTAGGGAGGGAGCACAGTGAGGAAAGGCAAGCGAAAGGTATACAGAGCGTATAAAAAGGGTCTATTTATCGCAAGAGGCACGTTTAAAGAGATTTCAGATGTCAGCGGACTGACTGAAGGTACATTAAGAAGCTATTCCAGCAAGAGTAAAAGTCTGATATGGGATATATGCCGGACGACGAGCATGTCGACAAAGAACTGGTCAACATGGAACGGATAATGGAGCTGTATAGAGAATATGGCTACACCATTCCAGAATTATCTGAAGTACTGGAGATTAACCAATTTGATTTAGAGCTGAAGATAACTGGACGGAAACACTTCAAGAAAGCAGAAATCGAAGCGATTGAGGATTTGTTCTTCTTAGAGAAGGACGAGCTGATGAAGGAGGAAGTACGATGAATAAGGAAGACATTGACCGAGAAGCGGAACGTTACAAGCAATTCGAATCATCATTCAGACGGATCATGGCTGTGAGGAATAGAGTCGAAGAGGAACTCACGAACCGAACTCATCCACCGGACGAAAACATACAGACTTTTCCGAAATCCAGTGAGCGTATTGCACGAATGATCAGAGAGGAAGATGGAATAAGTGATTAACAATGTCGTTTTAGTAGGAAGATTAACGAGGGACGCTGATTTGAGATACACCAGATCAGGAAGTGCAGTTGCAAGCTTCACAGTAGCGGTAGAGCGACCGTTCACGAATGCTCAAGGTGAAAGAGAAACAGATTTCGTTTCATGTGTCGTATGGAAGAAACCAGCCGAGAACCTAGCTAACTTTACACGTAAAGGCTCAATGGTAGCAGTAGCTGGGCGGATTCAGACCAGGAACTACACAGGGAATGATGGGAAGAAAGTCTTTGTGACTGAAGTCGTTGCAGAAAACATACAGTATTTAGACTCAAAGAAGACGAATGAGAGCCGTTCAGACAGTTCAGAGGGTAATCATTCACAGAGCAACCAAAACAGCTCACAGGGGAAAAATAACGGATATCAGAGACAGGATGAGGATCCTTTTGAAAAGAATGACAGTATTGATATTTCGGATGATGATCTCCCTTTTGATTAGACCCCTGACGAGATAAGCAGGGGATACAAAAAAGACACGTCACTCGAACGTGTCCACCCACCTAAATTATAACACAAGGAGTGACGTGTGTGAGCTTATTTCCAAGAGTTGACAGAGGACTAACTAAACTAAACGTAGACAGATTATTATCACAATACCGAACAATGGTTAGGTTGGCAGATGAAGAGTATACCCCGCGAATTACAGCCACATATTCACTCGATTTAAAGGCGCCTGGGGGAATTAGCGATAATGTAAGCAAGGCAGTAGTGAGACGAGTAGTAGCGGAACAAGAACTTTGGAAAATAGGACGAGCAATGAATAAGTTAGACGCTTATAACCGACAGCTGCTACATGATCGGTACATAAGTAGAGAAAAAAAGAGCGATATACAGATATATAGCAATTTGAATTTAAGTGAATCGACCTTCTATAAAGAATTAACAGAGGCTATGATTGAATTTGCGGAAGCATATGACAGCGGAAGGTTGCTTGTTGAAGTGGCGGACTGAAAAAAATGGAGATTTCTCGGAGATTATGCGGAGGATATGCGGAGATAATCAACAGACCGCTAACAGACAAATGTGAAATAATGATACTATGGTAAAGTGTAGAACACGAAAAACTCAAACTCAGATTGCCTCCTGAACCCGTACTCTCTGATTCTGCACAAACCTAAGGAAGGGCTGTCCAATAGGATGGCTCTTTAATTATATTAGTCATGGCCTTCTTTTTTGATATAATAAAAGAAAAAAAGGAATGATTATATGGATTACATAAAAGAATTCGGGCATAGATGGAAAGGTGACAATTACATGAAGCAAAATGATTTTACATGTGGCTACTGCAATCGCCACACATCATCTAATACAGGACTTATGCTATATGATAATCCCGGATCTTCTGATCAGCACTTTAACCATGGGGTGTATGTCTGTACTTACTGTAATATGCCTACTTTTTTGTGGAGAGACATCCAAGTACCAGGAAATAAATTTGGAAATCCTGTTACTGGTGTCTCTGACACTGTATCTCAGTTGTACGATGAAGCAAGAAAAGCTTTTTCTGTAAATTCATATACTGCAGTTCTTCTTGTCTGTAGAAAGTTGCTAATGCATATCGCTGTTGAGCTTGGTGCTGAAACTGATAAAAATTTCCTATATTACGTGAATTTTCTTAGAGATGAGAACTTTATAACAGCTAAAAGCGATAAGTGGGTAGATGCAATTCGTAAATACGGCAATCAAGCAACGCACGAAGTCAATATAGCAACGAGAGAAGAAGCTGAGAGAATTATTAAATTTACGGAAATGATATTAAAAACTAATTTTGAATATCCAGCAATGATGGAAGATACAGAGTAAGAAAAAGACTCCTAGCGGGGTCTTTTTTTATACATATTTTACAAAACAAACACAGATTGTGGAGGTGGTGGAGATGTGCCTAGAAAACGAAACCCGAAACGGGATCAAGCGTACCAGTTATGGATAGAGTCCAACAAGAATAAGCTTTTAAAAGACATAGCAGAAGAAATAGGTGCTTCTCCTTCATCTGTCCGTAAGTGGAAGTCACAGGATAATTGGGATGGAGAAACGAAAAGGAGCGCTCCGTTTGAAAAGGAGCGTTACGATTCAATGAAGGGAAATAAGAACGCAAAAGGAAATTCTGGAGGTAAAGCTCCACCAGGAAATAAAAACGCAGTGACTCATGGTTTATTTGCTAAATGGCTGCCTGATGAAACACAGGAGATCATGGAGACAATTCAAAATAGAAATGAAGCCGATATGCTTTGGGACTCTATCATGTTCCAGTATACGGCTATCATCCGGGCGCAGAAGATTATGTATGTCTATGATCAGGCCGATATGACTAAAGAAGAAATAGGATCATCCTGGGGACAAGGAGTCGGTGGAGAAAGTTTAACCGTTCAATTTGCCTGGGATAAACAAGAACGCTTCTTGAATGCTCAGTCGAGAGCGCTAAGCACATTATCAAATCTCATCAAGCGCTTTGTATCAATGGCCGATGAAGCTGACGAGAGACGACAAAAACTGACTCTTATGCAGCATCAAATAGATAAGACGAAAGCTGAAGCAGATCGAATAAGTAAAGAACAAGGAGACGATGTTGAAGAAATCGTTATTGTCGATGAATGGGGCGATAATGATGCTTAAACAAAAGAAAAGAACCGTCTTTAGCGTCCAAAAGAACGTGAATCCTCATTTCAAAGAGGTTTGGACATCAAAAAAGCCGTATAACATTCTAAAGGGCGGCCGTAACTCCTTCAAATCGTCTGTTATTGCATTAAAGCTAGTCTTCATGATGGTTGCTTTCATTATGCAGGGCGAAAAAGCGAATGTTGTTGTTGTCCGAAAAGTCGGGAATACGATTCGTGACTCGGTATTCAATAAGATCCAATGGGCAATTAAATTATTTGGTATGACGAATCGATTTAAAGCGACTGTATCTCCGTTTAAGATTACTCATAAGCGAACAGGATCCACGTTCTATTTCTATGGCCAGGATGACTTTCAAAAGCTTAAATCAAACGATATTGAAGACATTATAGCGGTTTGGTATGAAGAAGCTGCTGAATTTAATGATGAAGAAGACTTTGACCAGTCGAATGTCACGTTCATGCGGCAGAAACATGCGCTGGCTCCTTATGTACAGTTCTTCTGGTCTTACAATCCACCTAGGAATCCGTATCACTGGATAAATGAGTGGTCGGACAGGATGACAGGAGAGCCTGATTACCTGGTGCATATATCCAGTTATCTGGACGATGAACTAGGATTTGTAACTGATCAGATGCTCAAGGATATCGAACGAATCAAAAGTAATGATTATGACTATTACCGATATATTTACCTAGGTGAACCAGTCGGTCTTGGTGCGAATGTCTATAACATGAACTTATTCAAACCGCTAGACGAGCTACCTAGTGACGATCGAATCATCTTACTATTCTACTCCATGGACACAGGGCATTCGGTATCGGCGACGACTTGCGGATTTTATGGACTGACAGCTAAAGGCAAAGTGATCAGATTAAATACGTATTACTACAGTCCAGCCGGCAGAGTTAGAAAGAAAGCGCCTAGCGAATTATCCAAGGACATCCATGAGTTCATTACGAAAACGTCAACTCAAGAGTACTGGCGAGGAGCCAGGATCCACAAGAGGACCATCGATAGTGCTGAAGCTGCTTTAAGAAATCAGTACTATGCCGATTATGGCCAGCACTGGTTACCGGTGGCGAAGAAAAAGAAAGTAGATATGGTTGACTACGTCCATGATCTTCTGGCTCAGGGGCGTTTTTATTATCTCAAAATACCATATCCTATTGATATGAAATATGCAGACGACAACGAAATATTTATCGAAGAGCATAAAAAATACCAGTGGGACGAGAAAACACTTAATACTGATGACCCTAAAGTCATTAAAGAAGACGATCACACGGTCGATGAATTCCAGTACTTCTGTACAGCGAATGCTAAAGAATTGAAGCTCAAAGTTTAGGAGGTGGTTATTTGGGACTCATTGAGACAATTAAAAATTTATTCAAGAGAGGAGGGTATGCATTGGCAGGAGAATCACTAAAGACAATCAACGAACACCCAAAAGTTAATATCGATCCAAGAGAATTAGCACGAATTCAACGAAATATTAGCCAATATGAAGGCGATTATCCTAAAGTTGAATATGTTAACTCTTATGGAGACAAGAAAAAAAGAGACTATATGAGCTTAAACATGCGTAAATTAAGCGCTGATGTCCTGTCTGGTCTCGTATTCAATGAGCAATGTGATATCTATGTCTCTGATGCATCGGATGAAGATGAGAATGAGAATACATTGAAGCAGGCTCATGAGTATATCACTCATGTATTTGAGCATAACAAATTTAAAAAGAATTTATCAGACTACCTGGAACCGATGTTAGCGCTAGGCGGACTGGCTGCGCGTCCTTATTTCAACGAGGATAACAACGAGATAGAGTTGTCCTGGGCGATTGCTGATGCATTCTTTCCTCTTAGATCGAACAGCAACGGCATACCTGAAGGTGTGATGAAGGATACTACTATTAAGGTAGAAGGAGATAAGACGTTCTACTATACACTCCTTGAGTTTCATGAATGGGAGAAAAGCGAAACGGGAGACGATCTGTATGTGATCACTAACGAATTATATAGATCGGACAATCAATCAGAGATTGGCAAAAGAGTACCTTTAGAAGACCTTTATGAGGGGATGGAAGAACAAACCTATATCAAGGGCTTGAGTAGACCGCAGTTCAACTATTTAAAGCCAGCTGGTTTCAACAACATCAATCCTCACAGTCCGTTAGGTCTAGGTATTGCAGATAATGCAATATCCACGTTGAAAAAGATCAATGACATATATGATCAGTTCTGGTGGGAAGTCAAAATGGGGCAGCGAACAGTCTTTGTCAGTGATGCTATGGTCAACGTACATTACGACGAGGCTGGTAATGCTCCAACAGAGGTATTCGACCCGGATGTGAACGTTTATAAAGCGATGCACATGGGAGATGACAAAGACCCTGTCAAAGACGTGACGAATGATATCCGGACTGAACAGTATATATCAGCAATTAATCAGTCACTCCGTACTCTGGAAATGGAACTGAAGTTGTCAGTCGGTACGTTCTCGTTTGATGGCCGCAGCATGAAGACTGCCACTGAAATAGTGAGTGAAAATGACCTAACTTACAGAACCAGAAACAAGAACGTCTATGAAGTTGAGCAATTTATCAAGGGTCTAGTCGTGTCGATACTCGAACTGGCTAAATTCTATAAAGTATATAAAGGTCCAATTCCATCATTTGAGGAAATCGGGGTTGATTTTGATGATGGTGTATTCCAGGATAGGTCAGCGCTGTTGAGGTTCTACGGCCAAGCCAAGCAATTTGGATTTATTCCATCAGTCGAAGCGATTCAACGTATATTTAAAGTTCCTAAAAAGACAGCAGAAGAGTGGATGGATTTGATTGTCGAAGAAAGAACAGACATGGACCCGATGGAAATAGAGACATTCAGGAATAGCCGTCAATTTGGTATTGAGGAGTGATTGAATGCCTCGCAGACTTCCGAAAGTTACTCCTACGCAGCTTGACTTATGGTCCAGTAACATGTCAGACCTTTACAACTCGCTTGAAGGAGAAATCATAAAGATACTCATCAAGCGTTTGAATAAAGGACATTCGAACATCACTCAATGGCAGGCTCAGAAACTCTCTGAACTACGATTATTCAATAATGATGTGACTAAGCTCCTGTCTGAAGTGACTGATGTCGCCGAATACGAGATACGCAAGATGTTTGAAGAAGCAGGCGGTGCTATCGTCGAAGATGTAGACAAGGTCGTTCCTGACGCTTCCAAACCAATGCCGAACAACCTAGATAACATCATGAGGGCTTATCATGATCAAGTATGGGGTAACATTGATAACTATATTAATCAGACACTGATCACTACGAATTACACGGGAACCGCTGAACGTGCTTATGTCGATGTGTTAAACCGAACAACTGCCATGTTTAATACCGGTCTCTATTCGTTTGAGGACGCTGTAGAACGCTCCATTACAGAATTAGCTCAAAAAGGGATACAGTCTACATTCATTGACAAAGGCGGTCACTCTTGGAGCTTAGAGAGGTACACCAGAACCGTTTTGAAGTCTACGCTTGGGAACACCTTTGACACACTCCGAAAAGAGCGTATGGCTGAATATGGACTGCATACTGTAGTTGTGACTTCTCATGTCGGCGCACGAACGGAGTGTTCAAGGATACAGGGGAATGTTGTTGATTTGAGGTATCCAAGTGAAATAACTGAAGACCACGTATACAAAAGCATCTATGATCCGTACTGGGGTGCTGAATACGGCACTGCTGGAGGGCACAGAGGTGTGAACTGCCGTCATAATCACATCATATTCATTCCTGGTGTAAGTGTGAATAACCAGCCTCAATATGACAGCAAGTTAAACGCTCGGATTGCTGAAGCACAAACCAAGCAGCGGAATATTGAGCGTCAAATAGTGAAGTATAAGAAGAACTTGATGGTCGCCGAAGAAATGGGAAGTGAAAGAGCGGCTTATTGGAAGCAGATGGTGGCTAAAAGGCAAAAAGCGATGCGCAACCATCTGACAGGAGAAAATGCAGAGTATCTCAGCCGGTCATATCGTCGCGAAAAAGTATATGTTCCCCTCGAAACACTGTTAAAAGATTTCAGTTATGACAACTAAGGAGGAAGTTATGCCAAATGAGCCGTATTATACGATAATTAAGCCTACCTTGCGATTTAAGACAACCATGTTAGCTATTAGCTTATTGAGGTTTGAAAGTCTGACTAAGCGATTTTTGAACGATATTAAACGACATCCGGAGCGGTACATTCGGTATCAGCAGAAGAAGCCGCCAGATAAGGAGTGATGATGTGAGTGAGTTTGAAGAAGCTAAACGAAAGAGAGAACGTGGCGTTTCCAATAGTGAATTTTGGGAAGAAGCTAAAGAAGACGTAGAGAAAGCTGATCAAGCTTTAGTCGTAACCGTTAAAGATGGAGTATCTTCATTTAATCACACAGGCGGAGGTAGTTTAGAAGTTGTAGGTGCACTAGAGCATGCAAAGTTTGTGTTGATTCATAATTCTATTCATTGGGAAGATTAAAGGCGGTGATAGAATTGTATTTCATTTTGAAACCAGCGAAAACTGACAAATGAAAGGAGTTGATCGCTGTGAAAACAGCCTATCTCGTCTTGTATTAACGAAATAATACTTAACAAGTCAGCACTCAATGAGTGCCGGCTATTTTATTGTCTTTATCCGCAGACGCTATAAAGAACGGAAGATCAAATACCCATTAGGGAGGAAACGAAAATGAGTTTATTCGATAGATTAGTAATGAACCTTCAATACTTTGCAGCTGATGATGGAAGTAATGGAGGAAGCGGAGACCCGGCTTCAGATAATTCCGGGAGTAAAGAAACAGGGACTGGCACACCTGAAGACAAGCCAGAGAATGGCAAGACCTTTACTCAAGAAGATGTGAATAGCATTGCTGCTAAAGAAGCGAAGAAGGCTCAAGAAAAGCTGTTTAAAGAACTCGGCATAGAGGACTTTGACAACGCTAAGGAAGGTCTTCAGAAATTCAAAGAGTGGCAGGATTCTCAAAAGACTGAGGCAGAGAAACAACAAGAGGCTCTGCAGTCGCTTCAAGGGGAAAAAGAAGCATTGACGAAGACAGTCTCTCAACTCGAAGCTCAGATTTCTGCAATGAAAGCAGGGGTTAGTGGCGATTCAGTTGAGGATGTGATTGCATTAGCTGAACGACTAGTCACTGATGATACAACGATGGATAAGGCCATTGAGCAAGTCATTAAAAAGTATCCTCAGTTTTCTGCTCAAGCCGATAATGATACACCAACGATTGTTCGCCCTGGTAATCCAAACGGGGGCAAACAAACGGTTAATCCTTTCTCTAAGGAAAACTGGAACTTAACCGAGCAGGGCAAGCTGTATAAAGAAAACCCAGAGCTTTATAAGCAGCTCAAATCTCAAGCTGGGAAATAATTATAAAAGGATGATGTAAAATGCTAAATATCACAAGATTACAAGATGTAATTCAACCGGATATTTTTACTCCATACACAATTCAACGAACCATGGAGCTGTCTGCATTAGTTCAGAGTGGAATCATTACTAACGATGCTGAATTCGATAATTTAGCTAGTGGACCAAACACGTTGATTAATATGCCTTTCTGGAATGATTTGGGTAATGATGAGTCTCAAGTTATGCGTAATGAAGGCGAAATGAATATCGGGAAGATCACTGCCAGCTCGGATGTAGCACGCAAACATGCACGAGTTAATGCGTGGGGAGCAAACGGGTTGTCTGCATTACTTGCAGGGTCTGATCCGATGAACGCAATTGCTGACCTAGTATCAGCTTACTGGGCTAGAGATATGCAGCGTAACCTACTGGCTACTTTGGGTGGAGTGTTCAAAAGCTCATCTATGTCTGAGAAGGTCTATGACATTACCGGACGAGATGGAGACGCTGGAACAATTAATATGAGCACGTTCCTAGATGCGACTCAATTAATGGGAGATGCTAAAGAAGCTTTGACAGGAGTCATGATGCACTCAGCTGTTGAAACGGAGCTGCGTAAACAAGATCTGATCGATTATGTCCCTCAATCAGAGCAAGGTCGTCCGATTCCGTACTTCAACGGTAAGCGAGTGACGGTAGATGATTCTATGGCTTATAACACGGCCAATGGGCAAGCTGAAATGTACATCTTTGGTCAGGGAGCGATTGGATTAGGTAACGGTTCACATCCTCGAATCGTTCAGACCGAAGTTGATCGTAATCCGTTAGCTTATTCTGGTGAAGAAGCGTTGATCAACCGTAAAATCTTCATCCTACACCCTAGAGGTGTCAAGTGGAATGAAGGTGGAGTGATGAACGAGTTCCCTACTAATGCTGAAATCAATACTGGCGCACGTTGGGAAAGAGTGTACGAGCCTAAAGCCGTTCGTGTGGTTAAGTTCGTTTTCAACACTGTTCCTCAGACGTCACAAACAGAACCAACTCCTGCAGGGTAAGGTGTGAATAATGGCTAAATTTAAAGCATTAATCAAATTCAAAGGCACAAAAGAGAAGAAAACCTTTGAAAAAGACGAAGAGTTTGAAATGACGGTCAAACGATCCGATGAAGTTCAAAAGAATATCAAAGAGAAATACGGCATTGACGAAGTCATGGAACGCTTAGACGGTCCAGACAACGATGCTGACAATAAGTCCGGCGACAAAAGCGAAGAGGACGGCGACAAATAGCCCTCCTCTTTTTTGATTGGAGGGAACTAGCATGCCGTATCTTACGTTTATTGAATATCAACAATTGACGGATTTAAGCACAGAAGTAACGGCAGATGCTTTTAAGAAGCTTCTACCAAAAGCTTCAGCCGTTTTAGATGCTGAAACCAGCAACTACTATAAGTTCAATGACATAGAACAGGATAACCCCTTTCGCAGAGACCAGTTTAAACTGGCATTATGCTCTCAAATTGAGTATTTCAATGATTTAGGTGCTACGACATTCGAAAGAATAAACAGCGCACCACAGACGTTTTCTGCAGGGAGAACGAGCGTCTCAAACTCAAGCCGGTATAACCCTAGTGGATCGAATGAAAGTAAGTCGCTGATTGCAGAGGATGTTTTTTTGTATTTGCAAGGCACTGGACTGCTGTATCGGGGAGTGAGGTAACATGATTCCAAAACCTCCTATAGAGTTCTGTATTGATTCGTTCGCCTATCAGGAATATGACGGATTAAACAGCTGGTCAGAACCCAAGTATAAAGAGCCAGTATCCATTGAACACTGTCGAATTGACCGTGGTTCTGAATACAGCTCGACAACTTCCGGTAAGCAGTTGCTCTACAACGCGTTGATTTTCTGCTATGAAGGAATAACCACACCTTTGCCAGAATTCAAGGCTCAATCAAAGGTTATATTTGATGAAACAGAGCATACGATCATAAAGGTTATTCCAATCTATGAGCCTTACCAGAAAGTACTCTATTCATATGAAATAGAGGTGGTTTGATGGTTAGGGTCGAGGTGGATTTGAAAGTGCCGTATGCTAAGTTAAGTTCTTCTGCTATTAATACGGGTCAATTTTTTGCAGCTAATCAGATGCTAGCTGATATGAATCCTTTTGTCCCGATGCGTGAAGGGATCTTGAGAATGACGGGACATGTGACTTACGGAAACAACTCGATCGAATGGGTCACGCCGTATGCGAAACGGATGTTTTATGATCAGCATTCAAACTACACGACGCCTGGCACTGGTCCGAGATGGGACTTAAAAGCGTCAGGGTTATTTATGAATGATTGGATTCGAGTATTTATGATGGGGGCTGGTTGGTAATGGATTTTATCGAACGACTGAATGACAAAATAAACGCAATACCGGCCATGCCTATCCAGTCCAGACTTGGATACTTGGATGCTGTCGAATCACTTGCTCTGTATCCTTTGCCAGGATCAACTATATTGCAGGAGTATATGGACGGTGTGTCTGATCAACGTTTAAATTATGAAATAGCAATGAAATCAAGGTCACAACAGAAAATAAGCGACGTACTTTGGAAAGTGCAAAAGGAATTAAGTCATTTAAACAGTCTTGATAGTAGCAATGGCAGTTTCGAATTTAAAGATATAACCATAACGAACATGCCTTACATCAATCAACTTGATGATCAGGGTTGGTTCGTTTTTTTATTAGATTTACAAGCGAACATAACAGTATATGAGGAGGAAATAAAAGATGCCTAGAAATAAAAATGCAATGCGTGAACATTATGTACAAGCGTATACTCCCGGAGTAGAAGAACCAGGAACAGAATGGCTGCGACTTGCTAAATGGATCTCAACAATTGGAGATGGAACAACTGAAGGAACAGAAGAAGTAGGGTTCATGGACGGCGACGGAACACCCGAGTTGACCATTACATCAGTGGCCGAAGCTTATACACCAGAAGGATACTACGATCCGGAAGATCCAGCACAGGAATTGATTGCAGGATTGAAACATAAGATCGGTGTCGGCCGTAAGATTTGGCACAGAGTGGTCCGATCAGATGGTAAGAAAGAATGGGTCGGACGGGCAACGGTCTCTGCTATCGTAGCAGGCGCTGGTGATGCGACAGCAGATGAAACATTCAGCTGCAATATCCGTTTCGACAAGATTCCGGAAGCGACTGACTTAACTGGGACACCAGCAGGATAAGAGGGGAATATCCTCTCTTTTCTTTACATAAGGAGGAGATAAAGCATGACAGAAGTTATTAATATACCGATTCAACGGACGGGATTTCCGGTTAAGATTGGATCAACTGAGCTGTGGTTTGACAGTTCATTCGAGAACATGAAACGGTTCTTCAATATCGATGATATTGCTAAAGAACGACTCGAAGAAATTAGAGAAAAAGCAGAACATGTTCATTTTCCGGAAGAAATTAATGAAGAGACGATCGAAACAGTCAATGTGGAAGACATGGATACTGCATTTGATGTCAATAAAGAGTTCATAGCGATTCAGTATGACCTGATGTTTGGAGAAGGAACATTCAAACAGCTTTATGCTGATATTCCAGACATTATTGCGTTGGAAAAAGTTCTGGATATTGTCGGGAAATCAGTAGCTGACAAAATAAACGAGCAGGAAGCTGAACGTGTCCAGCAATACTCGTCAAAACGAGCGGCCATATTGGATAAGAAGAAACAAAAGCAGAAGTAGGCGTGATTTATGAAATTGAATGACCCTTTAATCACTACCTATGAGTACAGAGGTAATAACATACCCATAGACCTATCATTCGACAACATTTTAGACGTTTTTGATGCCTTAGCTACTCCTAACCTTTACGAGTTTGAACTCGCTGAAATCTGCCTTATTTTGCTTTTTGGAGAGGGAGTCATTCAGCAAGATGAGTACATGACGGTGTGGAACGATGTCTATGATGCGTTTTTAAATCCAGTCGATGAACAGTTTACGGAATATGACATTTTAGGAAATCCAATGCCAAAGAAGAAAGAAAAAAAGCTCATCAGTTTGGAGAAGGACGCAGAGTTAATCTATGCGTCTTTTTTGCAAGCTTACGGCATGAATTTATTTTCCGAACAATCAAAACTGCACTGGCAAGAGTTCAAAGCGCTACTGAATGGACTGCCTGAAAATACCATTATGAAACAAGTAATTAGTATTCGTAGCTGGAAACCAAAAGAAGGCGAATCAAAAGAGTACAAAGAGAATATGAAGCGACTACAAGAGATGTACAGCTTAGAAGAAGATGATGACGAAGAGGAGGTGGACTAGATGTCAGACGGTAGAGTTAAAATAGCAATAGAAGTTGACGGCAAGCAGGTGGAAGTCGCTTCTGATGGGTTAAGAGGGCTTGAAAAGGACGCTGGCAGAGCTGGCGAAGGTGCGAAGAAAACAGAACGAGGGATAAAGGATTTAGTCATTTCTTTAGGGCTGGTTAAAGTTGGAGCAGCAGCTTTTCAATTACTTGCATCTTCAATGGATACTGCAATCAAGCGATTTGATACGATGAATCAATTTCCTAAAGTTATGGAACAAGTTGGATTCGGGGTAGATGAATCAACTGATGCTGTTGAGCGTTTAAGAGATGGAGTCACAGGCCTGCCTACTCCACTTCAAGACGTTGTGTCAACTGCTAGAGGAATTGCAGTCATGACTAAGGATCTGGATGGTGCAGTAGATACCACGCTTGCACTTAACAATGCGTTCTTAGCTTCTGGATCCAGCACAACTGATGCTCAACGTGGTTTGCAACAATATCTGCAAATGCTATCTAAAGGAGAAGTGGATCTTCAGTCATGGAGAACGTTGCAAGAAACCATGGGGCTGGCACTCAATGAAGTAGCTGAAGCATTTGGATTTGCGGGCGCTTCTGCTCAGAACGACTTGTATGCAGCTCTCAAAAATGGAGATATTACGTTCAGACAATTTAACGAAAAAATTATTGAGCTAGATGGAGCAGTAAATGGATTCGCAGAACGAGCAATGACTGGAAGTGCTGGTATTGCGACATCTATGGCTAATATTCGTACAGCGATAGCAAACGGTGTCGCAGGAGCGATTACAGCACTGGATAATCTTTCTAAAGAGGTTACAGGAAACAACATTGCTGAAAACTTGGACGCTACAAAAGATATTATAGCCGCCGCATTCAATGTCATTAATGGTGCGATTACTGCTTCCATACCGTACTTTAAATTCTTTTACGATGCTGTGAAGTCTACGATTCCGGTAGTGGAGTTTCTTTCTCCGGCTATCATGGGATTAGTAGCAGCTTACGTAGCTTTAAGTGTGATCAATAAAGTAAATACTGCTATTGCTACCAATCAAGCGATACTGTCAGTTGCTGCCTTTTCAAGAAAAGCGCTGACAGTAGTCACAAAAGCTCAAATGGCTGCACAAGTCGCTAATACTACCGCTACAAATGCGGATACGGTCGCTAAAGCAGCTCAAAGCGGGGCTATATCGGTAGGAACTGCTGTCATAGGGATATTCACTGGAGGAATTAAAGCATCCACCGTAGCAGTAGCGCTTAAGACAAAGGCAATAGCTGTACTATCAGGCGCTTTAACATTTCTTACTGGACCAGTAGGACTAGTGATTGCCGGGATCGGATTACTGACTACAGGAGCTGTCGCACTAGTCAAATGGCTGAACCGTTCTACCGAAGAAGGCGAACGATTAGCAGGAGAGACTGAAAATCTTGCTGAAGCTACTGATTCAATGACAAGTTCTTTAGATGATTCATCAAAACAGTATGAAAAGAATCAATCACGAATCGAGTCGAATTCAGAGGCTAATAGAGATCTTGCAGAAAGAATTGCAGACTTATCTGAAGAAGAGAACAAGTCGGCCGCTCAAAAAGAGTTATTAGCATCATATATTGAGCAGTTGAATGGTCAAGTTGAAGGGTTGAACCTCTCTTACAGTGAAGAAGCAGACATGATGAACATGTCTAACGAACAAATTCAAGCAAGACTCGATTTGATGAAAGAACAAGAAGCTGGAACAGCAGCTCAAGAACGATTACTTGAAATTGCAAAAGAGCAGTCAGAAGTCGAGCAACAACTAGCCGAAACAAACAAACTGCGTGAAGAATGGAATCAGAAACTCGAAGAAGGGACTGTTAGAGGAAAAGAGCACAGCGAAGCAGTCGATCAACTTAATGAATCTCAAGGGGCTCTAGAAGAACGTCAACAAACTCTCCGAACAGAGTATGAGCAGACTGAAGAGCAGCTTTCTACAGCCATGGATAATATTGCCAATGCGACTGAAGACAGCGTTGGTCGGCAAACAATTCTCTTTGATGATCTGTCCGAGTCACAACAGCAGACAGTTGAATCTATGAAATCCGCTTGGGAAGACTACAAAAGTGCCGCTACTAATATGTTCGATACTTTAAATGACGAAGTTGAAATAACAGCTTCTGAAATGGCGGCTAATTTAGAAGAGAACCAGCGAGTTATCGCTGACTGGTCAGATAACATAGCTATTCTAGCAGATCGTGGGATTGATGAAGGATTGCTTGAAACATTGAGAGCAGCGGGGCCAGAATCAGCGGGACACGTTAATGCTCTAGTCAATGCTTCTGACGAGGAATTAGAACGCCTGAGCACTGCTTTTGCTGAGGGTGGAGATGTCGCCACGGATGCCTTGAGTAAGTCATTAGGCATTGGAGAATCAGGAGTAATGGATGCTGTTGGTCATTTAGTGACTGATACTGAATCGGCTCTGGCTGATCAGATTAAATCAGCTGACTTTGAAGGATTAGGTGGAAATGTAGCTGAAGGGCTGGCTGGCGGAATTAGTCAGCAATCAATCGAAGCTGAAAAAGCATCCGAGCGAATGGGTGAAGATGTGAGAGATGCAACTAAGGCAACTCTAGGAATCAACAGCCCGTCTACCGTATTTAAAGAATTTGGAGTGAATATCGCTGAAGGGTTGGCTTTAGGTATCAACGATGGAACTTCTAAAGTCATACAGGCTATTGAAAAAATGCTGCAGAATATTCAGACTGATTCCGCTCGTAACTTCCAGAACATCACTAAAGATTATGACCGGTCGGTAAAAGATATAGAGCGGTCACTCAAACAGTTGCCACCTGTAGTGCAGAACGCTATGAAACAAATGTTCGATAGATTGCGAACAGGATCAGCTCAACAGATACGATTAATGAATATGACATCAACTCAACTTGTCACACCGTTTAGTAGTACACCTGGCCGGTTTAGATTTATCGGTGTCAGTGCGATGAGCGGGTTGAATGCCGGTCTTCTGTCCGGTAGAGCCAGAGTAATAGCCACAGCTAATAATATAGCTGCAAGCGTAGCGTCTACGATGCAAAGAGCCCTACGGATCAATAGTCCGTCACGAGTCATGAAAGACGATGTAGGGCGATGGATTCCTGAGGGGATAGCAGACGGAATCGAAGACAAAGCACAAGTCGTTTATGATGCTCTGAATAAAATGACTGGCAACATGATGAAAGTAACGACTCCTGAACTTGCTTTAGGTACTTCACGAATGGCTGTTTCCGCTAACGCAGTACAGTCAACTCCAGTGAGTCAATCTAAGACTATTAGGAATGACAACGGTGTCAGTATCCATATTGAAAAAATTGAGAATCAATCAAATAGCGATATACCACGAATACTAGAAGAAGCCGCATGGATTATGAATCGAGAAAGGAGTCGGTTAGATGACTAATCAGGTATGGTTTGAATACAACGGCGTTAACAGCCTTGATATGTACATGAGAATTGTTTACGACATTTCTTATCCATCTCCCGAATCTGATATCGAATTTGTTGAGGTGCTAGGCAAAGATGGAGAGCTTGCTGTTGACAATAAACGACTAAAAGGCGTTCTTTTTCCTATCCCTGTAGTCATAAATTTGCCGGACAATATGAGCGTCGATGATGCGGCCACTAAAATCTCTGAGTGGCTACGAAATGATGTTGGGTGGCATAAGTTGAGATTCAGCGGATCTCCTGATTATGAATATGTAGCAATTTGTCATGAGCAATTCAATATACAAGAAACATTAAAGCAATATGGACGGACTGTTATAAATTTCCGGCTAAAACCTTACAAATTTCGTCCGGAAGGATCTGCTTTAGCGTTGGAAAATGGAGAAACACTGTATAACCCCGAAAAAAGAGTGTCTAAGCCGTATCTAAGAGTGACAGGTACTGGAGATATTACACTACGAAATAATGGTGCAGATTGGCTGATTCTGCGTAGCGTCGATGAATACATTGAGGTTGATTCAGAAGCAATGAGCGCATTTAAAGGTAATCGCCCAGCAAACAATAAGGTAATAAGTGCAGTTAGACCGTTATTCCCACTGCTGAATCCAGGAGAGAACAGAATAACATGGTCAGGAAATGTAACTAATGTAGAAATAGAAACGAGGTGGGAAGCAATCACATGAGTTACCCAATACTTTATAAAGCGAATGAGGCTGACTTCTCCACACTCGGACTAGGTGTTTTGTCAGATGCAACTTCTGCTCTAGTCACAGAAGAACGAAACGGACAATTTTATCTTATTATGCAATATCCGATTGATGGCATACGCTTTAATGAGTTGAAAAATGATAGAGTAATTAAAGTTGATGCAAGTAATAACTTAAAAGATCAACGGTTCAAGATCGAAAGAATCACTAAACCATCAAAAGGTATCGTCACGGTATACGCCAATCATGTTTCTTATCATTCAGAAGAATTGCAACTAAGGCCAGATGTTAGTTATAACGGCAATGCTCAGAGTGCTTTAACTACATGGAGAAGTAACTTAGTAGATTCCCACCCGTTTACTGTCTATTCTGACATACAGACTGAAGGTAGCGGCAGATGGTCTATAGATAAAGTCGAAAACGCCAGACGTGCGTTGGGAGGCGTTCAAGGTTCGATACTTGATTCTTACGGGGGAGAGTATCGCTTCGATAACTATCATATAGGCTTATATGCTCAAAGAGGCGACGAATCAGGTGCATTGATAGCTTACGGTAAGAATTTAATCGAACTGGAACAAGAGGAAGAAATAGCGTCAACCTACACGTCGGTTTATCCATATTCAGTTATCTATAACGATGACGGCGAGGAAGAATTAATTACCTTGCCTGAGTATTTTATAGATAGCGAATATGTCGCTAATTATGCACGTCGTAAAATACTAACCGTTGACTTCTCGGATGAAGACATTAAGACGGCGGACAGCTTGAGAACAAGGGCGCAGCGTTACATTAAGGAAAATAATGTTGGTGTGCCTAGAGTTAATTTAAAAGTTAAGTTTATCGATTTATCAAAAACATTAGATTACAAACATTTGAAACTCGTAGAAGAAATAAATTTGTGTGATTGGGTCGATATATATTTTGAGAAATTAGATATCGTGCGAAAGGCAAAAATAATCGCAGCTACTTGGGACGTCCTTTTAGAAAGATATCACGAAATAGAAGTAGGCGAATCTAGAGCGAGTTTATCTAGAAGCATCGATACGACGATTGAAAGACGTTTAGATCCTGTGTCGACTCGACTGAACATCATCCAAACTGCTGCAAACGGGAAAAACTCAGTGTTTAGAGGTCCGACCGAACCCCTTGCACGTAAAGTGGGCGACTTATGGTACAAACCCGTAGGCGACGGCGAAATGGAAATGTATCAATGGAATGGCGCCATTTGGGAATTAGTTGTGTCGACAGCGGTTAATAGTGAAATCGACACGCGCATCGAAGACGCTAAAGGTATAGCAGAACAAGCAAGAGACCATTCGAACCTGCTGCAATTAGATGCTGACAGCATACTTGCTGGTCTAGGCATCGAAGGGATTACCGAGATGAATCAGAACATCGTCAATCAGATCAAGGCAAATGTAGGTGACCGCATTGATGAACTGGTATCGAATGTTGACGAATTACCGACCGTTGCCTATGTCAAACAAGAAATAAATAGAGTAGAAGGTAGTATCACTACAGAAATAGCTAAAGTGACCTCGAATCCGTCGGGAACAATTGCTGGTTACAATACATTAGTTCAAACGGCGGAAAGAAACGAACAACTAATCGCTAGTATCAAGACAACGCCTGAGGCTGAAATAGTCGGGTATCAGCGCATCGTTGAACAAGCTGATTTATACGAACGTGTCATAGGGATTACGGAAAATGACATTGACAGCAACGTGTCTCGCATTGTGCAAAGCAGTGGCATTATCCAGACGGAAGTATCTAGTCAGCTAGAACGGGGAACTGAAGACACACTAACAGATAAAACACAGAGATTCATACCACCTAACGCTACAATAACACTCTCGTTATCTAAGCCGATGGCTATAGGTACAGGATATGAGTTCACGTTCTCCGTGAGCCAATCAGTAGATAATGCCACAAGTGTAAGAGTTGAAGGGGCAGATGGCGTACCGGAAGTCGTCAACACTTTGGACGGAAGGACGTATTACAGAATCGAATTTACACCCAATCAAAATATGTCCATTTTAACCGTCCGCAACACATCACCATCGTCCGTAGTTATTCGGGGCGAAAGTCTCGTGCCTGGATTGGGCGTCTTTGATCGATTAGATTCATTATCAACAACGGTCACTCAAGTTGCCGACAGTTGGGTGTTGGGAATTAAAAGCAATGATGATTTAGTTACTGGAATCAATGCGAGTTCGCAAGGCGTACGGATTTTCGGGGAGAATGTTGTTTTGGACGGTAATACGATTGTAGACGGAACATTCACGGTCACTGACACCATATTTGCCCCGAACATGGACATTTCGAAATTTACTGTTGGGACACTAAATGCAGCGAATGTTAATTTAATCAACGTGAACGTGAACAATTTAGTTGGCAACACATCTGAATTTATTCGCAGTGGGTGGAACTCTGCCGCAGGTGGTTCGGTATCAATATCGGGGAGTGGCATATCATCAATTGCTCCCGATAACAGTCAGGTGTACATTCAGAACGGAATAATGGGTGTTCGCAATCCTTCGGGAGCTACACTGGGCCACATCGGGTATCATTTTGAAACAACTAGACCGTTTTATCACATCCAAACCTCACTAGGTACTAACTTTGCTATATCGGCTATGATAGGAACCGCATCAAGCAATGTGAGACGTACTATGTTGGATATCTTCCCAGGTTCGAGTGAAACCTATGTCAGAACTAATGATTTTCGTCATGTTGGAGCTACAGGTGGTAGCACGTTGCCAACTGCTAGGTTTAGCGGTAGCGTAATGGTGGATGCCGAATTGCGGTTATCTGGGGGGAATATAGTTAATCCCTATGGGATTTATTTCAACCATGGAGGGAGTATTTACTCTTTATCTAGTAATTCCCAATTACGAATTGATGCGGGTACGAGCCTGCATCTAAGAACGAGCAACACTAACACTGCCTTGTGGTTCGACAACACACACGCGTATATGCACCGAACACTCTCCATGGAAGGTAATGTAATCACGAACCAGTCAGATGAAAGGTTAAAGCGAGATATCAGTGATACAACGATTAACTCGTTAGAAGCTATCCGGACGTGGAGAATTGTTGGTTTCAATTGGATTGATGAAGATAAAAACGCTCGCTTGGGTCGTCAATTAGGTTTGATCGCACAAGATACGCCAGATTTAGCTTTGTATGACGCTCAATCAGATACTTGGTCGATTAATTCATCTAAGCAGATTATGATGAACACTCATGCGATTCAACAATTAGCAGAACGTGAGAAGAATAATAATTCAATAGCTAGCGCAGCATTAATCAAAGCTGAAACAAACGAGGAAAAAATTAAACGATTAGAAAATGAAGTAGAAGAATTGAAAAGGATGGTAGCCTAATGAAAACGATCAAACTGAGAAATAAAGATGTCGTGCCAGTATATAATGCTTTGGATAAAATTGTTGTTGAAGGTCATAAACCAAGACGCGGTAAAGGACGACTGCAAAAGGCACTGAAAGAAAAAGACAAAGAATATGTCGAAGATTTAAATGCTATACGTGATGACTATTTCCAAAAGACAGAAGATGGAAATTATAAACAAGACAGTCAAGGCAAAGTCGTCTGGATTGATAAGTATAAGAATGACAAAGCTGCTCAAAAGAAAGTCAACGAACAGATTCAAGAATTGCTTGATGAAGAAATCGGCATTGATTTAGTTGAGCATGAGAGCAAAATTAAATCGTTTTACAACGCAGTCATCAATGATGAGTTTAAAGCCGGTGATGACTTGAAGGATGAAGATTTTGAAACATTAATCGATGCGCTAGAAGATGCGTATGATAACGAAAATACAGATGAGGAAAAATAATGGCACTAGATAACGTACAGGGAGGAGTGGATAAACCGTGGCAATTAAAGACATACGATTTGAGACGTTTCTAACGTCCACAGATAGGCTTATAACGATGAAGAGGCCTTTGGTCTATACGAACGATATAAACAGCGCACAGTTGATATTTGACGTGAAAGACATGGCCGAAAGTGACTTGTCAGGTGCGAGTGCAGAAGTGCTGTTATATATGCGAGATGGGTCGTTCTATCAGGTAACGGACGTGACAAGAAATGGTACTGAATTCAGCTATGTTCTCAAAGACAACGAAGGGAAACATTCAGGTACAGCGCAAGCACAACTCATCGTCACAGTTGGGCAAAGAGAATTAGCGACACCTAAATTTGAATTTGTTATCGAATCTGGGTTGGACGGAAAAGTAGCCACAGAGGTTATGATCCATGATTGGACGACACTCACATCGGAGGCACAAAGATATATCGACGATTTCGTAGCTGCAGAAGCAGACAGGCAGACAACTTTTGAAACGAATGAATCGAACCGCCAGCAGACTTTTCAAGCGAATGAATCGGCACGTCAGACGAATGAGAATGAGCGTATCAGCAATGAAGAAGCACGGCAGGCACTCTATCATGAGTTGCTGGAAACGGGTGTTTTGCAGACGAACATCAACGAGAAACTGCAAAGTCTGGAAGAAGAATATGCGCCTAAGTTGACAGAAGTTACCGCACAGTTGGCACAAACTAAGCAGGTATTTAACGAATCGGTCAGCAAAGTAACCGAAGATTCAGAGGTGATATTGGCTCGTGGTGAAGAAGAAACCCTGGGAGTAAGGCTAGATAAAGCAGACGATAGAGACGCTGAACAGGACGAGCGACTAGACACCGCCGAGCAGGACATCAACAACAACAAATTAGCGGTCACGCGCGCGTCTAAAGAAACAAAAGACCTTGCCGCCACCCTCTCTAATGTCAACGTCAATCAAGAAGCTAAACAGACGCTAGAAACAAACGCTAACATTGCCAGTCTACCCGTGAACGCAGGGAACGGTGCACTGGACGCTACCATTAAAGGGTTTACAGCGACTCAGTTGATTAAGAATGGTGACTTTAGTGATGGGACTACAGGATTTGCAGCCCGACCCGGCTCAACCATTACGGTAAATGGGTCAATACTAGAAGTACGGGCGGTGACTGACAACCCCACAGCAGGTGCTCAGCGTTCATTCATCCAACCAATAGGTTCCAAAGTATACATCGGTACAAGATACCGTGCGCCTGCTGGTACTAGATTACAACTATATGATGGTCAAGCGGGTTGGTCGTATTCAGGGTCTACGGGTCAATGGCAGATTAATAGCGGTATAGGCACTATTACTAACAATACAATAATGCGTATCTATGCACCTCTTTTGGTAGGAGAGGTACTCGAGCTGGATTACATTCAAGCTATCAACCTCACCCAAATCTTTGGAGCAGGCAATGAACCGACCAAAGAACAGTGTGACATCATCTTTGACAACTACTTCAACGGCACAAAGTCTTTCACACCTGGACGGGTACGGTCTACATCACCTTATGAGCCCTACACAGAAACTGTCCAATACGTAGAACCTGTCAAACTCAACCGTTTACCTAACGGAGTAGCTGATGAGATTACCGCAGATGGGGACTTTATTCAGAGGGTTGGGGAGCATACGTTGGTTGAGGGGGACGTTATACGTGTTCTACCTAGGACCAACTACAGTCAAGCCCATGTCTTATTTGATAGATTGCCTTCAAGAACAATAAACGCTGTACCAGGCATTCAAGGTAGTTTTCTAGTAGTTAATTGGACAGAAATACATTTTGGTATAGATGGAAATTATGTTCCAAACCTCTATGCAACTAACTTAGCTGATGGAGGTAGACTAGATTTTAATTTCCCCTTAAACACAACCTTAGCAGCGGCCCGAACAGCCCTAGCAGGAACCAGAATCTACTACCAACTAGAAGAACCAATAGTCCGCAAAAATGTCACTACAGGTAACGTCATTGCTCACCCTAAAGGAACGGTCTACTTTGAACAGTATCAAGCAGACGCAGGCATGTACTTTGGTGGATTAACCACTACTAACACGTCGCATGCTATCAAATCACTGGAATCACTCAGTGTAGTGGACTTCATGACAGGTAATGAGGTAGAACTGGACGTGTCCAAAGCGGTTATCACCGGTAACAGTTTCACACACCCTGGTTTATCTGACGGAGACTTAGTCTTCCTGACCTATGAGTTTGACGCACCTGGACCCAACGGGAATAAGTCACTCAAGTTCTATGACTCACGCTACACTATCAAAGATGATGTGACAGGGAAGTTTTACAAGTGGTCTATCAAGATTGTCAACGGGGTCCCGCAAATCACAGTAGAGGGGGTTTAACAATGGAACTGAACGTGATACTCACTAACAGCCTGGCTGTACGTATAAGCATTGACATGATGACACTGGAACAAGTCCCACCCGTTTACAGAGAAGCGGTGGCGGCACGGTTGGCGGAGATAGAGGAAAACAAAAAGAAAATGGTTGTCGAAGAGGAAGAAGAACAGTCAGAGAAATCAAAAGAGCAACCCTAATCGTTGAAGCAAACTACGAAATAACCACTTAGAACAATCGCTGTAAATTACGAAAGGAGAAGAAAATGATTGAAAATAATAATGGGCATTTAAGTCCTGAAGATTTTATAAGAGAAATGAAAAACAGATGTTTAAGTGTTGGTGATTTAATTTTATTGTACGAGCAGTACAAGAGATACAATTATATGTCAAAACGAGAAGTAGATGAGGCTTTAGAACCTGAACAATCACTGTAAATTGTGTGAAAGTGATATTGCGTAATCGATGAACCATACTGTCGGTTAAATGAAAAGAATAAAAAAGCAAGAGC
Source organism: Alkalibacterium thalassium (assembly GCF_900101165.1). Taxonomy (GTDB): domain Bacteria; phylum Bacillota; class Bacilli; order Lactobacillales; family Carnobacteriaceae_A; genus Alkalibacterium; species Alkalibacterium indicireducens. The sequence goes on along the minus strand of NZ_FNFK01000002.1, from coordinate 30,912 downwards.
TGCTCATTGAGTGGCTCTTTTATTATGCACAAAGAAAGGAGCGTGAAAAATGACAAATAAGCAACTGGAAAAAGACATGTTAAAAGCAAAAAAGAGGCGCCCTAGTTTTTTCGATACAACTCTAGCCGTATTCAGTATTCTGTACGGCCAATTTATCATACAAGTCGAAGGGTATTTAATCACAATCACAGAGCCGTACTTCCATCCTTTACCAAATCGATTGATTGGTGCGCTGTTAGTACTTGCTGGAGCAATTAAGCTGATCGGTATACTGACGGATTACACGCCGATGAGAAAGGTAGGTATATGGGCGTTATCCGGCCTATGGAGTGGTCTGTTCGTTTTGGCGCTCACATTTAGCTTCGGGTCAGGATACCCCAACAGTGGCTACTTGTTCAATGGATTCATATTAGCCGTCTGTTTGCGAGTATCACTGAGGGGGAATTATGACTAATGGATGTAAGTACAGTAATTGGAATGGTACTAAGTAGTACAGTGATTGGGGCGCTTATATCAGGTGCATTTACCCGAGTAAGCGAGAAAGAAAGCAATGATATTAACTTATTGGATCGGGCCTACAAAGAAATCGAACGGTTGGACGATCAGGTGGCGGAAAGAGACAGAATCATAGCAGAAAAGGATATAATTATTGAACGATTGAAAAAGGAAAGGAGCATGTAAGTAATGGAAACAGTACTAAATGAAGCGGTAGCACTATCAGCAGTAATGGCTCCGGTCATTGCTATTTTTGTGCAGCTATTTAAGACAGCAGATCTAAACAAGCGGTGGCTACCGTTTATCAGTATTGGCCTAGGTATTGCCGTTGGAGTGGTATTCGCATTAGCTGGCGGAGACGATTTATTCCTGTATGGGCTGGCCGGACTGTTGAGCGGTGCAGCGAGTTCGGGTCTCTACGACAGTGTGAAAAGTGTTAAATCAGCGAAAGGGGAGTAAAATATGAGTAAAGTATATTTAATCATTGCAGGACACGGACACCAAAGAGACGGTTCGTTTGATCCGGGTGCAACTGGATTTATCACTAAGGGTGAATACCGGTACATGGTGGAGAACCTATTTCCACTCATGAAGAAGTACGTCCCGAAAGACGCAAAAGTCATTTTCTACGATGAAAAGAAGGTATCGAATCACGGTAACTTAGTCCAATTGGTTAATGAGCACAAAGCAGATGAAGTCATTGAGTTCCACTTTGATGCCTTCACTAACCAAGCCAGAGGTGGCCATGTCATTATCCATTCTGACTACTCCCCAGATGACATGGACTTACGCATCAGAGATGCAATCGGCAGCATGGTAGGCCTTAGATTTACTCACAGAGGACACCAAGGCATCAGTGGAAGGAGTAACCTATTTAATGTCAACGTGGCCAGAAACAACGGGATCACATACAGACTACTGGAATTAGGTTTCGGAACGAACAGAACAGACGCTGATATTATGCTTCAGCGAACAGACGAGTATGCTAAGAAACTAGTTGAAGCCATTATTAACGCTAAGGTTGAAGATTCTAAGCCGGCGAAAGAACCAGCTAAGCCATTAGGTCACAGCTATACGGTGCAGGCCGGCGACACATTAAGCGCCATTGCTAAAAAGTACAATACCACAGCGGCAGAATTGGCGAAGTTTAACGAGCTGTCTGATCCTAACTTAATTCGAGTAGGCGAAGATATAGAGATTCCGATTGCTGTCAGTGGTCCAGCACCTCAGCCAGTTGTACGGCCGTCATCGACTCCTAAGCCAGCACCTAGACCACAGGTTACTCAACTAGCCATTGATGGGTCATTCGGTCCGGCAACGACTAGGCGACTCCAACAAGTCTTAGGTACTCAAGTAACGGGAGCAATCGGTGGACAGCAGCGCACAGCCATAACCGAAAATATTGCAGCTGTACGGTTTGGTTCTGGCGGTTCAATGGTCGTTAGAGAGATGCAGAGACGCTTAAATCTTCCGTCTAACCAACGTGGCGGACTGTTTGGCCCATTAACATTAAGAGCCTTACAGCGTCGCATGGGTACACCAGTCACTGGCGCTATCAGCAGGACGAACAGTGCAGTCGTAAAAGAATTGCAGCGCAGATTAAATCAGAATAGATTCTAAAAGTATAAAAATACCCCTCACCTTAATCGGTGGGGGATTTTTATTTTGTATTGGTGGGTGTGAGCGATTGTGATATAATAATATCAACTCTTATAAGGAAGGAACGTTTCTTTTGCAAAATATAACTGTTTACGTGGATGATTCTGGAGTTTTACATAGAAATGAACAGTATTTTATTTATGCTGGATACATTTTTTTAGATAAAGAAAGTAAAGAAGATGCTAAAAGAAAGTACAGAACATTATTGAAAGAAATTGATGCTGAATTAGTCTGGAACAAGGAATATAAAGCCGCAGAATTAGAAAACAAACATAAAAGAGCTTTATTTAATATATTGAAAGACTGCCATAGTTTTGGAGTCTGTATTAAAAATGAAAGTATTTATGACTCCATAATGTTAGACAAAAAGAGCAGGACAAGATATAAAGATTATGCGTTGAAAAGAGCGATAAAAGAAAAAGTCGTTAATCTAATTAATGAAAAGCTTATAGATCCTGAACAACCCGTTAGCTTTCATTTTTTAATTGATCAGCAAGGCACTGCCACGGATGGTCTCTACGGGTTTTCTGAGAGTGTGAAAGAAGAGTTTTCTAGGGGCATTATAAATTTTAATTATGGCAAAATACATAAGCCAATATTTCATGATATATGTTTAATACAAACAGAATATTGCGATTCTTCAAACAATTATTTAATACAAGCTGCAGATATTTTAGCAAATAGGCTGAGAGCATCGTATGTTTTGAAAAATAGAAAACTTAGAAAGATTTCTAAACATAATTGTTTACATTTACCATAAAGTGTAGTACAATTTGGTCACAGGTAAGGAGACTTACACTGTTTACAGATGAAAGTGATTATTGAAATTAAGCGTATCTTAAGTACGCCGCTCCATCTGGCCCCTAAAGAGGGGTTTTATTATAAGAGTTAAAGCCTTCTTTAAAAGGTTGGCTTTTTTTTATGCTTTCTTTTAACGTACCATTCCGCTGAGTCCATGTACTCCACATGCCTAATCAAGTAAATACTAACCTTCTTCATCTGGCCATCTTTCAATTGCAAATAAATATTTTCTCCGGTATACCCTTTGACTATGCATTTTACATCTGGATAATAATGACCATCTCTTAATACGTTCGCTTGAATAGCAACTGGCTTTTTCAATATGTATGCCTTATATAACACCTCAGATACTTCTTCGGTAGTCATCTGTTCTTTCTCCACGCCGTATTGTTTCTTGTTATCTTCTTTCATCTGTTTCAAAGCAGCGTTGTGATCAGACAACATTAATCCTTGCCACTTCATCTTTCCTCTATCTTTATAGCCTAGCCGATCAGGACTAAGCACAACTACTTCTTCCTCCATGTTTACACCCCATAAACCGAATATGTGTTCCTTTTATAAATCTAATCTTAGACTCACTAACTAAAATAGTCAATTATTTTAAATAGTTTCGTGAGTTTTAAAATAGATGGGTAATATATATAGTAGAATAATATGAGGAGGCAATAGTATGATGAACGAACTAAATGGATTGATAATGTCTATAAAAGAGCAAGTGTCTGAATACGGAGGCGGCAGTAAAGTATCGATCATCTATAGCACTTTAGATGGCAGCTACATCGACCACTATATAAATGGAATCCAGGAAGACTACATACCTAACATACTGCAGCAACGATCTATGGGTGTTAAATTGCACACCAGTACTTTGGGGGAGTTATATAAAGCTGCATTGAAGGAAGGTATAAGAAGAACGGAATAAATAAAAGACAGTGAATAAAAAAAGAACCTTATCATATCAATGCTTCATAACCTATTAATCGAGCCCAGTAAGGAGCATAATAGAGCAGATTAGTAGTCTGCTCTATTGCTTTAGCCTTCCGTCTTTCTTCCATCATTGAAATAATTAAAATTAGATAGTCATATGGATATATATGGAAGATATAGAAAATAGCAACTCATAAAATGTTGGTATCAATAGACTTATATGGATAATATAAAGCGATAATACATGTTTTAAAACACTGATCATACAAGAGGCATTTATGTCTGTTCTTAACTTGGATGACGAATAAACGTTGATATAACAAGGTTGGCTATTTGTTAATACCCTTGAAAATAGAGATTTGCCATCATT
>NZ_FNFK01000002.1:0-26650 GCF_900101165.1 Alkalibacterium thalassium | reverse complement strand
GACTTATATGGATAATATAAAGCGATAATACATGTTTTAAAACACTGATCATACAAGAGGCATTTATGTCTGTTCTTAACTTGGATGACGAATAAGTGTATTGAAAAGTATATTAGTCACTTAACTGAATCAAATAAGCCTTCAACCTTTTGACAACAAAATGGGGGAAGGCTTATTTATTCATTTGTAAAAAATGTAAAATGTAAATTTCATATAGAGCAGTTTGAAGTTAAGGTTAGGAGTAATGTTATAACGGGAGAAAATAATTTATTACTTAACGATTATTATATACTTCTTCTTAATCAGAAAGACTCTTAAAAGATGTTGAAATATGGTACAATGGACAAGACATTACTGGAAAGTAGGGATAAAGATTTAATGGATAATGACAGCTTTAGGAGTATCATTCTGCTGGTTTTACTTGTATTGTGTTCAGCGTATTTTTCTTCTTCAGAGACAGCCTTTACGTCAGCTAATCGTATCAGGCTGAAGAATGAAGCGGAAAATGGGGATGAGCGCTCCAAAAAAACGTTGAAACTTGCGGAAAGTTTCGATTCTGTTTTATCGACAATTTTGATAGGAAATAATATTGTGAATATTGCGATGTCATCTATTGCGACCTTGTTATTTGTGAACTGGTTTCCGGTATACGGGCCAACTTTAGCAACGATCGTTATGACTGTCATCATTCTTTTGTTCGGGGAAATCACGCCGAAAACAATAGCTAAGGAAAAATCAGAGCAGCTGGCGAAAAGTTCTGCTCCGATGATTCATTTTCTTATGCTCGTGTCCACACCTGTTCTGTGGCTTCTTCAGAAGTGGAAAGTCATGCTGGACAAGATCTTCAATTTCGAAGGCGAAGAAGTTATCAGTGAGGACGAACTGCTTTCAATTGTAGATGAAGCCGAGAGCGGCGGAAGTATAGAAGATCATGAACATCAGCTGGTCAGATCTGCAATCGAGTTCGATGACCTTGAAGTGTCGTCGATTCTGATGCCTAGGGTTGATGTGGTCGGCTGTGATCTCGACACTTCAGATGAAGAAATCGAAGAATTGTTCATGACACACAATTACTCCAGACTGATTGTTTACGATGATACGATCGATAACATCATTGGTGTCCTTCACGAAAAAGATTTCAACCGGTATTTGAAAGCCAAGAAGCAGACTGGACGAAACCTGTCACTTCTGACCGTAGTGAAAGACGTAATCTTTGTGCCGCCCGTCATGAACCTATCTAAACTGCTCAGAACCATGCAGCTGAAAAAGACGCATATGGCAGTTGTTACTGACGAACATGGTGGAACAATTGGTATTGCGACTATGGAAGATGTCCTGGAAGAACTCGTTGGAGAAATCTGGGATGAATACGACATTATTGAAGAAGAAGTTGAGGAGGTTATTGAGGGGACACGCTACAAGGTTAAAGGGACTGCGAATCTCGATAAGATCTTCGAAATCTTTGGCATTCAAGAAGCAGATCAGTACGTATCAAATACGGTGAGTGGCTTTGTTATTGAAGAACTCGGACAGTTTCCTGAAGAGGGAGACGAATTCGTCTATCACAACATGAAAATCACGGTCACTATGGTTAGAAACAGACGTGTGCTTGAAATCCAGATTGACTATACGCCAATTGAAGAAGACTAGACAGATGGACAGGAGAGAGTAAAGCGTTTCTATGACATTTTTGAATAATCCTATGTTAACAACTGAAGAAGTTGCAGAGAAGCTTTTAGGCTGCTTGTTGATTAGTCAGCACGGTGAGACTAAGACATCCGGCTGGATTGTTGAGACAGAAGCTTATGTGGGAGTCATTGACGAGGCCTGTCACAGCTTTGAAGGCAAGCGGACGCCTAGACTTGAATCCATGTACAAGGAAGCCGGCACGCTTTATGTGTATCAGATGCATACGCACAAGATGCTGAATGTTGTGACGCGGTCTTCTAAGGAACCTGAAGCTGTACTGATCCGGGCTATTGAACCTTTTGAAGGTGTATCCGTTTTGGAAGATCGCAGAAACAAGACGGGGGTTCAGGCTACCGATGGACCTGGTAAACTGACTAAAGCAATGGCTGTCAGTATGGCTGATAATGGGTCAGTAGCTGATGCACCTCCGGTATACATCGATACATCGACTAGACGTTTACCCGAACGAATTGAACTGTCCAGTCGTATCGGAATACCTAATAAAGGACAATGGACGGATGCTTTGTTAAGATATAGTGTAAGAGGGAACCCATATGTTTCACGTAGAAAATGAAAGCCTGCGTATAACAACGGATGGTGCCCTGTATTAGACTAGAGGAGGAGCAGGAATGACTGACAGTTTGATTGATTATATTGATGATGAGCTGAAAAAACTATTACCTAATTTTAAGTGGAGACTGGTTAAAGACAGCAAGAAAAAGATGATCGAGTTATATGTGACCTTTCACGTAGAGACTGAAAATGACATACAGGTTCAGGATGCCTTGGGTCAGAACAACGAGCCAGGGATCGTTCAATTCGAAGATGTCCTGTGTTTCTATGATCCTGCCTATTCTCACGTCAAACCGCAGAATTATCTGACGGCAATTTCGTTCAACAGCCATGCAGGTCTCGAAAAGGGCTATGTCGATGCCGTTCTTAGACAGATCAATTTGACTACAAAGCAGGGCATGGTCGATTTGAGAGGATTTCTAGAGGATGATTTTGCCGGTGAATTCAAACTGAACTGGAACGAGAAGAATACGCACAGCCTGATTCAGACCATGAAAGACACAGGCCGGTACGATGACACCAAACTTAAAATGATGTTGGAAGATGACCAGTCATTTTTTGAAATATTAACAGAGGATGATGAGCATGACGGAGTGGAAAGAGTTTAGTGTAGCGATAAGCAGTGAAGCATCTGAACCAGTTTCAGCTATAATGAGTGAACTGGGGTCGGCAGGTGTGTCGGTTGCCGATCGTAATGATTTTCTCACACTTCCAGAGTATGGATTTGATACGCTGTGGGAGCTTGACGAGTCGAAGTTTCCAAAAGATGGGGTCATTATTAAAGGCTACTTCAACAACCATGACGATCTGGAAGCTGTCGAGAAAGAATTGAACGCTCGAATCTCCAGACTTGAAGAATACGGGATTACTACGGGAGATTATACAATCGAAGTGGCAGATGTCGTGGAGGAAGAATGGGCCAATGCCTGGAAGAAGTATTACCATCCCGTTCCGGTTACACGTTTCATGACTATCGTACCGCAGTGGGAAGAATATACCCCTCAGTTCATCGATGAGCGGATCTGCTACCTTGATCCGGGCCTGGCTTTCGGAACAGGGACACATCCGACAACTCAGCTTTGTATTCAAGCTCTGGAAACTGTCATCAAAAAAGGGGATACAGTTCTGGACGTTGGTACAGGGTCTGGTGTCCTGTCGATCGCCAGCGCTTTGTATGGCGCAGGTAAAATCAAGGCGTATGATCTGGATGAAGTGGCTGTTACATCCGCCCGCTCGAACATCAAGCTGAATAATCTTGAAGAGAGTATTGATGTCAGAGCTAATAACCTGCTTCAAGGTGTCAATGAAAAAGCCGATATCATTGTAGCAAATATTCTAGCAGACATTATCCTGCTGTTTGTAAAAGATGCCTATGATAAACTTAATGATAATGGACTGTTCATCACTTCCGGCATTATTTCTGAAAAGAAAGACCAGGTTGTTGAAGAACTCATTAAATATAACTTTGAAATCGTCCAGATCAATCAGATGAAAGACTGGGTCGTAATCATTGCAAAAAAAGAAAATAAGGACGTGTAGTTACAATGGAAAACATTGAAACATTTATTGACCACACTTTGCTTAAACCTGAATCAACAGACTTAGCTATTCAGCAGGTATGCCTGGATGCGAAGAAATACAAATTCAAAGCAGTATGCATTCAGCCAGTCTGGGTAAAATACGCTTCTGACTTACTTAAGGATTCTGATGTAAACACCTGTACGGTCATCGGTTTTCCTCTTGGAGCAAATTCAACTAAAGTCAAGACCTTTGAAGCTGAACAGGCTGTTAAAGATGGCGCTTCCGAAGTGGATATGGTTATCAATATTGGTGCGCTAAAGAGTGAAGACTTTGCAATGGTACATGATGACATTAAAGCGGTCGTCGATGCAGTTAAAGGCAAGGCAATCGTAAAAGTGATTATTGAAACAAGTTTACTTACTGATAATGAAAAAGTAAGAGCTTGTGAAATTTCAAAACGTGCTGGTGCTGATTTTGTCAAAACGTCAACTGGTTTCTCTACAGGAGGAGCAACAGTCGAAGACATCAGACTGATGCGCAAGACTGTAGGAAAAGAAATGGGCGTCAAGGCATCTGGCGGTGTCCGTACGATCGAGGATGCCATAGCGATGATTGAAGCCGGAGCGACACGTATCGGTACGTCAAACGGCATCGCACTAGTTGAAGGAAACGAAGCAACAGAGTCTTATTAATTAAGATCAGCGACGTGTTCTTGAAGTCTTTTCTCAAAAACGATATACTAATAGAAGAAGCAACCAGCACTCACTGAGGTGCTGGTTTTCTTATCATTTAAATTGAATCATTTAAGAACCTAATATGGAATGAAGGTGAACGATGTGCCACAGAATAAAGATTATACGCCTCAGGAGGTCATTGCCCTCTGTTTGACATATATGAACAGTGAGCATGTAGCGTTTGTGAAGAAGGCTTTTGACCTTGCAGATAAAGCACACGAAGGCCAGATGAGAAAATCCGGAGAAGCCTATATCATGCACCCGGTTCAGGTTGCAGGCATTCTTGCCGAACTTAGAATGGACCCTGTCACGGTTGCCACAGGATTTCTCCACGATGTCGTTGAAGATACGGACTACACTTACCAGGATCTTTCAGAGATTTTTTCACCGGAAGTTGCCGACCTGGTAGATGGAGTAACAAAACTGGGTAAAATCAAATTCAAGTCGAAGCAGGAGCACCAGGCAGAGAATCATCGTAAGATGCTTCTGGCAATGGCTCAGGACGTACGTGTCGTATTGGTGAAACTGGCCGACAGACTTCACAATATGAGGACACTTAAACATCACCGACCAGAAAAGCAGAGAGATATAGCTATAGAAACGCTGGAAATCTATGCTCCGCTAGCGGATCGTTTAGGGATCAACCGAATGAAGTGGGAACTGGAAGATACTTCTTTGCGCTACATGAATCCTCAGCAGTATTACCGAATCGTTCATCTGATGAATTCAAGAAGAGAAGACCGGGAAAATTATATTGATGATGCGAAGCAGGCCATTCAGGAATCCGTAGAAGAACTGGGAATCGAAGCTCAGATAACAGGACGTCCGAAGCACATCTATTCGATTTACAAGAAAATGAAAAGTCAGAAAAAGCAGTTCAATGAAATTTATGACCTGCTGGCGATTCGTATCATTGTTGAATCCATCAAAGACTGCTATGCGGTTCTGGGAGCGATCCATACCAGATGGAAACCGATGCCCGGACGTTTTAAGGATTATATCGCCATGCCGAAAGCCAACATGTATCAGTCCCTTCATACGACTGTTCTGGGGCCGAATGCAACACCGCTGGAAGTACAGATTCGAACCGTTAAAATGCATGAAATTGCTGAGTATGGGGTAGCTGCTCACTGGGCTTATAAGGAAGGTATTTCAACTAAACTGGATAATGATCAGTTGAGTGAACATATCTCATGGTTCAGAGACATCCTTGAACTTCAAAGCGAATCAAGAAATGCGAGCGACTTTATGGATTCGATAAAGCAGGATATCTTTAAGGATAAAGTCTATGTGTTCAGTCCTAAAGGGGACGTCATGGAACTCCCTTCAGGATCAAGTACTCTTGATTTTGCCTATCATGTCCATACCGAAGTGGGAAATAAATCGATGGGGGCTAAAGTGAACGGGAAGATCGTTCCGCTGAACTACAAGCTGAAAACCGGAGATATCGTTGAAATGCTGACGTCGTCAAATTCATTCGGTCCAAGTAGGGACTGGTTGAACTATGTCAATACGTCCAAAGCTAAGAATAAGATCAAGCGTTTCTTCAAGACACAGGAAAAAGAGCAGAATGTTGAACGAGGTAAAGAGATTCTTGAAAAGCTTCTGATCGATATGGAGTTCAATCCTAAGCAGATTTTAAAGAAAGATAACATTCTTAAAGTTGCTAAACGCTTCAATTATCATAATGAAGAAGATCTGTTTGCTGCGATTGGTTATGGTGAGCTGAAAAGCACAACGATCGCCAACCGCCTGACCGATAAGGAACGCAGAGATAGAGAAAAAGATCAGATTCAACTGGATGATACCACTGGAACAATCGAGCTAAAGAACAAGAAAGAACCCGAAAAAATGAAAATCCGTCACGAAGGCGGGGTCGTGATTCAGGGTGCAGACAACCTGCTGATCCGTTTAAGCAAGTGCTGCAACCCTGTTCCTGGGGATGAAATCGTCGGATATATCACTCGAGGTAGAGGTGTATCGATTCATAGAGTAGACTGTCCAAACATTCAGGGGACAGATGATCAGGTCAATCGTCTGATCGATGTCGAATGGGAATCCAGTGATTCGAAAAAAGAATACGACGCTGAACTGCAGATTGAAGGATTCGACCGTTCCGGTTTTCTTAATGAAATTCTACAAGTTATCAACTCTCAAACAAGCAAGCTGAGTAATGTCAACGGTAAGCTGGACAAGAGTGGGACAGCCATCATCAAACTGACACTGTCGATACAGAACCTGAAAGAACTGGAACAGATCGTAGATAAAATAAAAACAGTACCGGATGTCTATTCAGTCAAACGAATTACATCCTAAAAAAGCATAAAGACAACAGGAGGATTATTGTGAGAGCCGTCATACAGAGAGCATCGAAAGCAAAGGTCACAGTGGAAGCAGAAACCGTTGGAGAGATTGGTAAGGGATTTGTCGTTCTTCTTGGTGTAGAAGACAATGATACAGAAGAAGATGTCGCTTATCTAGTCAGGAAAGTTGCCAATATGCGAATCTTTGAAGATGACGATGAAAAAATGAACCGATCCCTTAAAGATGTAGAAGGTGAGATTTTATCAATATCTCAGTTCACCTTGCATGCGGATACGAAAAAAGGGAATCGACCTAGTTTTACAGGTGCGGCAGGTCCAGAAAAGGCTGCTGCTTTGTATGAGTCTTTCAATAAGCAGCTCTCTGCTGAAGGGATAAATGTAGCAACTGGTAAATTTGGTGCTCACATGAAAGTCAGTCTAGTGAATGATGGACCTGTGACGATCCTCATCGATTCAAAAAATAAATAAGACAGCAAAGAACCCTGACCCAATTATATGGATCAGGGTTTTTCTGCTGCCTTAAGAGAAGTTCTGCCTATCTATATGTTGCTGACAGTTTATGGAGCAAAGTATGCTGACAGGCCATGATAGATTGCTTCGGCCACTGTCTGCTGGTAGTTTGCAGTGTTGACTATCGTGATGTCGTGATCGTTATCCAGATAGCCAAGCTCAAGTAAGATGGATGGCTGAGCATTGTTTCTCAGAACGAAATAATTACCGTGTCGGACGCCATTGTTTTTAAGTGGCCCTTGTTGAGTCAATTTTGTATTGATGGTATCTGCCAGATTTCTTTCCGACTCAGAATAATAATAAGTCGTGGTGCCGCTCATCGTGTTTGGGATTTCGAGGGCATCATAGTGAATGCTGATAAAGGCATCGGCTCGAGCACGGTGGGCATAATAGACGCGGTCATTCAAAGTAACGAACGAGTCATCACTTCTGGTTAGGATGACATTTGCTCCAGCTCTTTCAAGAATCTCTGCTAGTCTAAGTGATGTGCTGAGTGCGACTTCGCTTTCAGTAAAACCTGTTTTAGCAACTGCTCCAGGATCGTGTCCACCATGACCGGCATCGATGACGATTGTTGCCTCTGCTAGACTACTGGCCTGCTGGACCTGGGGCGCAGCAGTATCGGCAGGTTCAGCAGACTGAACTGTAGAAGAGTCATTACTCTCAACTATTTCTGCCAGCCAGCTTGCGACATACGCCAGTGTTCCATCTGTCAGTCTGATTCCATACCAGTCGTCTGTTTCTTCTATGACAGAGTATTCGGTTACGTCACTGACTGTCGTGACTATAGGCGTGTCAGTACCCGGACCTTGTCTCAGATTAGTAGGACCCATGCCAATACGAATCTGTTTTCCTTCACTATCTGAAGATGCCAGTGCGGTAGGCGTTCCTTCAAGGCGTTCAACGTAATCGGAGTGGATCCAGGCTACCCGGTTATTGAAGAGGATCTGAATCCAGTTGTTCTCGCTATACAAGATTTCATATTCTTCTCCAGAATGGACGGTACCCAGGATAGGGGACTCTGTAGTGGAGAACTGACGAACATTCACTTTATTTCCGGTGATGCGCCCAGTCGCTCGATTATCTACAGTTACCTCCTCATTTTCTACAAGCCAGCTGGCTACCCAGCCGATATCATTGTTCGACAGTCTGACTTTGTACCACTGATTATCTTCACCTAGAACATGAAGGTGCTCGTCTTCATGAACTTGAGTCAGAATTTCATGGGACAGACCGGGACCGTATCTGACATTCAACGTACTTGCAAGTACGGTTACTCTGTTTTCATTCGCTAGTGCTACAAGAGAGCCCATTAGAAGGGTAAGCAGGCCGATGATCAGAAAGATAAAAGTCCGTTTGCTTAATCGATTATGTATGTCTGTTTGATCCATTATTCACCTCTCCTTTCATCTGTTTTCTTATATTATACTCAATTTATGAAAATATTAGCAATATATTTTAGAAAATAAGCGCGGCAATCGACAAAAATCGTTTCGTTCATTATACATTTTAACTTAGATGAATGCCATAACGGCTTGAAAAAGATTACAATATCCAAGCTGTATTGACATTCTTTAAGCTTTCTTGTAAGCTAAAAGAACAATTCAAATAGCATGATCCCCGAACTGAGGACTGAATACTGACCCGTCTTAAAGAGAGAATCTCCCTGGCTGAAAGAGATTTAGATAGACAGTTGGATGACACCTTAGAGGGCTGACGAGGAGGCTCGTCACGTGAGAGCGATAAATCTGTTGAGTGAGAGTACGTCTTTGCGTACTGTCTGAATTAAGGTGGCACCACGTGATAACCTGACACGTCCTTTTTCTGTTCATTATCTGAACGGGAAGAGGTTTTTTTTATGGAAAAAAATAGGCATTAAGAGTGGAGGACTAGATAAAATGAATTATCAGAAGCTGAAAGGAACAGTTGATCTGTTGCCTGAAGAAACCAGAAAATGGCAGTTTATTGAAGATAAAGCAAGAGACTTGATGCGAGCATACCAGTTCAATGAAATTAGAACGCCAATGTTTGAACAGCTTGAATTATTTGCCCGTGGGGTAGGAGAAACAAGCGATATCGTCACTAAAGAAATGTACGATTTCAGAGATAAAGGCGACCGACACATTGCACTCAGACCCGAAGGAACTGCAGGTGTAGTCAGAGCTTATGTTGAGAACAAGCTGTATGGACCTGAATTCCACAAACCGACCAAGCTGTTTTACATGGGACCTATGTTCCGTTATGAACGACCTCAAAGCGGCAGACAGCGTCAATTCCACCAGATAGGTGTAGAAGTGTTCGGCAGCCGAAATCCATCAGTCGATGTGGAAACGATGGTTCTGGGAATGGATCTTTTCAAGCAGTTCGGTATTACTGATCTGAAACTGGTCATCAATTCACTTGGGAGTACAGAGACTCGACAGACTTACCGAGAGGAACTGATTGCCTATCTGGAGCCTCACTTAAACGAATTAAGTAAAGATTCACAAGTCAGACTATATAAAAATCCACTGAGAGTACTGGACAGCAAGGATAAGAAAGACAAAGAAATTGTCAAAGATGCGCCGTCAATTCTGGACTATCTGGACGAAGCATCTAAAGCTCACTTTGAAGCAGTCAAGGGGATGCTAGAAGAACTGGATATTCCTTACATCATTGACACGAACATGGTACGCGGTCTGGACTACTATAATGATACGATCTTTGAAGTGATCACTACAAATCCGAAGTTCGGAGCCAATGCGACAGTGTGTGCCGGAGGACGATATGATGGACTTGTAGAAGAAGTCGGTGGACCGTCTACTCCAGCCTTCGGGTTCGGATGCGGACTGGAGCGCCTCGTTCTTCTTCTCGAACACATGGATTTTGATTATCCAGAATTAAATCCACTCGACGCGTATATTGTCACTATGGGAGACCGTGCTGACCGCGCTGCAAATAAACTGGCACAAGTCCTGAGACAGAATGGTCTTTCCGTTGAACGGGAATTCATGAATAGAAAGGCCGGCAAGCAGTTCAAGACGGCAGATAAGCTGAATGCCGATTATGTCTTTACCTTAGGAGACCAGGAAATCGATAATGGGATCGTTCAGGTTAAGCGCTTGAGTACAGGAATCCAGACAGAAGTGAGTTTGACGGAACTGGCATTACGCTTCGATGAGACCTATTCATCATTGATCAGATCAACAGAAAAAGGAGAAGAATAATATGAAACGAACAGTATATTGTGGGGAAGTCAGACAGTCGCATGAAGACCAGACTGTCACAGTTAAAGGATGGGTCCAGAAAAGACGAGACCTCGGGGGCATGATCTTTGTAGACCTGAGAGACCGTGAAGGGATCGTACAAGTCGTATTTAACGGAGAAATCAGCGAGGAAGCATTGAAGATAGCTGAAACCATCCGTTCTGAGTATATTCTTGAAGTAACAGGAAAAGTTGTTTCTCGTGCCGAACGACAGAAGAACAAGGACCTTGCTACTGGAGACATTGAAATAGTAGCAGACAGCATTTCAATACTAAGTGAATCCAAGACGCCTGTATTTGACATCAGTGATGCTGTCGACGTATCCGATGACATCCGTCTGAAATACCGCTACCTGGATTTGAAACGGCCACGCATGCAGAAGAACATGAAACTCCGTCACGACGTGAAGAAGTCATTTAGAGACTTTCTGGATGATCAGGGCTTTCTCGATATTGAGACACCTTACCTGACTAAATCTACTCCAGAAGGCGCACGTGATTATCTCGTTCCGGCTCGTACAAACCAGGGCAAATTCTTTGCTTTGCCACAGTCGCCTCAGCTCTTTAAACAGCTCTTAATGAGTTCAGGTTATGACAAATACTATCAGATCGTCCGCTGCTTCCGAGATGAAGATCTGCGTGGAGACAGACAACCTGAATTTACCCAGGTGGATATCGAGACAAGCTTCATCGAAAAAGAAGACATCCAGGCACTGATGGAAGACCTTCTGGTTCGTCTGGTTAAAGATGTAAAAGGAATCACTATTGAAAAACCATTCCCAAGACTGACTTATAAAGAAGCGATGGAACGTTTTGGAAGCGACAAGCCAGATCTGCGCTTCGATATGGAACTTGTGGACTTGAAAGATATTGCCGAACAGTCTTCATTCAAAGTCTTTTCTTCTGCAGTTGAATCAGGCGGCATGGTTAAAGGTCTGACTGTCAAAGGTGCAGCAGACTCCTACTCCCGTAAAAATATCGATGCACTGGAATCGGTAGCGAAGATTTATGGAGCGAAAGGCTTAGCCTGGATGAAAGTGACAGATGAAGGCCTGACAGGTCCGATCTCAAAATTCTTCTCTGAAAAAGACTTGCAGTCAGCCTTGATGAGTAAAATGGATGCTGCTCCGGGAGACCTGCTGCTGTTTGTTGCAGATAAAGATAAGGTTGTCTACGATGCACTGGGTGCTTTAAGAAGCCATCTAGGTAAGGAACTGGATCTGATCGATCAGTCAAAACTTGCTTTTGCCTGGATCGTCGAATGGCCACTGCTTGAATATGACGAGGAGGAAGGGCGTTATAATGCAGCCCACCATCCATTCACCATGCCTGTTGAATCTGATGTCGAGCTGCTTAAGACATCTCCTGAGAAAGCGATGGCTGATGCCTATGATATCGTCTTGAACGGATATGAAATCGGTGGAGGATCAATCAGGATCCATGATCGAGCGGTTCAGGAAGATATGCTCAATGCACTAGGCTTTACTAAAGAAGAGGCTCAGAATCAGTTCGGCTTCCTACTTGATGCACTGGAATATGGTTTCCCGCCACATGGAGGAATCGCGTTCGGTCTGGACAGACTGGTCATGATCCTGGCCGGAGAAGAGAACATCAGAGAAGTCATTGCCTTTCCTAAGAATGGAAAAGCCATCGATCCATTAACTAGTGCGCCTTCAGTGGTTTCACAGGATCAGCTGGATGAACTGAAATTGTCACTTCAAACAACAGAGGAAAAAACGGAGGATTAAAATGGTTTTACTCGGGTCACACGTATCGATGAAAGGGAAAGACATGCTGCTTGGAGCCGCAAAAGATGCAGCTCAATACGGCGGATCAACCTTTATGATATATACAGGTGCTCCTCAGAATACACGACGCAAAGCGATCGAAGATATGAACATTGAGGCCGGTCAGACATTCATGAAGGAAAATGCGATCAATGTATCCGATATTGTCGTTCATGCACCTTATATCATCAATTTAGGGAATACGATCAAAAAGGAAAACTATGCATTTGCGGTAGAATTCATGAAAGACGAGATCAGACGTGCCGAAGCTCTGGGAGCGACTCAGATGACGATGCACCCCGGCGCACACGTCGGTGCAGGGCCGGAAGCGGCTATCGATCAGATCGCTCAAGGGCTGAACGAAATTCTCCACGAGGATCAGACCTTACAGATTGCTCTGGAAACGATGGCCGGTAAAGGAACAGAGATCGGTCGATCTTTTGAGGAACTGGCTCAGATCATTGAAAAAGTCGAATTGAAAGACAAGGTTTCGGTCACAATGGATACCTGCCACATTCATGATGGCGGATATGACGTCAGAGAAGATTTTGAAGGGGTTCTGGATGAGTTTGACCGCATCATCGGTCTGGACAAGCTGAAAGTCATTCATGTCAATGACTCAAAAAATATTCAGGGTGCGGCTAAGGACAGACATGCCAATATCGGCTTTGGAGAAATTGGGTTTGATTCCCTGAGTCAAGTTGTTCATCACCCGAAACTGGCACATCTGCCGAAGATTCTTGAGACGCCATTTGTCGGCGAAGATAAGAAGAATAAGAAACCGCCATACAAGCATGAAATCATTATGCTGAAGGAAAAGCAGTTCAATCCCGATTTGTATGAAGATATTATGAACAGCTGATTACCCGAGAGGAGTTTGTGTAAAAGCAGACTCCTTTTTTGTTATACTGTGTGTGCAATACTATGTGGGAGGAGGATGGAGATGACTAAGTGACTAAGTGCAAAGCAGATCAAAGCAATCGATCGGTATACGATCGAGTCGGTTGGCATGCCTTCACTCGTGCTCATGGAACGAGCGGCTATAGCTACAGTAGAAGCCATGATGAAAGACTTTGAATTCAAAAGCGCCCTCATTCTCTGCGGCACAGGGAATAACGGAGGGGATGGAATAGCTGTAGGTCGTCTGCTCCATCAGGCGGGAAAAGCGGTTACGATATGTGTTGTAGGAGACCCAGAGCGTGCTTCTGAAGAAACAGCTGCACAGCTTAAAATCGCTCGCAATTTGAATGTGCCATGTGTATACAGCCTGGAGAACAGCTGGCCGAATGATCCTGATACGCTGATTGTTGATGCTTTATTCGGGATAGGCCTTGACCGGGAGGTGGAAGACCCTTATCTGGAAGTGATCAGACGAGTAAATGATGGGACGTTCAGGACAGTAGCTATCGACATTCCTTCCGGTTTGTCTGCAGACAATGGTTATGTATTCGGGGCTGCGGTAATAGCTGACAAAACTTACAGTATCGGTTTCTTCAAAAAAGGCTTTTCCAGTCAAGAATCACCAGCCTTTACAGGAGAGATACAGCTTCTGAACATAGGCTATCCGCCTTTAACCGAGCTTGCTCATATAATAGATCAGGAGGAAAGCAATGGCGAACAGATTTAATTTTAGAGGAGAAAACAGAAGAGAGAACTATTTTGAAGGATGGTTTATCAAGACGAACGATAAGAAAAATGATTTATCTGTTGCCCTAATCCCTGGAGTTGCACATTTTTCAGAGCAGGAATCATTTGTTCAATATAATATCGTCTACAAGGATACTTATTATAGTGGGAAAATTACTTTCAGCAGAGATGAATTTGATGTCGTAGGAGATCCTCAGACTGTCATGATGCCAAAATTCGTGTTTAATGAAAAAGGTGTAAAGGCCAGCCTTAATGACGGAGAGACAGAGCTGCTAATCGATTTTGATTTCGGTCTGTTCCTTCCTATAAGACAGAGTCTGTACACGCCAAGTATCATGGGGCCTCTCGAATACTTGAACATGCCATGTAACCACGACATTGTAAGTCTTAGGCATACCGTCAAAGGCAGAATCAGTATTAATGGAGAAGCGATCGAATTGTCTGATGCTTTAGGTTATATCGAAAAGGACAGGGGCAGTACTTTCCCCAGCCGTTATGCCTGGGCACATGCCAATGGATTTGAGCACGATAGTGAAGCTACTCTGTTTCTTTCTGCTGCTGAACTGGAAAAGGGTCCGTTGAAAAAAGAAGGGGCCATTGCCATCTTTCATGATGGAAAAGAAGAGCATCGGTTCGCTACTTATTATGGAACAGTAACTGATTTGACGGTCAGTCCAGATGAGGAGTCTTATACGATCACTATGAAGGATTTGTTCAAAAAACTTGAAGTAACAGTGAGTTTAAAAAATGGATCAGAGATGATTGCTCCTATGAATGCCGGCATGGATTATCCGATTAAAGAGACGGTCAAATCTGATATTACAATGACATTCACCAAAAAGAATGGACCAACTTATCATCTTAAAAGTACGAGTGGGGCAGGAGAGCTGGTCAACTGGTAGACAAATGAGTTGGTTAGCACTTACAAAAAAAGGCTTGGACAATTGTCCAGGCCTTTTTGCATCAGTTTTAAATTTTTTCTCTGTCAGGCAATTCCTTCAAATACTTAGTAGGGGTCTGACTTGTAATTTTTTTGAATACTTTTGTGAAATAGGAGTGACTGTTGAAGCCAGCCAAGTTTGCAACTTCACTTAACTGATGTTCTCCTAAATGGAAGTAATATTTTGCCAGATAAACACGCTGCTGGTTAACATAGCCGATAAATGTATTTCCCGTTTCTTGCTTAAATTTACGTGCAAGATGAACTGGATGCATCCCATAAATCGAAGCAATATTTGTCAACGTCAGTTCGCTTGTCAAATTTTCAGTAATATAACTGACAATCTCTTTCAGGACCGTAGAATAACTAGATGTAGAGAAGTGAATGACTGCGTGGCAGTATTCTCTGAAAATCTGGAAATAAACATGTTCAACTAGATAATCAATTGAATCAGCGTCGTTGATAATCATTGAAAACCGCTCAAAAATCAGATGTAAGTAAAGGGGCAACACCCCACCGTTTTTAGCAGCGATACGAGCATACGTATTGACAGTGACAAGATGACATTTAAACCGATGAATGAGGTCGTAGTCACTGGTCTGATCCAGATATTCCAGTACTTTCTCTACATCGATCAAATCAAGTGTTTCTTCAAGTAGTTGGCTATTACCGGCTGTTATGGCATCTGACAATTGATCCTGGATTAAATATCGGTAATTCATTGATTCACTTGTGAGCTCCTTGAGTTTGTTGATCCGTTCTTTCTTCAAGGCTTCTTTTTTCTCATGACTCTTCATAAGATCTAATCCTTTCCCAATTGCTATAATCGATAACATCTCCCATGTTAAATATACCATAACACTGAAGAAAATAAACAAGATTTGTATAAAAAACGGGTGTTTTTCGAGACTTTTTTTTGAAAAAGGGTAAAATATTAATTTTTTTAGCAGTAAAATACTATATTAGAATTATTATTTAATGATACTGACTCATTATTAAAATGTGCATAATTTAATAAATATACATTATTAAATTTTATTCATCAGAAACTCACTGAAAAGCGTATTCTTTTACAAGTTATTAAGTCAATGATAACATTAAACATGTAAATAAGTGAATAAAATATGACAAAATTAATGACGAAAGGGTGATGAAATGGATCGTCACATATTGGGAACATTTTCGGATGAAGAAGACACAATTAAAGAGGTTAATCGCCTGATCAGTGAGGAAGGTTATTCTTCCGATGAGCTTACTTTGGTTATGGACAGGCACAATTCGTACGACGCGAGGCTTAACAGCTTGAAGAATGTTCAAGTCGATCAAGTCACTGTCGAAGAAAGCGATGGTAACGTCTGGGAGAAGATTAAAGAAACCTTCTCTTTTGGTTCTTATGACAGTGAAGCTTCTCACTCAATTCTTGAGGATTACGGTGTTCCTCATGATCGAGCTGAACATTACATGGATGCATTGCAAGAAGGGGAAATCATACTTCTGGCCAACAGTGATGCACCACGTACAATAGAGTTATCAGAAGTAAATGAAGATATAGTAAAAGAGGAGAGAAATGACATGACAGATAAAGAAAAAAGAGATGTACCATTAGATGAGGTCAATTCTGAAGAAGAATCAGCGATAAAAGATGACAAAAGTCAGGATAAGGAACCTAAAGATATTGAAACATCTGAAACAGATGAGGAGTTAATGACAAATTCCATTGATCCGAGTCAGGTTGAACATACGCGTAAAGAAGAAGTTCAAACACCTCAATCATTTTCTGACGAAGAGCACAGTGGTGAAGATCTGAAACAGAATAAAGAAGAAGATCCGGATCTGACAGGAGAAGAAGAAACAGTAGAAGTTGAAGAATCTGTACATGGATACGGCAACGACGTGGCAAAAGGGGTTGTCAAACCTGAACCTAAGAGTCCTTTGAACACTGAATGTAAACAGGAAAAAGATCCCTCAGAAAAATCAGATGCACCTGAAGCAGATGCCAATTATCCGGAAGACTCAGAAGATGCTGGGATGAAATCCGAAAATTAAATCATTCAAGGAGCGAGATATATATTGGGGGAACAGGACAAAGTAAAAACACAGAAGCCGAAAAAAGATTATTTCATGGATGATGAGTCCAAGAATATGGATCGAAAACCTCTCATAGAATCAGACACCTACAAAGCTGAAGGTAAACTTGAAGGAAAAGTTACTCTAATTACGGGTGGAGATTCTGGAATTGGAGCAGCTACTTCTATTCTTTTCGCTAAAGAGGGTGCAAAGGTTGCGTTCACCTATCACTCATCTGATGAAGACGCCACCCGTACTGAAAATCGACTGAAAGAAATCGGAGCAGAAGTTCTCGTGTTTAAAGGTGATGTTGGTGACGAATCATTTGCTGAAGAAGTGATCAGCAGTCTCACTGACAAATGGGGCAACATCGATGTGCTTGTCAATCATGCTGGTGAACAGAGATATCAGGCCAGCATTACTGATATCAAGGCGGAACAGATCGATCGTACCTACAGAACAAATATATTCAGTATGTTCTACTTTGTGAAAGCAGCATTTAATCATTTGTCAGAAGGCGCTTCGATCATTAACACTTCTTCGATCACAGCATACATTCGATCATTAACACTTCTTCGATCACAGCATACAAAGGTAATCCCACACTTATTGACTATTCTGGAACAAACGGGGCCCGAGTTTCATTTACTCGTTCTCTGGCACAAAACCAGGAGATACTTGATAAGAAAATCAGAGTCAATTCTGTCGCTCCAGGACCGATCTGGACTCCGCTAATACCGTCAACATTCCCAGAAGAGGCTCTGGAAGAGTTTGGAAAGGACGGTGCACTTGGTAGACCCGGAGAAGCGTATGAACTTGCTCCTGCCTATGTTTACCTCGCTTCCGATGATTCCAGCTATGTTACAGGACAGACGATTCATGTAAACGGTGGAGTGATAGTGAACGGATGACAAAGTAAAGGATGATAGTATGTCAAAAGATAATGAATTAAAAAGACCTAACCATAATGAAAGAAATAATAGTGGAGACGACCCCGCATATAATCAGGTCGTTTCTCCTGATACTTCAGCTCCTCTGGGCTACATCAAAGATCGTCCCTTGAGAGATAAACTGTCAGAAGAAGAAGTGGACAGAAAAGCCAAAGGAGAGTCTCCGGGAAACGAAGTGGAGCTGGATTTAAACCCTAATCCAGATACCGAAAGTGAAGATGATACTGTTTAATAGCCTTAAGCTAGGATACTCAAGTTGAGAGTGTTCTAGCTTTTTTTATAGAATTCAGGACTGACTGGCAAAGAGGACGAATTGAGATTTACAAATCCTGACTACGAGCTGAGCACCATTAAAAACTTTGAGCAAACATGCTATACTGGAGGAAGATACTACATCAAGGAGGGACATAATGACTCGTGAAGATGAAATAAAAAAAGCAGCAAAACTGATCGAACTGGGACCATCGAGGCCTAGAAATAGTGATGCTGATCCGAAACAGAAGAAAAAGTCTGCTGCTGGCAAAAAGATTAAATCAGGGAAAGAGAAAAGTCAGAATAATAAACCATCAGAACCGGACACTTATATTATCACGAAAGTTCAGGCTCAAAAAGCCAAGAACCGATTCAACATTTACATCAATGATGAATATGCCTTCCCAGTTGATGACAATCTTCTTGTTCAACATAGACTGATCAAAGGCAAAGAGCTGACTAAAGAAGAGATCGAGGCCTTAAGGGAAAAGGGAGAAATGAGTAAAGGCTATCAGGCTGCCCTTCATTATCTGAATTATAAAATGAGGTCAGAAAAAGAAATCGTCGATTATTTAATTGACAAGGAATACCAGACCATCGAGCCGATCATTGAAAAACTGAAAACTCACCGACTAATCAACGATGAAGAATATGCCAAAAGTTTCGTCCGGACGAACAGTCTGCTGAAACTGGAAGGTCCCAGAAAAATCGAGCGCGCTATGGGTGAAAAGGGGCTGAGCAAGTCAGACATTCTGACCGGACTGGATGAATACTCACACGAACTTCAGGTCGAGAATGCTATAAAGCTTGCAGAAAAAGTACTAAAACGCCAACGCAACAAGTCAAGTAGAGAAATGAATCAGAAAGTACGGCAGCAGCTGATGACCAGCGGATTTGAGTCGGATGTGATCCAACAGGTAATGGATAATCTGGAAATAGACCAGTCTGATGACGAGGAATATGAAGCGCTCAAGAAACAAGGAGAGAAAGTGTTGACCCGTTATGCGAGGAAATACAAAGGGTATGATCTCATCAGTCGGACTAAAGCTTTCTTATACTCAAAAGGCTATCCATCTGAACTGATCGATCAGTTTATCAATGAAAAAAAGGAAGATGAGTGACTAATTGTATGAAGAATAAAGACGTGCTGAAAGAAAAAGGCATTATTATGTGGAACGAGGATAAGATAGAGGCGTTCCGGAAAACCCTTCTTGACTGGTATGATGCAAACAAGCGTGATCTGCCATGGAGACGAACATCTAACCCTTATTACATCTGGATTTCAGAGATCATGCTTCAGCAGACCCAGGTCGATACGGTGATTCCTTACTATGAGAGATTTATCGACACCTTGCCGGAGATCAGTGATCTGGCAGAAGCTTCAGAAGATACGCTGCTTAAACTATGGGAGGGTCTCGGTTATTACTCGAGAGTAAGAAACATGAAGATAGCAGCTGGTCAGATTATGACAGACCACAACGGGATTTTTCCAGAGGAGTATGATGCCATTAAAAGTCTGAAAGGAATCGGGCCTTATACAGCAGGAGCGGTAAGCAGCATAGCTTTCAATCAGCCTCAACCTGCCGTCGATGGCAATGTCATGCGCGTGCTGAGCCGCCTGTTTGAAATCGAGCTCGATATAGGTAAAGCCTCCAGCCGAAAAGTTTTCGAAGAAATGATCCGCCTGCTGATTGATAAAAACCGTCCCGGCGACTTCAACCAGGCTTTGATGGATCTTGGGGCAACCATATGTACACCCAGAAATTATAAGCCTGAAATGAGTCCGGTCAAAGACTTCAATGCATCGTATTTAAATGAAACCTGGACTAGGTATCCTGTAAAAGCAGGGAAGAAAAAAGTCAGAGAAGAGTCTCACATCGTTCTAGCCGTTTCGAACGATAATGGAGAATATCTGTTTCAAAAGAGAGCATCAGAGGGCGTTCTTTCTGGTATGTGGACGTTTCTCATGATTCCTGCAGACATACTTGATGAAGACGGATGGAAATCTTTCGGAGGGTCTTCTGAGTCTTTTACAAAAATTCAGTCAGAGATAATCGTTGACTATATTAGAAAAGAGTACGGACTGATTATTGCTTTTGATAATATTTTAAAAGGCACCTATACACACGTATTCTCTCACTTGAAGTGGAATCTATCTATATATGAAGCAAAAGTGATTAAAGAAATTGCATTAGGTCAAACGCTTTATCCAATCCATCCAGATGATTTTCCTGAAACAGCCTTTCCAGTTCCAACACAAAAAGTCTGGAACCTGGTCAATGCAATAACCTTATTTTAGAGAATAGATGTCCGAATTGCTTAAACATTATTCACTCAAGAGTATTTTATGATATAATTATTCTTGAGATTTGGGAAACAGGCTATACTTTTTCTAAAATGATTAGAGAGTTGGAACATAGATGAAATTTCCGAAAGAAGGGGAGTTCATCACAATCAAAAGCTATAAGCACGATGGCAGCTTGCACCGCACCTGGCGTGATACGATGGTTCTCAAAACTACAGAGAATGCTCTGATAGGTTGCAACGACCACACTTTAGTCATTGAATCAGACGGCCGACGATGGAAAACGAGAGAACCCGCTCTTGTATACTTCCATAAACACTACTGGTTCAACATCGTCACGATGATTAGACAAAAAGGGGCATCCTATTATTGTAACATGGCTTCGCCTTTTCTGATCGATGAAGAAGGAGCTAAATATATCGACTATGACCTTGATGTCAAAGTTTTTCCAGATGGTGAAAAACGTCTGCTGGATGTAGATGAATACGAAGAGCATAGCAAAAAATGGGACTATCCTGATGAAATCGATCTGATTTTAAAGGAGCACATCAAAATACTTGTTGAATGGATCAATGAGGAAAAAGGTCCTTTTTCAGAAGGTTATGTCGACTTGTGGTATGACCGGTACAAACAGCTGACCGGAAAGAAATGATTGTGAGGAACGGTACAGTAGAAAGGCATTCAAGCCTTCTACTGTTTCCTTATGTTTAAGCTCATATATAAGTATAGTTATCTTACATAAGAAAGGACAACTGAATATGAAAAAGAGTATCATCAGCATTCCGATTCTTCTGGTCGCTTGTGTTCTGACTATTTTCTTCGGGCAGCGCTACGCAGCCAATCAGAGAGAGGAAATGACCGAAGAGCAAGGGGAAACAATTCAGGATGAACCTGTAGATGGAGAAGATGAGCCGGCAGAAGAACCAGTCGAGCCTTCTGCCAACTTAGAAGATTACGAAGGGCGGCTGGACACATTGTCGCTTGTCGATCGGATCGATTACCTGTCATTAATTAATGACGAGGTTTCCGTGGCATTTTTTGGAGACATTGACTTGAATGCAGAATGGATGCGTACAGTCACAGAAGCCATTGAATCAGCAGCAACAAATGGGGCTGATATTCTCGATTATACAGAAGCTGGTCTTGATTCCTACGAACTGTATATCAGACAGACCGCACAGCCTCTTGTTGAAGAGAGCCCGGACATGATTTTATTCGGTCTTCCAGCTCTTCCTGACAAAGTCAGAGATATTGGACTTGCTGAAACAGAACAGTATATGACCAGCATTTTAAACAGTTTCGCAGCTCTTGAAGAGTCTGAACTGGTCCTTCTGGAACCCTATCCGGTTATCCAGGAAATTGATCAGCTCAATTCACGTTCACTGGACTACCGGAGCTACCTGAACAGGATGAGAGAACTGGCTCAAGTCAGAAATCTCCCAGTTATTTCACTGCATTCGGAGTTCACAGAGAGAGCTCAGGAAAATGGTCTTGAGTCTTACTATAATCCTAACAATTTTTCACTGACTGCTGATGGTGAGCAGCTCGCTGCTGATATAGTGACTGATCAGTTAAATGAACCTGTCAGTCAGCCTTAAGGGGAATAACTTTGAGATAAATTCAATAAGCAACGAAAAGCCCATGAGGTGCAGAGCTAGTCCAGAGTAAACGGCATCATTTCTGCATCTCATGGGTCTTATTGCTTATTTAATGCAACGAATCAACGGTTGACACATTGTTTCTATGACTAGACTTGTATCTGCTTACCAGCATATTAAGATGCTGGAGGTTTTCTTCATAAATCAGAACAACTGACATCAGATGAATGACCGTATTACTCTGTCCATAATCATTTTTAAGATATGACTCAAGGCTTGCTTCGTTAAAGAACGACTGCATAAAGGTGATCCGTAGATCTGACTTGTATGCGATGAAATTGACTTCCTGAGGTAAAACTCGGCCGTTCCATTTCAGGATGATCTGTTCATGAGCAGACATCAGTGTTTCAAGACGCTCTCTCAAGAGGACACGAAGCTCTTCTGGGAAATGATTGTAGACATTCTCTGACTGATGCAGAGTCTTGACCAGGTTATACGCTGCTTCTGTCGTCCGAATAAACTGACGGTAAACAACGAGAAGGCGGGTCAGTGACGTATCACCGTGCTTTCTCCAACGGCTCCATTCTGTGTCCTGTAGGAAGGTCAGATATTTTTTCATGTCACTGATGGACTCGTCAATCGAATTAAGATCAGATCTCATAAGAGAATACTGAACATTTTTCCTGAGGCTTACTCGTATGAAACGAGTAAGATCATCAGTCACCTGAATAGTCAGTTGGAACAATTTTTTTTCATAATTTGGCGGAAGGATAAAACGATTGATTATAAATGCAATCCCGACACCGATAAAGGTAGCAAGTACACGAATCGTCGCATTCGTATAGATATCTCCATCAGTCGACAGCATAATGATGATCAGGGTCATGGTAGACAGACCAATCACATTGTTCAGCTTCATTTGATGAAGGATGGCAATAAGTATAGCTGTTGCAAAGCTGATAATGACGATGGATGTTCCAAAAGCACTGGTCATGAGAACGGCAACGAAACCACCGATTGTATTGGCGACCAGACGATCCACTAGAGTCTGATACGATTTTTTTACTGACGGCTGCATGGAAGCAACCACGGAAATACCTGCAAGTGATGCGCCTTCTTCAAAACCTAAAGTAAGTGGGATGAGTAAGGAAAGGAAGACGGCCAGACTTGTCTTGAATGTTCTAGCTCCGATTTTCATATCGTTAATTTCACTCTTTCTAGTATGATTAGACTAAGTATACTACAAACACTAGAAAACTTTAATAAAAACCGAACATAAGGCTGACATCTTGTTGCAAAATACGATTTAAAACTGTATCATTTGTTTAGACAGTAGGAAATATACCAAAAGGATGGATAATTAATGAGTTACCTGGTTGAACAATCCATTGAACGATTAAAATTCAATAATATCAGAATCACCCCGCAAAGACATGCCATATTAGAATATCTGATCGATCAGGATAATCATCCTACCGCTGATGAAATTTACAAGGCACTCGAAAGCCGTTTTCCGAGTATGAGTGTGGCCACTGTTTACAATAATCTGAGACTATTTACCGAACTCGGCCTGGTCAAGGAAATGATGTACGGAGACAATTCAAGCCGGTTCGACTTCGCTTCCACTGAACATTATCATGCGATTTGCTCTGAATGCGGAAAAATAGAAGATATTTATTACCCTGGTCTGGATGATGTCGAAGTAGTTGCGAGCAATCTGACTGGTTTTGAAGTGAATTCTCATCGTTTAGAAATTTACGGACTCTGCCCTGATTGCCAGAGTAAAAAATAGTAATCCTGATATGCATAGTTGAGAACTGGAGGCGTGCTAAACGTCTTCAGTCTTTTTTATTCTGTTAATATAACTATTTATAGTATAATAAGGACATAAGTGAAAGACAGATTAGAGGGATATAAATGAACGATATCATGATTATTGCAAACCCTTCTGCAGGAAAAAAACGTGCAGAGGAACTTGCTGAAAAAGTCCGTGTTGCCCTTGGTGAGCATAATAGAGAAGCACAGATTAGACTAACGGAGAAGAAAGAGGATATCTCTAATTTCGCAATAGATGCAGCCCGTAAGCACTACCGCTCAATTATTGTACTAGGTGGTGACGGCACAGTCTCTGAACTAGCAAATGGGCTGGTCGATCAGGAGTATAAACCGTCTATCGGTATCATACCGGCCGGAACCATAAATAATATAGCAAGAGGGCTGAATATATCGGTGGACCCTGACGAGGCTGTAAGGTATTTGACTGCCTGTCGTGAGCAGATAGCAGATGCAGGAAAAATCAACGGGCAGCACTTTTTGAGTTCCATTTCTGCCGGATCCCTACCTGAAACCGTCTGGGAAGTCAGTGATGAACAGAAAGAACGTTACGGTACAGCTGCATACTTTATTGAAGGAATCAGGACACTTAGAGAAGAAGAGTGCTATAACTTTAATATGGAAGTGGATGGTGTCAGTCACAGTAAAAAACTCAGTCTGCTGCTGATTGGGGCGTCGCATTCTGTAACGGGCATACCTAATTTCTTCAATGATGCTGAAGTGGATGACGGATATCTATATATGCTGGGCATAGAAGAGTCGACTATCAAAGAAAAACTTTCAATTTTTTCACAATTGCTGAGCAGGAAAACAACATTGAATGAGTCACAGGAAAAAGCGTTTGTATTGCCGTTCAAACAAGCGGAGATAAAAACGGATCACTCAGATGTACATGTAGCCATCGATGGTGAAAAAGGGCCGTCTTTTCCGGCACATGTCGAAGTTCTGCCCGGTTTTCTGACATTTCTCGTTCCTTCAGGAAAAAGTTGAGTCCATTATGACTGAGATACATCAAAAAGACTATCTAAAACTGTTCTATTATTATAGTATTAAAGCAAGCTCACAATTCATTTGTAGAAATGATCAAATGAATAGAAAGTCATGGTAGGAAGATGCAATCATTTATCCGATTTATCCGATTCGTTTTCATTGATACAACCGGTTTTCGACTTTCCTCTTAAATCATACATCTGATCAGCACTCCTTGGTTCAAAAGTGCCCTGAAAGGAAAAAAGATCCACACCGCGATTATTATATCTGGCCAGACTCAGAAGGGGATCCGTAACCAAATAACTGGACGTCTGTCTTGGTAAACCGATTAAATCAACTTTATTAGTAGTGTTTAATCCCTGGATTTACTGTCATTGTGACAGATCCGGGGATTTCTGTCTTTATAATACAGAAGCAAATTTTACGTCTATTAATCCGGTATTGCTTCTTTCTGTACAGATTGATATACTTATAAATGAAGTAAGCGTATTTACTTCTTGTTATGAGTATCATCATTATATGATCAGCAAGATATGGTATTGACACTGTGGTAGACAAGTGTTATGATATAAGAGTTGCTGAACAAATTAACTATCCGCAATAGCTCAGTTGGTAGAGCGCACGACTGTTAATCGTGTTGTCGCAGGTTCGAGCCCTGCTTGCGGAGTTTTCTTATGGAGAATTGTCCGAGTGGCTGAAGGAGCACGCCTGGAAAGCGTGTATACGGGTTTTCCGTATCGAGGGTTCGAATCCCTCATTCTCCGTAGTTTTAATTTATCACGGCCCCTTGGTCAAGCGGTTAAGACACCGCCCTTTCACGGCGGTAACACGGGTTCGAATCCCGTAGGGGTCATACATAAATAGGCGCTGTAGCTCAGTTGGTAGAGCAACGGATTGAAGCTCCGTGTGTCGGCAGTTCGACTCTGTCCAGCGCCATGAAATAGCGGAGGGATAGCGAAGTGGCTAAACGCGGCGGACTGTAAATCCGCTCCTTCGGGTTCGTAGGTTCGAATCCTACTCCCTCCATTTAATAGGGGTATAGTTTAATGGTAAAACTATGGTCTCCAAAACCATCGATGTGGGTTCGACTCCTGCTACCCCTGTAACCATTAGCTTAATAAGCTAGTGTAGTTTTATAAAAATGGCGATTGTGGCGAAGTGGTTAACGCACCGGGTTGTGGTCTCGGCATTCGTGGGTTCGATCCCCATCAGTCGCCCTTAAT
Organism: Alkalibacterium thalassium; assembly: GCF_900101165.1. Classification (GTDB taxonomy): domain Bacteria; phylum Bacillota; class Bacilli; order Lactobacillales; family Carnobacteriaceae_A; genus Alkalibacterium; species Alkalibacterium indicireducens. Next base: position 463 of record NZ_FNFK01000002.1, on the reverse strand, counting down.
TGGGCTATAGCCAAGCGGTAAGGCAGCGGGTTTTGATCCCGTCATTCCTAGGTTCGAATCCTAGTAGCCCAGTATTATATCCAGATACCTGTCTGGTATATACAGACGATATTAAAACTCAATGCCTATGCATTGAGTTTTATCTGTATGTGCGCCCGGCATGGGCGACAACTTGGTCGTGAAAGTCCACTACAGACTTGGCAGTAGGAACTGTTAGCGAAAGTCAAGGGTGTCCGCCGTGAGGCGGAATCTGAAGGAAGATGGACGCAAATGCTTGCACTGACGAACAGAAACTTCATACTAAGGCTTGATAGAACGGATAAGCTTGCATAACAAAGTGAAGTCCGATACTGTCCGAATTCTATTGAGTAAATGAAGCAGTGACATGAGCAGAAGGTTGTCGTTCTTACCCGGGGAGGTCTCGTCAGCGCTTAGTAGTAACAACGAATGGCGAGAAGTCAGC
>NZ_FNFK01000071.1 GCF_900101165.1 Alkalibacterium thalassium | reverse complement strand
AAAATTCAAAGAGTAAAAGGAGACCGGAATCATTGGATAATTGACCGCCATCGTTTGACATAACCAAATGGGGATTGAATTGTAGTTGCTTTTCTTGTAAAGTTGACATTGAGCACACCTCTTGTTTTTGTTGTTTTGGTCGACTTTACAATAACATAGAGTGTGCTCTTTTTGTATATTTTTTTCTTCACCCAACGGGTGAAGAAGGAATAGAGTGATAAACCTTATCAAAGCGGGATAAATGCCTGTTCTGACAAGGTACTATGAATTATTCAGGCAAGACTTTGTTTTAAATGTTTTACATGTGAAGAAATCTTCTTTTTTATTTATCTAACTGCTTTTTCAGTTCTTCTTCTACTTTTTCAGGACCAGATACAGGAGAGAAACGTTCGATCACTGATTCCTGCGGCCCTATTATAAACTTAGTATAGTTCCATTTAATCATCTTCCCGCCTGTCTGTTCTTTAAGATACTTGTACAATGGGTGAGCGTCATTCCCGTTGACTTTGATTTTTTTAAATAATGGAAAAGTCACGCTATAGTTCATGGTACAGAATTCCTTTATTTCGTCATTTTCCAGCGGCTCCTGATTCATAAACTGGTCACAGGGGAAGCCTAGTACCCGGACTCCCTTATCTTTGTACGCGTTATATATACTCTGGAGCCCTTCAAGCTGCCCCACTAGACCGCACTTGCTGGCCGTATTGACAATAATCAGCCAGTTATCTCTATATTCATCCAGTGTCTGTTTCTTTCCTTCAATCGTTTCTACTTCAATATCATATAAATCCATGGGGTATTCTCCTTTAACTGTTGTGCTGAAAACTCGATCATCTGAGCAGGCGCAGGCCGTTCAGTATAACTAGTATCGTGCTACCTTCGTGTCCAATGACTCCTAATGGAAGATTGATCAGCTGCAGCAGATTCACTATGATCAGAAAAACAATCACGGCAATCGAAAATACAACATTCTGCATTATGATTCTGTTCAGGCGTCTGGACAGTTTATGACTATAAGACAGCTGCTGCAGATCATTTTTTACAAGCACCACGTCAGCAGCTTCCATAGCGAGATCCGTTCCCGCACCCATTGCAATTCCGATGGAGGCATTCGCCAGAGCCGGAGCATCGTTTATGCCATCGCCTACCATGACAATTGTGCCGTACCGTTTCTTCAGTTCCAGAATCAGTTCCGCTTTTTCGTCAGGTAGGCAGTTGGCTATCACCTCATCGACTCCTATCAATGAACCGATCGATTCACCTGTCGCCTGATTGTCTCCAGTTATCATGAGGGTCCTGATGTTGTGACTTTTAAAATAGTCTACTGTTTCTTTTGCTCCAGGAGCCGGGAGATCCAGTAAAGCAATATAGGCAGTCAGTTCATCATTTTTTGATACATATAAAACTGTCTTTCCCTCATTCTGTCTGTTCATTGCTTCAATTGCCAAGTAATCATCATCATTTTTAACAACAAATTCTTTCTTTCCTATTTTATATCTGTCTGTTCCGGCAACGCCTTCCATCCCTTTTCCTTCTACTTCATTGATCAGGTCAAAGTGGAACAGTCTGCCTTCCGTTTCAGCACTCAAATGATCGACAACTGCTCTCGCAAGAGGGTGACTGGACTGTTTCTCCATAGCGACAACGACCTGCTGGATCTCCTTGCCATATGACTGATCATTAAATACCACATCCGTCACTTTCGGCGTTCCTTCAGTCAGGGTCCCGGTCTTATCAAATGCTATTGCACTGATCTGACTGAAATTCTCCAAGTAGGAGCCGCCTTTGTACAGCACACCGTTCTTAGCTCCGTTCGATATTGCTGACAAGGTCGCCGGACTCGCTGAGGCCATCAATGCACAAGGTGAAGCAACAGTCAGCAAGACCATTCCTCTATAAAAAGATTCAGTAAATCCCCAACCAAGGATATAGAGGAAAACAAGAATCATAACTGGGACAAAAACCAGCACAATTTTCACATAATGCGTTTCTATCGACTCAATGAATGTCGCTGTCTGAGACGGTGTACCTTGCGCTTCATCAACCAGTCTGATTATTTTAGCGAAAAGTGTGTCTGAATAGTCAGTGGTCACACGAACCTTAATAGGCTGAGAAATATTCACAGTTCCCCCGATCACTACATCTTCCGCCTGCTTACTTACAGGGACCGATTCGCCTGAGACTGCTGATTCATCGATGAGCCCATACTGACTGATCAGTTGACCATCTATAGGAATGGCAGACCCCTTCGGAACAATTACACAGTCACCTATTTTGAGATCTTCAGTTTCCACTTCTTCAGTTCTACCTTCTTCAGTGAGGAGGAGAGCTGTGTCAGGTGTGAGCTTCATCAGATGAGAAATGGCATCTGTACTTTTATTTGTTGTATAGATTTCCAGCGAGCCACTAAGTGAGAAAATGAAAATCAGCAGAGCTCCTTCCAGCCAGAAACCAATGATCGATGCCCCTACTGCCGCGAGAACCATCAGAATATCAACATTGAGTGATCGGTCTCTTACCAGCTCCATTATGCCTTCTTTCCCCTGATAATACCCGCCAATGATAAAGGAACTGATAAAGAGGACGACATCCAACGGTCTCCAGCTATTATATGATGCAATGCCACCGAACAGGATCAGAAACCCACTGATCACGGTCAGAAGCATTGGCTTGTTATTTTTGAATAATCCAGTCATCTTAGTCCTCCTAGTCCATGCCTTATATGTTAAAGATAGCACAATCTTAAGTATGGTCCTAGTCAATTCATTCAGATGAGAATGATACTATTTCTCATTATCCATAATCTTGCCATTATTACTAAAAAGACCTTTGACAGACATATGTATCTTCTGCCAAAGGTCCCATTTATATTCACTCTATAACATTAAAGGTAATAATGATGCCATTCGGGTCAGTTACTGACAAACTGTCCTGTTCCCGTTCGAAGGGATAACCATTTTCTGACAGACGATCGGCCAGCTTATCTATATCTGTCCGGTCAGGCAGAACAAGCGTAAACAGACGTAGTCCCAAATCGCCGGATCGTCGCTTAGGTAAGCCACTACCTGCCCATGTGTTCATTCCAATATGATGGTGATAGTCTCCAGCAGCAATAAAACGTGCCTGAGCACCATACTCGTATTTCAAATCCATTCCAAGCGCATCAGTATAAAACTGCTCTGATTCTTTCAAGTCTGATACGGACAAGTGTATATGACCCACGACAGTTCCTTCAGGAAATAATGGAGATACTTTCTCATCCCGACTGTCCAGCACGCCGTGTGCATCCATCTGTTCGGTCACACCTGGAATCGTTCCGTCATCATTGATCACCCACTCTTCTTTAGGCTTATCTCGGTAGATCTCTATTCCATTTCCTTCAGGATCCTGCAGATATAACGCTTCGCTATACCCATGATCCGAAGCACCGGCAATTGCCACTTCATTTTTTAAAAGATTGTATAATGTATTTCCTAAATCCCTGCGCTCAGGAAGCAGAAAAGCGGTATGGAACAGACCTGCTTTCACTTCTAAGTTATCCTGACCTTGGGTTTCTTCAAGAATAAGCAGGACCTTTCCTGATTCTGCAATACCTAATTTTGATTGTGAGTCAGTTTTTTCAATCAGACTAAGTCCGACTGTATCAGTATAGTAACGCGTCATTTTATCCAGGTCTCTCACATTCAGTTCAGCATACCCTATTTCCGTCAGTTTATTTATTTTACCCATCCTTATCCTCCTTTACTTTTACTTACTTTTATATAGTAACACGAATTCGGAATAAAATCATCTTCTTTTATATCTTCTTTGAGCAATCATCGCCAGCCTGATACGATTATATCTCTGAATAATAATAAATGGGACATTGACGATGATTGCATAGAACACCATGACAAAACCCGCCCAGACTGGATTCCACAAGAAAAACAATGGTGCAGGAAGAAGAAGCAGAAGATGAGTCAGTTCTGCCCTTTTCGTTTCCATTATAAACAGCTGCATTGTTTCTACTGTCGTATCAGCCAACTGTTTCTTCTTATAACCCATCTTGAAAAGTGAAGCACCATCCGGGAGTCTGTCTTTCCATTTGTGTACATAAAATACATTTCTCCAGAGCTTCCCCTTTTGTTCAAAGGACCGCTCTCTGAATAAGATGTCTGACGGGTGGTCAGGTCCAAAGTAACTGTAGGGGACTTTCAGGAGACCGAGTGAAATGCTTAAGTGGAAAAAAAGCCATACTGCTATGTTTACCCACACTAACCTCAATACTTCTCTCTCCTTTCAGCCTAAAACTTTATTTCTCTGTTCCGCCATCTGACTCTTTTCAGTATTTTTACCTTAAAGACTGAAAAGAGATACAGAAACAGAAAGACTATGATATAAATTACCGGAAATCCTGCTGTCCATAGCGGAAATTGACCAACTTTGTTCATCAGCCACCTGAACTGCACACAGTAAAAGAAATAGATTAGACCAGGAAGTAGAATACCTGCTGGTCCAAGGATAACTAATGTTCCAATCAGTATAGTCGTCGACAGGCAAATCCCCGCTATCCACAGCGCAATACTTAACAGAACTAAGGGGTTGGTCCCTTCCGATCCATGAATCAGGCTTTTAGTCCAGCCGTTGACCAACTGACTAAAGCTTTCAGGGAACATCCGGAAATGGACAACCTTCTTCCCACTGAACACATTAACAGGTAAACCCGTTTCTTTATACCGTTTTGCCAGTTCGATGTCATCCATATGGCTGTCCAGTATGGTCCTATGTCCACCAGATTCTTCATATTGCTTACGCGTCGTCAGCAGAAACGGGCCAAAAGCTCCTCTCTCTTCGATGTGTCCACCTAACAGGCTATACCGATTGACACCGGCCATGACCATGATATTCGGAACGATCGATGCTGTTTCGTAAACTTTTTTTATCTCATGAAAGGGTTGTATGGATAACAAGCCCTTGTCCTGTTGATTCAAATATTGATCAGCAACTGATTCAAGCGCCCGGTCATTGACAAAGTAGGTGTCGGCATCCAGGAAGAGCAGCCATTCTCCCTTTGCCTTTTCGGCTCCTATCCAGCAAGCTGCAGATTTTCCCCCTGATTCAAGTTCTGATTCTTCAGTGGACAATACTTTCGCATCGTGCGCTGCCGCAATCCTAGCTGTATCGTCTGTGGATTCATCATCCACAACAATAACTTCCAAAGCCTTATAAGTCTGGCTATTCAAGGACTTCAATAGGTTCGGCAGAGATTTTTCTTCGTCTCTGGCCGGGATAATGATAGAAAGTCCCGGAAGCTTTCTGTCAGACTTGGTTAAAGGAATGACGGGTATTTTAAACAAAAAGAAACACCCGCTCATCAGACCGATAGAAAGGAGCACGGCAAGTATTCCCTCACTCATCTGCGCACATCCTTTCTCTCAATATGATTACCAGGTGTTACTTGTCTTCATTTATGATGATGTCGGCGACTTGCTGCCCACTTAACGTGACCATCGGCATTCCGCCACCGGGGTTGACCGATCCTCCGGCAAAATAAAGGTTCTTGTACTGGTCACTTTTCTTAGGAAACTTGAACCCCTTGTTCTTTTTCCGGTCGGAAACAACACCGTAGATCGCGCCATGTGTAGAGTAATAGGTCTGTTCAATGTCCACAGGCGTCCACTGATCTTCAACTACAATATGTTTTCTCAAATCAGTCAGACCCATATTCTCCAGTTTGATCAGAACACGTTCTCTCAGCTGAGCGTAATCAGCATCTGTAAACGGCCGATCCTGAATATAAGGAATGTGTGGAAGGATCTTGATATTCTCATGTCCTTCAGGTGCCTGAGACGGGTCGGTCTTGTTGCTGTTTACAAGATAAATCGTCGGATCCTCAGGCAGTCCTTTATCTTTAAAGACTGTCTTGTAGTTGCGCCTGGAGTTTTCCGAGAAGAAAAAGTTGTGATGAGCCAGCTGCGGGTAAGTCCGGTCGACACCAAGGTGAAGCACGAGGCCGGATGCTGCTGGTTCAAATGTCTCTTCCAGTTTATCTGTAAGGGCAGCGTCGACATTTAAAAGTCGCTTGTAGGTGGGAATCACTTCCATGTTTGAAACGATTTTATCAGCCTTGACATGCTCACCATTGCCAAGCTTTATACCTGTCACTTCATTCTCTTCATTCGTATCGATTGCTGTCACTTCAACACCTGTATGAAAGCTCACACCGACTTCTTTTCCAAGTTGGACTAAACCTTCAGCCAGCTTGTGCATGCCTCCGTCGACATACCAGAGTCCCATTTTCTTCTGTACGTATGCCAGAACATTCAAGACAGCCGGGGCTTCATCTGCAGAGGAACCGACATACTTAATGTAATACTTCAGCATGTCCCTCATGTAAGGATTTTTTACACGCTTATCAATGCCTTGAGCCATTGTATGGAAATAATCGAACCCCTTCAATGCAGGGATAAGACCATGGTAATCAATGATGGATTTCAGATCATCCAGTCCTTTATTAAAATACCCTTCTTCAGTTGCCTCATATAATCGGCGAGTATAATCAAGATAATTGCGGTATTCCTGAAGGTCCGTATCACTTAACGCAGGATTCTTCTGCTTCATTTCATCCAGATCATTGTATAACTCAATGGTTGTGCCGTCAGTAAAGAACGAGCGCCATTCCAGATCAAGCTGTCTGATAGGTACATAATCTGCCAGTTTCTTTCCACTTTTTTTAAATAATTCATCAAAAATATGAGGCATGGTGAGAATGGATGGCCCAAGATCGAAGCCGAATCCTTCTTTTTCCAGCCTGTTCAGTTTGCCGCCCAGGTGACTGTTTTTTTCATACAAGGACACAGTATAGCCGTTTTGAGCCAGTGATATGGCAGATGACAATCCACCCAGTCCTCCACCGATAACTACGACCGTTTTCCCCTGATGTTTTACCTTCGTCATATTCTCTGCCTCATTCTTGTAAATTTTCTCTCTCACTTATCAAATTGCATCTTTACTTCTCTCAACATCCGCATTTTCATTATCATGGATGTCTTGTTTCTCTTGGAAAAGCAGTCATAATTATTCTGTCTCACAGCCTCAAGAATTCCGCCGTATACTTTTGATGACAAGGCAACAGGATACTGACTATCCTTGTCAAAAAGATCTAATGATTTAGTGAAGTCCAGATAAAGCTGTTCAGCCCTTAAGGCAAGGGTTTCCCAAATACTGATAAATGATTCGTTGATCACTCCATCAGACAGATTCTGTTCAGTATAGTTCAACTTCTTCATTAAATCAGACGGCAGATAAATCCGATGAATCTCCCGATAGTCTTCTCCGACATCTCTTAATATATTCGTCAGCTGCATAGCGACGCCCAAAGCGATTGCCTGCTCTTTTAACTCCTGATGGTTCTCAGTTGCTATGATCGGAAGAAGCATCAGACCGACAGATCCAGCTACATAGTAACTGTAAGTCTCAACCTCTTCCAGCGTCGAGGGCTGTTCGAAATGATAGTCCATTGCCTGCCCTTTCAGCTGATCATAAAATGGTTGAATCGTCATATCAAATCTGCTGAAGACATCTCTCAATGCGTGCCAGATCGGGTGGTCCGGTTCTCTCCCTTGCTCAAATCGGTTCAGTTCGCTGGTCAGCATAGCCAGTGCTTCAGCCTGCTGCTCTTTTGTTTCTGCTTCATCGATGCTATCATCTGCCAGGCGACAGAAAGCATAAATAGCATACACTGCTTCAGCCTTATCTTTAGGCAGCTTCGAAAAAGCAAAATAAAAACTCTTGGACTGTTCTTTTATAATCTCTTCGCAGTAAGCATAGGCCTGATCTATGCCTGAAGAGTGTATCCGCTCTTTTTCGATACAAGCTCCTCCTCTAAAAAATATAAATGGTATAGAGAGTGTTCTTAAACTCTATTTCCATAACACTTGTCATTTACATTATTTAATTCATAGTAACATACTTCAAATATAATCAACATATGATACGCCACCAGAAATATTGAAGATAGTGTGACCTCTTTATGCTTCATAATCATCGGACTGCCAACATTCCTGATTTATTTGAGAAGAATATGCAGACGGGTATCGAGTAGGAGATAAATGATTAATTCATTTATCGTCCTCTCACACCACCGTACGTACGGTTCCGTATACGGCGGTTCAATATCTTAAGTAAGCAGACTCTGCCAGGTCTCGTAGTGAAACTACGTTCCACCGGTAGAGTCTTTTCGTTGTAAGCACCCAATGAACTTCAGGTGTTTTTGACAGTCTCCAGTATTTCTTTCTGGAGTAACCAATGCGTTTAGCACTGTCCATATCTAGACCTAAACGCATTAATCTGCTAATCTTAGTACGTGGATTTTTCCATCTTTTTAAAATGAGTTGCCTGATACGGTGATGGAGCCATTGCTCCACTTTCGTT